>JAIYDH010000227.1 GCA_027487585.1 Rubrivivax sp.
CGCAGCGAGTTTTGCGGTGCCCCCTCAAGTCGAGCAGCGGAAGGCAGTCGGCCCAACGGGCCGACCGCCACACCTAGCGCCCGCACCGTGCACCGCCTGCCGCGACGCGCGATGCTGAGAAGAGGGCTTCGACAGTCTCAGCCCTAACGGTGGGTGGACGACTGGAGGGGGGACGAACGGCCACCACGCGCAGGCGAACATCTCCTGGCGTGCTCAGCCCCCGGCCAGCGGGTCGAAGGCCGGCAGCTCGCTTCGGCGCACACAGGCCACGACGTGCTGGCGTGCCGGGGCTGCGGCGGCGTCCAGCGGCATCAGCGCAGGGGGCTCGCGGCGGCAGTCGTCCACCGCATGGGGGCAGCGGCCGGCGAAGGCGCAGCCGCCGGGCAGGGCGGTGGGGCTTGGTGTCTCGCCCTGCAGCGGCACGCGCTCGCGGCGGCGGCGTGGGTCGGGCGTGGGGATGGCCTGCATCAGCGCCCGCGTGTAGGGGTGGGCCGGGGCGGCGAAGATGCGGTCCACCGGGCCCATCTCGACGATGCGGCCCAGGTACATGATCGCGACCCGGTCGCTCATGTGCTGCACCACCGAGAGGTCGTGGCTGATGAAGACATACGCCAGCCCGCGCTCGCGTTGCAGTCGCAGCATCAGGTTCAGCACCTGGCTCTGCACGGAGACATCGAGCGCGGACACTGGCTCGTCGGCAATCACCAGTTGCGGGTCCAGCGCCAGTGCGCGGGCCACGCCGATGCGCTGGCGCTGGCCGCCGCTGAACTCGTTTGGGTAGCGCGCCATCACCTCGGGCGCCAGGCCCACGGTCTGCAGCAGGGTGCTGACACGCTCCACCTGCTCGGCCTTGCTGCCGATGCGGTGCACCAGCAGCGGCTCGCGCACGATCTCGCCCACCGTCATGCGCGGGTTCAGCGAGGAGTACGGGTCCTGGAACACCATCTGCATCTGGCGCCGCAGCGCGAACAGCTCGTCGCCCTTGGCTTCGGCCAGATTGCGGCCTTTGAACAGCACGCGGCCGTCGGTGGGCTCTTCCAGGCGCATCAGCGTGCGGCCCAGGGTGCTCTTGCCGCAGCCCGATTCACCCACGAGGCCCAGGGTCTGCCCCGGCATCACCTCGAAGCTGACACCGGCCACGGCCCGCAGCACGGCCGTTGTGCGGGCGAGCACGCCGCCGCGCACCGCGTAGTGCTTCTGCAGGTTCTCGACCTGCAGCAGCGGCTGGCCTGGTTCGGTGACGAGGCTGTTCATGGCCGGGCCGCCGCATTCAGCGGAAAGTGGCAGGCCACCCAGCCGTTGGCATCGGGCTGCAGTGCCGGATCGTGCTCGCGGCAGCGGCGCTGCGAGGCCGCGTCGAGCGTGGCGCGGTGCGCGCAGCGTTCGGCGAAGCGGCAGCCCGGCGGCGGCTTCAGCAGCGAGGGCACGGTGCCCTCGATGGTCGGCAGCTCGGCCTTGGCTTGCTGGGCGCGGCGCGGGATGCTGTCGAGCAGGCCGCGCGTGTACGGGTGGCGCGGCGCCTCGAAGATGTCGACGACGGGCCGGCGCTCGACCACGCGCCCGGCGTACATCACCACCACCGCATCGCACATCTCGGCGATCACGGCCATGTCGTGGGTGATGAACAGCAGCGCGCTGCCCATCTTGTGCTGCAGCGCGCGCATCAGGTGCAGGATCTGCGCCTGCACGGTGACGTCCAGAGCCGTGGTCGGCTCGTCGGCGATCAAGAGCCGCGGCTCGCACAGCAGCGCCATGGCGATCATCACGCGCTGGCGCATGCCGCCCGAAAGCTCATGCGGAAACGCGTCCAGCCGGCGCTCGGGGTCTGCGATGCCCACGCTCTTCAGCGCCTCGGCGGCACGCGCGCGCGCCGCGGCGCGGTCGAGGCCGAAACGCATCTTCAGTACCTCGCCCAGCTGCCGCTCGATGGTGAACACCGGGTTCAGCGACGTCATCGGGTCCTGGAAGATCATGGCGATGTCGCGCCCGCGCAGCTTCGACAGCTGCTCGCGCGGCAGCTGCAGGATGTCGGTGCCGTCGAAGCGGATGGCCCCGCCCAGGTAGCGCCCCGGCGGTGTGGGCACCAGGCGCAGCACGCTGGAGGCGGTGACGCTCTTGCCGCAGCCGCTTTCGCCGACCAGGCCCAGCGTCTGCCCGGCCTCGACCTCGATGGACACGCCGTCGATGGCGCGCAGCAGCCCGGCCTCGGTCTCGAAGCCGATGCGCAGGTCGTCGATCTCCAGCAGCGCCATGGTGTCAGCGGCTCAGGGTGGCGGCGCGGCGGCGCCGCGGCGCTTGCGGATGCCGAAGGCGTCCTTGTCGATCTCGCCGTCGGGCGGCAGCGCGGTGTTGTCGCGCATGGCACGCTCCACCGCGGCGCGGCGCTCGGGGTCGATCCAGCTCACCATGTGGTCGGTGATCTGGCGCGTGCGCGGCGGCAGCCAGGTGTCGGGGAAGCGCAGGTAGTCCCAGTGCGCCAGGCGGATGAAGGGCGTGGTCCACAGCGGGATGTAGAAGGCCGCGTCCTGCGTGATGCTGTCGATGCGGTGCATGGCGCGGCGGCGCTCGTCGGGGTCCAGGCTCTGCTCGTAGACCTCGATCAGGCGGTCGACTTCCGGGTTGGTGTAGCCCCAGATGTTGTTGTTGTTGGTCTTCTTCTGGAACTCGGTGTGGAAGTACTGCCGCGGCTGCGGGTAGAAGCCGGTGATGCGGCTGGTCAGCGTCATCTCGTACTTGCGCTCCAGGCCGCGTTCGAAGTTGGTGCCGGGCTCCAAGAGGCGCAGCTTCATGTCCACGCCGGCACGGCGGAACTCCTGCTGCATCACCGTGAGGTGGCGCTCCAGCTGCTTGCTGCCGTAGCTGAGCGTGAAGCTGGCGCGCTCGCCGCGTTCGTTGACGAGCACGTCGTCGGTGTCGGTGCGCGTGAACAGCAGCCCGCGCACGACGTTCACCACGCGGCCCCACCACGTGCGCTGGCGCAGTTCGGCCGGGCGGACGTAACCCGCCTTGGCCAGGTACTCGCCCGCCTTGGCGGGGTTGAAGCCGTAGGGCTTGAGTTCGGGGTTGGCGAACTCGGTGCCGCCGAAGAACGAGACCATGCGGAAGGTCTCGCCGTAAAGCAGGTTCTGGTTGATGCGCTCGAAGTTCACCAGGTGCTGCATCGCCTTGCGGAAGTCGGCGTTGCGGAAGATCGGCGCCTCCAGGTTCATGTGCAGGCCGTTCAGGAAATCGGGCCACTCGGTGAAGATCTTCGCGCGGCGGATCCAGCCGTTGCGTGCCGCGGGGAAGGTGAAGTCCTCGTTCCAGGTGCGCACCGGCACGTTCGGCATCAGGTCGATCTCGCCGCGGCGCAGCCAGTCCAGCCGCCGCTCCAGCGGGATCACGCGCAGCACCACCTGGTCGAAGTTGAAGAGGCCGCTGAAGCGCCGCTTGCCGTCGCCCCACCACTTGGGCACCCGGGTGAGCGTGATCGATTCGCCGCGGATCTGATCGCTGACGACGTAGGGGCCCGGCACCACCTGCGGCACGTTGGTCATTCGGCGCACCCAGTCGGCGTCCAGCGTGTGCGCGTGGCGGGGCATCGGGTACAGGCCGTAGTCGAACAGCGGCCGCCAGCTCGGGCGCTTGCCGACGATTCGCAGCGTGTGGCGGTCGATGGCGTCGACCGACACGAAGTTGCGCTCGGCATAGGTGTTGTAGAACGGGTCGAGGATGTGCGGCGAGCGCATCTTCTCGAGCGTGAACACGTAGTCGTCGGCGGTGATGGGCTTGCCGTCGCTCCAGCGCGCGTCGGGGTCGAGCTTGAAGTACATCGTGCGCTGGTCGTCCATCACCGCCCAGTGCGTGGCCAGCCACGGGATGTAGCGGTCGGTGACCGGGTGCTGCTTCACGAGCCCGAACTCGAAGGTGAAGAGCCGGTTCCAGGACGCGAAGGCGTCGTTGGAGTTCGGGCCCATCAGCCGCAGCGTCAGCGGGTACGAGCCGATCGAGTCGCGCAGCGTGCCGCCGCGGATGGCCTTGGGCGAGCCGATGGGCGGGTCTTCTTCGTTCGTCTGCCAGACGATGCCCGGCGGCAGCGTGACGCGCGCAGACGCTGCCGTGGCCGCGGTGGCCGCGGTGGCCGCGCTGGCGGCAGCCGCCGGCGGCTGGGCGGCCAGCGCGGCGCCGCTGAGCGCCAGCAGCAGCGTCGCGGCCAGGCAGCGCAGCCGCTCACTCATAGCGGGCATAGCGCTTGGGGTCGAAGGCTTCGCGCACCGACTCGCCGATGAACACCACCAGCACCAGCGTCACCGTCAGCGCGGTAAACGGCGCGAGCGTCAGCCACAGCTTGCTGCGGTTCTCTACCTGCAGCGCCTGGTCGATGAGTTCGCCCCAGCTGGGCGTGGGCGCCGGCAGGCCGTAGCCCAGGTAGTCGAGCCCGGTGAGGGCGAAGATGGCACCGACCACGGCAAAGGGCGTGAAGGTGACCAGCGGTGTCAGGCAGTTGGGCAGCAGGTGGCGGAACACGATGCGCAGGTGGCTGGCGCCGTAGCTGCGCGCGGCCAGGCAGTACTCGCGGGTCTTCTCGCGGTACATCTCGGTGCGCATGAAGAAGGTGATGGCGATCCACTGGAACAGCGCCAGGATGCCCAGCAGCATCCAGAAGCTGGGCTGGAACAGCGCGGCCAGCACGATGACCACGTACAGGAACGGAATGGCGATCAGCACCTCGATGACGCGCTGGCTCAGCATGTCGAAGCGCCCGCCCAGGTAGCCCTGCAGGCTGCCGACGAAGGTGCCGATGACCTGGCCGGTGAGCACCAGGAAGAGGGCGAAGAAGATCGAGATGCGAAAACCGTACAGCAGCCGCGAGGCCACGTCGCGGCCCTGCGAATCGGTGCCCAGCCAATGCGCGCGCGCGGCGCCCGGGGCGTTGGGCGGGCTCTGGCCCAGGCCCGCCAGCGAGGGCATCGCGCCCGTGGTGGCCAGGCTGGGCAGCCGGCCGGTGGGGGCCTTGGCGGGATCGGCCAGCACGGCCTCGATGCGGCCGCTCTCGATGAGTTCGGCGAGTTCGTCGAGCCGGTCGCGGTGGGCCAGCCAGGCGGCGCGCCGGCGGTCGCCCCGGTCCAGCGCGGCCTGGATCTCGTACAGGATCTCGTTCGACCAGAAGTCGCTCTGGTACGGGTCCCAAGGGATGGGCGGCATCAGCACCCAGTTGGCGCGGTTGGGGTAGCGCGCGTCGGCCGCCGCAATGGCTGCCGCGTCCCCCCGGGCTGCCGCCACGTCGCGCGCGTGCAGCCGGCGTTCGGCCTCCCACTCGCGCTGCAGGCGCAGGTACTCGGTCTCCATGCTGTCCATGCTCCAGCCCAGCGGCGGCTCCTGGCCGAAGCGGCTGCCCTCGATGAACTGGAAGGTGGGGAAGTGCCAGCTGCCCTGGTACGACACCACCAGGGCCCGGCTCTCGGCCAGAAAGGGCGCGAACACCGACAGCACGATGGCCGCCGACAGGATGAGGAACGACCACCAGCCGCGGCGGATCTGGCGGAAGCGCTGCAGCCGCTTGCGCGTGACGGGGTCGAGTCGAATCCAGGCCATGGTGCCGCCGCCTAGCCGAAGCGCACCCGCGGGTCGACGACAGCCACGGTCAGGTCCGACAGCAGGTTGCCCAGCATCAGCAGCACGCTGGAGATGACCAGGAAGCCCAGCACGATGGGGAAGTCGCGCGTCTGGATGGCCTCGAAGGCCAGCAAGCCGACCCCGGGGATGTTGAACACGCGCTCGATCAGGAAGCTGCCGGTGAGGAAGATGCCCAGCAGCCCGCCCACGGTGGTGGCCATGGGAATGAGCGAGTTACGCATGGCGTGCACGAACACCGCGCGCCGCCAGCTCAGGCCCTTGGCCAGCGCCGTCTTCACGTAGTCGGCGCTCATGTTCTCCATCAGGCTGTTCTTCATCAGCATGGTGGTCACGGCGAAGGCGCCCGCGAGGTAGGCGATCAGCGGCAGCACCGAGTGCCAGACGATGTCGAGCCAGCGCTCGTGCCAGGGCAGCGCGGCCGCGCTGGCCGACATGAAGCCGCCCAGCGGAAACAGCTCCCAGCGCACCGCCAGCAGGTTGGACAGCACCGCACCCAGCGCGAAGCCGGGCACCGCATAACCGACGAAGATCAGCACCGAGGTCCAGCTGTCGATGGCCGTGCGGTGCTTGATGGCCTTGAGCATGCCCAGCGGGATGCAGATGCCGTAGGTGAAGATGGCGGTGATGATCCCGTAGTACACCGACACCGGCAGGCGATCGGCAATGACCTTCGTGACCGGTTCGTTGTAGCGGAAGGAACTGCCGAGATCGAGCCGCAGCGTGTCGAGCAGCCAGCCGCCGTAGGCCACGTGCAGCGGCTTGTCGAAGCCGTAGTACTCGCGCAGCAGCTGCATCTGCTTGTCGGGGATGTCCAGCTGAAGCCGGGAATCAGCGCCGCCCCCGCCCCCGGCATCGCTGCCGCCTTCGGCGCCGGCCAGGGCCATGCGCATCTGGTCGATCTGTCCACCCGGCACGAACTGCATCAGCACGAAGGTGGCGAAGGTGATGCCGATGAAGGTGGGCACCATCAGCAGCAGCCGCCGGAAGATGTAGTCGCGCAGGGCCTGCGCGCGTGTCTTCATGAGCCTGCTCCGCCGCGCACGGGCCGGGGCCAGGGTGCGCGAAGGGGGACGGTGCTCATCGCGGCATTTTCACCGGCCGGTGCGGCCTTCCGGCAGGCGTGGAGACCGGGTTTGCCCTCGGGCACGGGCGTGGCCTGCTCCTTCGCCTTCGCTTCAAGTCGGGCGTTCGAGCGCCCCGCGCTCGTCGAACACGAAGCAACGCCCCTGCCAGTGCGGCGCGCCGGCGGTGGCTTCGAAGTAGCGCAGGATGCCGCCGTCGAGCTGCAGCACGTGCTCGATGCCGGCCTGCTGCATCCACAGCGCCGCCTTTTCGCAGCGGATGCCGCCGGTGCAGTAGCTGACCACCGTCTTGCCCTGCAGCGCCTCGCGGTGCTGCTCGAGTGCGGCGGGGAAGTCGCTGAACTTGGCGAGCCGCCAGTCCAGCGCGCCCTCGAAGGCGCCGGCATCGACCTCGAAGCCGTTGCGCGTGTCGAGCAGCACCACGTCGCGGCCGGCGTCGCAACGCCCGCCCTGGTCGAGCCAGCGCTGCAGCGTGGCGGCGTCCACCGCCGGCGCGCGCGCGGCCTGCGGGCGCACCACGGGCTGGTTCATGCGGATGATCTCGTTCTTGAGCTTCACGCGCAGGTGTCGAAACGGCAGGGCGTCGTGGCCGTGGCGCTTGATGTCCAGGCCCGCCAGCCGCGCATCGGCCTGCAGGGCCTCGAGCCAGCTCTCCAGTGCCGCAGGCTCGCCAGCGAGCGTGAAGTTCAGCCCCTCGGTGGCAACCAGCAAGGTGCCCTTCAGCGCGGCGGCCTCGGCGCTGTCGAACCACTGCGCGCGCAGCGTGGCGGCATCGGGCAGGTCGACAAAGCGGTAGGCGGCGGCAACGGCAATTGCAGGCATCGCGCGGATTCTAGGAACCCGCCTTCGATAGACTGTTTGCATGCTCGACAAGCTCAACCAACTCAGCAGCTCGCACGGCCAGCTGCGCACCGGCAAGGGGCTGGTCTCCGGCATCGTGGCGCTGTCGCTGGCCATCCTGTGTTTCCTGGCCGTGCTGGCCTTCCACTTTCCGGAGTACCTGACGACGCCGCAGCTGCGCAGGACCTACGACGTGGACCTGTTGCGCAAGGTGCTGTACGCGGCGCTGGTGGTGGCCGGCGCGGTGGCGCTGTTCAACATCGTGCTCGGGCGGCGGCGCTGGCTGGCCACGGCCGCCTTCGTGCTGGTGGCCCTGAGCGTGGCGCTGGGCGGCCACAAGGTGCCGGTGAACGACTTCCCCGACGGCACGCCCTACATCGGCCTGGACTGGTTCATCCTCGACCTGCTGGGCAGCACGCTGATCTTCATCTTCATCGAGAAGCTGTTCCCGCTGCGCAAGGAGCAGCCGGTGTTCCGCCCGGCCTGGCAGACCGACTTCCAGCACTTCATCGTCAATCACCTGCTGATCGGCTTCTTTCTGCTGGCGGTGAACCTGCTCGTGCACCGGCTGTTCGGCTGGGCCGTGCATGGCGCCGTGCAGGACTGGGTGCGGGGGCTGAACTTCTGGGTGGCGCTCTTCCTCATCATCCTGGTGGCCGACCTGGTGCAGTACGCCACGCACCGGGCGTATCACGAGGTGCCGGTGCTGTGGCGGCTGCACGCGGTGCACCACAGCGCCAAGCACATGGACTGGCTCGCCGGCTCGCGCCAGCACGTGCTGGAGATCGTGCTCACGCGCACGCTGGTGCTGGCGCCGATCTTCGTGCTGGGCTTTTCGAAGGAAGTGATCGACGCCTACATCATCGTCGTCGGCTTCCAGGCTGTGTTCAACCACGCCAACGTCAACGTGCGCCTGGGGCCGCTGCGCTACCTGATCGTGACGCCCAACTTCCACCACTGGCACCACAGCCAGGACACCGAGGCCATCGACCGCAACTACGCGGCGCACTTCGCCTTGATCGACCACCTCTTCGGCACCGCGGTGCAAAGCCCGCGCGAATGGCCGGCGCACTACGGCGTGCAGGGCGACTACGTGCCCGATGGGTTCTGGGCGCAGACGAAGTTTCCGTTCGTGTGGCGCGCATGAGGCCCCCGCGTTCTGCCCTTTGGCGCGCCGGCCTGGCCTTGCTGGCGGTGGCCTGCTTCGCGCCGGTGGCTGCCGCCTCGGGTGCGCCTGCGCTGCGCCACGTCGAAGTGCTGGTGGATGTGCCTCCGAACAACTTCGTCTACCAGAAAGGATCGGCCATCGGCTACGGCGATCAGCTGCAACCGGGCGGCAGCGTCAGTGGCTGGATGCCCTACGTGCAATCGCCCGGGGTCAACCCGGGTGCGGCGCTGGGCGTCAACCTGGTGGTGAACGCGCTGATCGCCGCAGCCGAGAGGGCGGCACTGGTATCGGCGCTTGAGGCCGCACGGCCGGTGGTGGCCTCGGTGCAAGACCTGGACCTGCGTGCCACGACGATTGAACAACTGCGCGGCCTGCTGCCGGAGCACGGCCCGCGCTGGCACTTCAGCACCGAGGCCTTTCCCCAACCGGCGCCCGTGTCGACCGAGGAGTTCAAGGATCCGGTGTCCGGCAGGCTCAAGCGCGCCATGCCGCCGCCGCCGAACCAGCACCTGATCGACCGCGCCCGCGCCTCGGCGCACGAGGCGGCGCTCTTCATCCGGGTGCTGCCGCTGTACAACGGTCTGCAGGACCGCATGGTCGTGAACGTGGCGGCGCTGCTCATCGACCGCTCGGGTGCCACGCGCGGCGAGTGGAACACGCAGGTGATGGGCCCGGGCTCGCCCAGGCTGGAGAACGCGGAACTGGTGCAGTGGTGGGCCGACGGTCGCTACCGGCGCTTCATGCTCCAGGGAATCCGCGGCGGTTTGCTGCCGCTGGTCGAAGAGGTCAGCGACCCGGCGCTGCGCGCCCAACGCGAGCGGCTCTATCGGGCGCTGTCGGGCGTCAGCTTCGACGAAGCAGGCCGTCCCGTCGACCGCTTGCTGCCGCACCAGATCAATGTCCACCGCAAGGCGAGCGCCGCGTGCGTCATTCAGGCCGATTCCGCTGACGTGATCTACCACTTCGAACGCACGCATCTGCCCAACCAGCTGGTGGCGGCGGCCTACTGCGCCGAAGACAAGCCCACCGACTGGAGCCAGGAGATCGTGCCAGGCGTGGCCTGGACGCAGCAGGTCCGCAGCGAGCCCGCCGCCGTGCTGCGCCGCCCACGCCCTTAGGCTTTGGCGCCCCCGATGCGGTGCCCGCCGACGACGAGCTCGTCGACCAGCTTCAGCATGAAGACGCCCGTGGCCGCGTAGGGGTCGAACTCGGGGTGCTGCATGCGCACCATGGCGTCGTCGTCCGGCAGCACGACGTGGGCCATCGACCAGCCGGGGTAGCGGCGGCGGTCGATCTCCTCGAAGGACAGCATCTGCACGTCGTGGTGCCGCGGGTCCTGCAGGATGCGGTTGTAGAGGCGGTTGACCTCGGCGCGCTCGCCTTCCAGCACCTGCAGGTACAGCCCCTGGCCCTGGCACAGCACGCCGGTGATGCCGTGCGCCGCGTTGTGCGCCTCGCAGGTGGCCAGGATGTTGGCGGTGACGGTGCCCGTCTGCGGCCCGACCGAGCGGCTGACGTAGAGAACTCGAACCCACATGGCTTACTCGCTTTCGGGGCGGTCGGAAGGCGCATCGGCCGGCGGCGCCAGCGGCGGGGTGGCCATCTTCTCGCCGTCCCATTGTTGCCCGCACCAGCAGCGGCCTTCGGGATCGATGATGCAGGTGCCGCTGCCGCAGCAGCGGGGATCCGGGCTTGTGTCTTCGCTCATGCAGGGGCGTTCAGTCCGACGGTGGAAGCGCCGATTCTGCGCCCGCCCCGGGCCCGGGTTGCTGCATCTGGGCGAGCAGTGCCTGCGCCGAGAGCCAGGCGCCCTCGACGCCGGTGCCACCGAGGAAGTCGCCGCACACGCCCAGGCCGCCGGCAGCGCTCCACCACGCCTGCCGCACCGGCCCGTGGCCTGTGGTGGCGGGCAGGGCGTAGCGCCAGCGGTGAACCACGGCGTGCTGCCAGGGCACCGCCCCGCCCAGCCAGCGGGCCAGCGCGGCCTGCAACTGGGCCTTCACCTCGTCGGCCGGATGCTCCAGGTGCTGGCGGCTCCAGCTGGCGCGGGCGTGTACCACCCAGTGGACCAGGCCGGCTGCCGCGTCGCGGCCGGGCTTGGCCTCGTTGCGCAGCACCCAGGCCAGCGGGCCGTGATCAGGGCGCGCCACGCTCCAGGTCGGCTCCGGGCTCGGGCGCGTGGCCACGCCCATCAGCGTCCAGCAGGGTTGCATCAGCGCGATCGAGGCGCGCTGTGCCCACTCGGGCTTGTGCGCGGCCAGCAGCGGCGCCGCCTGGGCCGGGGGCAGCGCCAGCAACACGGCATCGAAGTGGCCCGGCAGCGCCATGCCCTGCGCGGCCACCTGCCAACCCTCGGGCTGCCGCGTCAGGGTGTCGGCCGCGAAGGACCAGCTCGTGGTGATGGCGCCTGTGGCCGTGCCCTCGTGCAGCAGCGCGCGGCACAGCGCGGGCATGTCGGGCACCGGCAGCTGCAGCGGCCCGGCCTCGGCGCGCAGCGGCCGGCTGCCAGCGGCCAGCCTGGCGGCCCAGGGCCGCACGGCAGCCGCCACGTGCCCCTGCTGCAGGAAGGCCTGGAACGCCGGATCCTGCGCCGTGAAGCCGGGTGCGCCATGGTCGACGCGGGCGCTGCGCGGCTGGCCCTGGGCATCGGTCCACTCCAGCCGCCGCGTGGCCAGCCGCCCGCCGGGGCCGCGGGCCTTGTCAACGATATGGACGCTGCAGCCGGCCGCAGCCAGGGCCTGCGCGCAGGTGGCGCCGGCGAGGCCAGCGCCGATGACGGCGATCTTCTGGGGTGTGGTGGGGGGCATAGACCCCGCAGCTTATCGGCTGCCGCCCGCGCGCGCTCTTAGGCGGCGCCGCGCCGCGTGGCCACCAGCCCGCGCCCCGCGGCCCAGGCATTGACGTCTTCGCGGCGGATGGCTGCCGCCATCAGCGCCGGAAAGGCGTCGGGCGTGCAGGCAAAACTCGGCACGCCCAAGGCGGCCAGTTGCGCGGCCAGGTCGCGGTCGTAGGCCGGCGCGCCTTCGTCCGACAACGCCAGCAGCGTGATGAACTGCACCCCGCTTTCCACCAGCTCGGCCGCGCGGCGCAGCAGCTGCGGCGCCACGCCGCCTTCGTACAGGTCGGAGATCAGCACGAGGATGGTGTTGCGCGGTTCGCGCACCAGCGTCTGGCAGTAGCCCACGGCGCCGTTGATGTCGGTGCCGCCGCCGAGCTGCACGCCGAAGAGCAGCTCCACCGGGTCGTCGAGCTTGTCCGAGAGGTCGACCACCGCGGTGTCAAAGACCACCAGCTTCGTGCTCACCGCCGGCAGGCTGGCCATCACCGCGCCGCAGATGCTGGCGTAGACCACCGAGTGCGCCATCGAGCCGCTCTGGTCTATGCAAAGCACCACCTCGCGCTGCGGGCGGCGCGCCTTGCGGCCGTAGCCGTGCAGCACCTGCGGCACCACGGTGCGGTACTCGGGCTGCCAGTGGCGCAGATTGGCACGGATGGTGCGGTGCCAGTCGATCTCGGCATGGCGCGGGCGGCGGTTGCGCTGGCTGCGGTCGAGCGCGCCCGTGACGGCGCTGCGCAGCGGCTCGTCCAGGCGCTGCATCAGCTGCTCCACCACGCGGCGCACCACGGCGCGCGCCGTGTCCTTGGTCTTCGCCGGGATGACGCTGCCCAGCGCCACGAGCTGCGCCACCAGGTGCACGTCGGGCTGCGCGGCCTCCAGCATCTCGGGCTGCAGCAGCATGTCGCGCAGGTTCAGGCGCTCCAGCGCGTCGCGCTGCATCACCTGCACCACCGAGCTTGGAAAGTAGCGCCGGATGTCGCCCAGCCAGCGCGCCACCCCGGGGCGTGAGGCGCCGCGGCCGCCGCGCCGGTCGTTGCCCAGGCCGCCACCGGCATCGGGCTCGTAGAGCGCGGCCAGGGCTTGGTCGATGTCGGCCTCGGCGCCCAGCGGCGCGCCGCAGGCGGCCTCGGCCTCGGCGCCGAGCACCAGGCGCCAGCGGCGCAGCCGCGTGGCGTCGTCGATGTGGGGGCTGCCGTCGGGGCTGCCGTAGGGGCTGATCAGGTCGGGCGTCATGCCGGCACTCCCAGCCAGCGCCGCAGCCAGGGCAGTGGCAGCGCGGCCTTGTCGGCGGGCCAGTCCACCGCCGCCGCGGCGGTGGGGGCGGCGGCCTGCACGCCCTGCCGCGCCCGCGCGGCCAGGTCGCGCCGCTCGCCGGGGCCGAAGGCCGAGAAGGTGCGCCGCACCAGCGGCAGCACGCGGATGAAGTGGTCTTCGCCCAGGCCCGCGAGCCAGGCGTCGAGCAAGGGCCACACGGTGGCGTCGTGCAGCAGCAGCGTGGCGTTGCGGTTGAGAAAGCCGTCCAGCCAGGCCGCCGCCGCGGCGGCGTCACTGCCGGCCGAGAGGTGCAGCGACATCGCCAGCGCCGCCGCGCTGCGGTCGCGCAGGCCGTCGTCGAGCAGCAGCCGCAGCGCCAGGCCCTGCAGCAGCGGGTGGGCCTGCGTGCTGTCGGCCAGCTGCTGCAGCGCCTGCTGCCAGGCGGCCTGCGGTGCGTGGCCCTCCGGCGTGCTGCGCAGGCGCAGCGCCGCATGCGCCGCCAGCACGTGCTCGCGCAGCGCGCCAGCAGCGTCGTCGTCCAGCGCCTGCGCGGCCAGCAGCAGCCCGATGGCGGCGCGCAGCACCAGGCCGTCGAGCACGGCGGCCACCAGCGTGGCGTCGGTCTGGCGCACGTTGCCGTAGCGGAACACGTTGGCCAGCGCCGGCAGCGCGGCCAGCAGCTGCGGCACGTCGCCGCTGAGCGCGGCGCGGTCCTGCAGCGCGTGGGTGGCGGCCTGCACGGCCTCGGGCAGATCGGCCAGCAGCGCGTCGTCCACACACTTCGACAGTTCGGGCAGGCCCGACAGCGTGGGGCAGCGCTCGGCCACGCAGGCGGTGGCCGCCTGTTCCACCGTCTGGCCCCAGCGGCTGGCCTCGATGAGGCGCAGCGCGAACTCGGGCTGCCACTGCAGCTGCCAGACCTCGTGGAAGCTGCCGCGGGCGCTGCGGCCCACCTTGGCCAGCTGGCCCCAGGCCACGCCCAGCAGCGCCAGCCGGTGCAGCAGCCGGCTGCGGGCCAGATCGCCGGGCTGGCGCAGGTCGAGATCGAGCGTCTTCTGCAGCGCCTCGGGCTTGAGGCGCAGTGTCTTCTGCTGCGCCTCGAGGTCGCGCTGCAGCGGCACGGTGGGCACGTCGGGCGGCACCTCGCCGAGGCGGTCGCCCACCACGAGCGCGTCGCGCACGAAGGCCAGCACGGTGTCGTCGCCCATCGTCAGGACGGCGCGCGTGGCCTCGGTCAGCTCGTCCAGGCCCGGCGCCGCGCGGCCGCGCATCGCGGCCAGGCCTTCGGCCAGGCGCGTGGCCTCGATCAGGTGGCCGCTGGAGCAGTCGAGGTCGCGCTCGCGCATCAGCGTGGCCACGCGCGCCAGCCAGCCGGCGGCTCTTTCGCGGCCGGCGCGGCCCGGCGCGCCGCCGGTGGCCCAGAGGTGCTCGTACCAGCCGGGCGAGCGCACGCCGGCGCCATAGCCACTGGCGCGCGCCAGGTGGCGGTAGGTCCAGGGCACCCAGGTGGCGGCCACCTTGCGCTTGGGGCAGCCCTTCAGCAGCGCCGTGTCGGCCTTGGCGCTGGGCGTGCCGGGCGCGTCGAGTTGCAGGGCCGGCAGGTGCCAGGCGCCGCAGACCACGGCGATGCGCTCGGCGCCCTCGCGCCGCGCGGCACGCAGGCACTGGCGCATATGGGCTTCGCGCAGGGCGTCGATGGAGGGTGCGGCGGTGTCGCTGGCGCTCGCCTCTGCGGCGGACTCGGTCGCACGCAGCGCCACCATCGCTTCGGCGATGGCGTCGAAGAGCCCGGCGGCGTCTTCGCGCTCCTCGACCTGCTGGTTCCACCAGGCCTCGCCGTCCTCGAAGCCGGCGGCCTGGGCCAGCGCCCCCAAGGGATCGGCTCGAGGCGTGTCGGCGGCCACGTCATCGTCGGCTTCTTCGGGCAGTGCCAGCCGGTGGGCCTGCGGCAGGTCGATGAACTGCAGCGCCACGCCGTGTTCGGCCGCCCAGGCCAGCGCCTGCCACTCGGGCGAGAAGCGCGCGAAGGGGTGGTACACGGCGCGCCGGGGTTCATCGGCCGCGTGGCTGAGCACCGCCACCGGCGGCACCAGCGCCGGCACGTGGTGCAGCAGCGCGTCGGCCTCGGGCGGGCCTTCCACCAGCACCCGCGTCGGCGCCCAGGCGTCGAAGGCGGCGCGCAGGCTGCGCGCGCAGCCCGGGCCGTGGTGGCGGATGCCGAAGAGCCGCAGTTCGCTCATCGCCACCCGATCACAGCGCCTCGCGGCAGGCGCGGTACAGGTCTTTCCACTCGCTGCGTTCCTTCACCACGGTCTCGAGGTATTCGTTCCAGACCACGGTGTCCTGCACCGGGTCCTTCACCACCGCGCCGACCAGGCCCGAGGCCATGTCGCGCGGGCGCAGCACGCCGTCGCCAAAGTGGCCGGCCAGCGCCAGGCCGCTGTTGATGACCGAGATGGCCTCGGCGGTGGACAGCGTGGCGCTCGGCGACTTCAGCTGCGTCTTGCCGTCTTCGGTGCGGCCGTTGCGCAGCTCGCGGAAGATCTGCACGATGCGCCGCACCTCCTTCAGTGCCGGCGGCTCGGCCGGCAGCTGCAGCGAGCGGCTCATCTCGCCCACGCGGCGGGTGACGACGGCGACCTCGTCGTCTTCGCTCGCCGGCACCGGCAGCACCACGGTGTTGAAGCGCCGCTTCAGCGCTGCGGAGAGTTCGTTGACACCCTTGTCGCGGTTGTTGGCGGTGGCGATGACCGAGAAGCCCGCCACCGCCTGCACCTCGCTGCCGAGTTCGGGAACGGGCAGCGTCTTTTCCGACAGCACCGTGATCAGCGAGTCCTGCACGTCGGCCGGGATGCGCGTGAGCTCCTCCACCCGCGCGATGCGGCCCTGGCGCATGGCCTGCATCAGCGGGCTCGGCACCAGCGCCGCCTCGGAAGGCCCGTGCGCCAGCAGCTGCGCGTAGTTCCAGCCGTAGCGCAGCTGCTCCTCGCTGGTGCAGGCGGTGCCCTGCACCAGCAGCGTGGACGTGCCGCTGATGGCCGCCGCGAGGTGCTCGCTCACCCAGCTCTTGGCGGTGCCGGGCACGCCGTACAGCAGCAGCGCGCGGTCGGTGGCCAGCGTGGCCACGGCCACTTCCATCAGGCGTTCGCTGCCGATGTACTTGGGCGTGACCTCGAAGCCGTTGTCGAGCCGGCCGCCCATCAGGTAGCGCAGCACGGCCCAGGGCGAGAGCCGCCAGTTCGCGGGGCGCGCCCGCGTGTCGTGCTTCGCGAGCTCGGCCAGTTCCTCGGCGAACTGCTGCTCGGCGTGTTGGCGCATCACGGTGCTCATGGATCGGTCTTTCGTTCAGGCGGTGTCGGTGGCATGCAGCCGCGCGCGGGCGGTGGCGATGCGTTGCACGCTGTGCAGCAGCGCGCCCACGGCGGGCGGGTCGTCGGGGTGGCTGGGCAGCTCGCGCAGCGCGGGCAGGGCCTGCGGGTGCAGCAGGCCGGCGATGTCGTGTATCGCCTCGCGCAGCGACCAGAGCTGCGTGACCGGGCCGCTGGCCAGCCGCTGGCGCACGGCCGCGGCCAGGCGCTGCGACAGCGGCAAGGACAGGTGCTGCGGCGGCGGGCAGCCCGGGCCCAGCTGGGCCAGCAAGGTGTCGGGCAGCTCGCCGTCGCTCTCGAGCAGGCGCAGCCAGTGCGCCTCGCGCTCGGCCAGCGGCAACAGGGCCAGCACGCTGGCGCGGCCGTCGGGGCCGGCGCCGCGCGGCCAGTGGCGCAGGAAGGCGGCGCTCCAGGCGGGTTCGGGTGCGGCGAAGAGCGCGTCGCGCCAGGCGCGGTGCAGCGCCTCGGCCCAGTCGGTGTCGGCGGCCCAGGCCAGCAGCTCGCCAGGCTCCAGGCCCATGTGGCGCGGCCACCAGGCCAGTGGCACCTGGCGCGCGGCCATGTACAACCACCAGGCGCGTTCGCCCAGGGCCTCGTGCTTGGGGCGCGGCGGATCGGTAGCGCCCACCTCGGCCGGCGGCTCGATGAGCCAGCGCTTGCGCAGCAGCACCCGCTCGTGCCGCAGCAGCGGCTGCACGCGCGCCTCGGCCCGGGCCACGAAGGCGCTGCCGGGCAGGCGCTGCAGCAGCGTGGCGGCGGTCTGGCGCACCTCGCGGCTGCGGTCTTGCAGCAGCGATTCGAGCAGCGGCTCGTCATCGTCGCAAAGCCCCATGGCGAGAGCACCCACCAGCTCGGCGCGCTCGTTGGCCGGCAGCTCGGGCAAGGCGGCGGCCAGGCGCTCGCGGGCGGCGGCGGGTGCGCGGCCGCGTTCGTGGCGCAGCAGCGCGCTGCGCTGCTCGAGCGTGCCGTCGGCCCAGCGGGATTCGTCGTCGGCCTGGCCGCTGCCGGCGGCCCAGCGCCAGTCGTCGCGCTGCGCGGCGAGCCAGTGGCCGCGGGTGCCCAGCACGGCAGCCACGGGCGCGCGCATCGCGATGCTGCGGCGGCCCAGCTCCAGGGCCGCTGGCAGCCAGGCCTCGGGCAGGCGCTGGCCGCGCGCCGCCCACACGGCCAGCAGCTCGTGCTGCACGCGGGGCGGGCCTTCGTGCAGCAGCCAGCCCAGCAGCGCGTCGGCCGGCGCGGCGGGGCTTGCATCGGTGGCCGCTGGGGCGGGCAGGGCGGTGGTCCAGGGCTGTCCGAACTCGCTGGCGGCCTGCGTCACAGCCAGCACGGCGGCGGCGCGCAGCAGCGCTTCGGCGCGCGCCGGGGTGGCCGCGGCCTCGTGCACCAGCGCCGCCACATCGGGCGGCCAGCCGCCGACTGGCGGCCACGCGCCGGTGTGCCGCTCGGTGCCCACCAGGGCCGGGGGCAACAGGGGCGACCAGGCGCTCACAAGCGGTGCCCCGGGTTCATGCCGCGCCCCGTTGCCACAGCGGCGGCTGGCCTGGCGCGCCCCAGGCCGTGAGCGGCGTGTAGCGGCGGCCGTCCCATTCGCCAGCCAGCTGCAGGGGCTGGCCGCCATGGCGCGCTTGCAGCGCCCAGGCGTCGTCGTCAGTGATCGCCAGCGGCAGCGCCCGACCGCCGGCCACGGCCTGCCAGCCACCCGCCTGCACCAGCACGGCGTCGCGCCAGAGCACCGGGTGCAGCGGCACGAACGGATTAGCGGCCACTCTTGCCGCCATCAACTGCCACTCATCCTGGATGTTCGGCAGCGCGCTCACGCCCACGACGGCAGGCGCCTCGCACAGCGCGCGCAGCGGCGCGGCCGAGGGGTAGAACACGAGAGTGGCGTCGACATCGACGCCGGCCACCCAACCCTGTTCGAAGCCCTTGCCCGCGAAGGCGTGCTCCAGCAGCAGCGCGCGGCGGCCGCTGGCGTGGCCGTGCAGCCAGACGCGGCGCTCGGTGAGCTTGGGTTCGCGTTCGTCCTGCACCACCGCCAGCACGCACCAGCGGTCGGCCAGTGGCGTGCCCTGGGCCTGCACGTCGGCGCGGTCGAGCGGCCAGCCGAGCAGCGTGCGCAGGTCGGACTGCTCGGCCGCGGGCAGCGTGCTGCGCCTTGCGAGGCCCTCGCAGGCCAGTTGCAACAGACCCAGCCGGGCCAGCGTGCGCTCGGGTGCATCGCCAATGTGCGCGGCGGCCTCCCGCACACGCTGTGCCAGGCCCGGGGCCTGGGCGTCGACGAGCCGCGCCGCCATCGTCTGCCAGGCCGCGGCACTGGCCCGGTTGAGTGCGCCGAGGCCGGTGCCGACCTGGTCGGCCAGCCAGCGCGCCAGGTCGCTGCCGGCGGACTCGATGCGCTGCCAGCGCTGTGCCTCGCGGCGTGCCGCGGCTTCGGGATCGGCCGGCGCCTCGGCGGCCGCGGCGGCGCGGGCCTCCTGCTTGTGCGCCTTCTCGGCGCGCGAGGCCAGCCACTCCACCACCCAGGCCGGGGGCGGGCCGCCGGAGAAGGCCGCGCCGTCGGACACCTTCATCAGCAGCAGCGCCAGGCCGTGCTTGCACGGGAACTTGCGGCTCGGACAGGTGCAGCGGAAGGCCGGGCCGGCGAGGTCGACCTGCGTCTGGTAGGGCTTGCTGCCACTGCCCTGGCACTCGCCCCAGACGGCGTGCTCGTCGGCCCCGCGCAAGGGCCACTTCGACGCGGAGACGAGCCCGAGCGCCGCCTTGGCTGAGGCATCGTCGGGCGCCAGGGCCAGAACCGAATCGGTGGTCAGCATCGTGGGCCGGCCGTGCAGCAGGAGTCTCCCTGCGGGCGGAGTCTACGGGTACGCCGCGGCCCCCCGAGGCACTCGTCGCGCGTGCCTAGGCCAGCCCCTGGGCGAAGCCGTCGACCAACTGCTCGATCCACTCGAGCACATCGCCCTCGCTGAGCATCAGCGCCCCGGGTACCGCGTCGCCGCCCTTGGCCCACTCGTGGCCGCTGTTGAGGCCGGCGAACTCCTGGATGGCGCGTTCGGCCAGCAGCGACATGGCCAGCAGCCGCGTGATGACCTCTGGTGCCCGCGGGTCGTGGAAGGTGCCCATGTCGTGGTGCAGCCGGATCGACAGACACACGGTCTGCGACACACCCCAGGAGCGGGCCATCAGGGCGCCGATCAGCGCGTGGTCGGTGCCGTGCGCGCGGTGCTCGACGGCGGTGAAGGCCTCGTCCTTGCTGGCGTTGGCGGCCTGCAGCGTGGGGCCGTAGTCCGGGAATCGGCGCATGAGCAGCGGGATGCCGACGTCGCAGAAGAGGCCGAAGGTCTGGGCGACGTCGACGTCCACGCCGCGCAGGCCACGCGCCAGCCGGGCCAGCGCCCAGGCGCGCTTGGCCGACACATCCCAGAAGCGCGTGAGGCGCGGCCCGTCGGTGGGGATCAGCCGGCGCAGCACGATGCTCGACACGATCACGCCCACCTGGCGCAGACCCAGCAGGGCGAGTGCCTGGCCCAGCGTCTCGGCGCGACGCGTCAGCCCGTAGGCCGGCGAGTTGGCCGTGCGCAGCACCGCGGCCGTGAGCGCCACGTCGGAGGCCACGGCCGTGGCCACCCGGCGCAGGTCGGGTTCGTCGCGGCCGAGCTCGGCCTGCAGCGCTGCGACCACCGCCGGCTGTGGCGGCACGCCGATGTCTTGCACCAGGCGCGCCATGGCGGGGTCGCTCAGTTGGCGTTCGGCGTTGGCCAGGGGGGTGGTGCACGTCGTCATCGTCGGTCCTGGTGCGGGTGAGCCGGGCAAGTCGTGTGTATCGATGGCGCGCGAGAGGGGTTGAGCTGCCGCCGGCCGCAGCGGCAACGGAGTCACGTCCGACGTGCAAACCTGCCGCCCGAAGCTGAAGTGCGCCGGTGGCGCGGATGCCGCAGCCCGCATTCACGCCGGCCTTGCGGGAATCACCCAGTCGCTGGGGCCGCTGCCCGGGTCAATGATTCCCGCCAGCAGGCGGCCTGGGGGCCGGCACACCTACACACCTCGCTGCACATTCCATGTCTATCGCACCGGCCGCCACATGCAAGCCGGCAACACCACCGGCGGGCCTTGCCGCCGTGGCCTGGCTGCTGGTGTCGGCGCTGAGCCTGGCAGGCTGCGCGCAGGCGCCCCACGTCGATGCCGCGTTCGAGCGCTGGCGCCCCGCGCGGGCCGACGCCGTGGCGGCACTCGAGTCGCACCTGGTCCAGCACGGCGTGGTCTCGGTGCTGCCGCTGCACGAGTTGCTGCGCTCGGCCTCGTCGTGGCAGGACTGCGCGGCCGAGCCCTTTGCGCTGCCGCCGCCGGCGCAGTGGCCGGCGGTGGTGTCGGTGCTGCGCCTGGTGCAGGCCTTGCGCGCCGCCGGAGTGATCGGCGCCATCGAGGTTCACTCCGGCTACCGCGATGCCGCGCTCAACGCCTGCGCCGGCGGCGCAGCGCGAAGCGCACACCTGCTGCACTTCGCCATCGACTTCACGCCGCGGGCCGGTGCCGATCCGGGCGAGGCCTTGTGCGCCTTCTGGCGCAGCGAGGGCGCCGGGTGGCGGATGGGCCTGGGCCGATACGCCTCGGGGCGCATCCACATCGACACTGCGGGCCACCGCAGTTGGGGCGCGCCGGTGGCCGGCGGCGCGGCGCCCTGTCGGCTGAAGCCAGCGGGCGAACAGGCCGCGTCACCCGCGTCACCCGCATCGCCACCGCAGCCGGATGCGCGATGATGCAGGCATGACTCACCTTCTTCTGCACCGCCTGCGGACGGCCCGCTCCCATGGCCTCGATGCCGCCGCGTGGCTGATGTTGCTGGCGCTCGGGCTCGGTTCAGCAACCGGCGCGCTGGCACAGGGTTCGCTGGCTGAGCGGCGCCTGGCCATCACCAAGGGCACCGCGCCGGGCAAGCTGCTGATCGAGGCGCCTGGCGTGGCGGCCAGTGCAACGGCCAGCGCGCCGGCCAGTGGTGCAGCGGCCGGCAGCGCCACAAGCCCGATGCCGACCAGTGCCGCGGCTGCCGCCAGTGGTGCGGCCGCGCCGGCCCGCCGCACCGGTTGGTTCAGTGCCCTGCCGCCGCCGAGCGGGCGCCCTATGCAGGCGGCACGGCGCGCCGATGCGCCCGATCAGGGCATCGTCATCAAGTCGGCCCAGCCGGCTTCGGCACCGGGGCGCTGAGCGGCCTCGGATGGGTGCTTCACAAGCGCTCAGCCGATCTCGTGCGCCGCCATCAGCTCCAGCGCCTTCACCAGCGCCGAGTGGTCGGACTCGGCCAGCCCGTTGGCGGCGCACACCTGCATCAGCTGCGCCGCCTGCGCCGTGCCCGGCAGCGCCATGCCCAGCGCCTTGGCGCCTTGCAGCGCAAGGTTCAGGTCCTTCTGGTGCAGCCCGATGCGGAAGCCCGGGTTGAAGGTGCGCTTGATCATGCGCTCGCCGTGCACCTCGAGGATGCGGCTGCTCGCGAAGCCGCCCATCAGCGCCTGGCGCACCTTGGCGGGGTCGGCGCCGGCCTTGGCGGCGAAGACGAGCGCCTCGGCCACGGCGGCGATGTTCAGCGCCACGATGATCTGGTTGGCCACCTTGGTGGTCTGGCCGTCGCCGCTGCCGCCGACGTGGGTGATGTTCTTGCCCATCAGCTTGAACAGCGGCTCGGCGCGCGCAAAGGCCGCTTCGCTGCCACCGACCATGATCGTCAGCGACGCCGCCTTGGCGCCCACCTCGCCACCCGACACCGGCGCGTCGAGGTAGTCGCAACCCAGCGCCTGGATGCGCGCCGCGTAGTCCTTGGTGGCCATCGGCGAGATGCTGCTCATGTCGACGACCAGGCTGCCGGGTTTCAGGCCCGCGGCCACGCCATGCTCGCCGAACAGCACGCGCTCGACATCGGGTGTGTCGGGCAGCATCAGGAAGACGATGTCGCTGGCCGCGGCCACGGCCTCTGCGCTGGGGGCCGTGCGCGCGGCCGTGGCGGCGATGGCTTCAGGCACCTTGCTGCGCGTGTGCACCGTCATCGCGTGTCCGGCGGCGATGAGGTGGCCGCACATCGGCGCGCCCATGATGCCCAGGCCGATCCAGCCCAGGGTGGTTGTGGTGCTCATTGCCAGCTCCTCAGCCAGGTGAGGCCGGCTTCGGTGCCGGCGGCGGGCTTGTACTCGCAGCCGATGTGGCCGGAGTAGCCGATGCGCTGCAGGTGCGCGAAGAGGAAACCGAACGCGATCTCGCCAGTGCCGGGCTCGTGCCGGCCCGGGTTGTCGGCCACCTGGATGTGGCCGATGCGCGGCAAGAGGCGCTCGATGGTCGCCGCCAGCTCGCCCTCGGTGCGCTGCTGGTGGTACACGTCGTACTGCAGCTTGAGATTGGGCGCGCCCACTTCGTCCATCAGCGCGAGGGCGTCGTCGCTGCGCTGCACCAGAAAGCCCGGCACGTCGAAGCGGTTGATGGGCTCCATCAGCAGTTCCAGGCCCGCCTGGTGCAGCACGCCGGCGGCGAAGCGCAGGTTGTCGACGAGCGTGCGGCGCGCGTAGTCCTCGCTCACGCCCGCCGGCACGCGGCCGGCCAGGCAGTTCAGGCGCGGCGTGCCCAGCGTGGTGGCGTAGGCCACGGCCTTGTCGACGCCCGCGCGGAATTCGGCCACGCGCGCCGGGTCGCAGGCGATGCCGCGGTCGCCGGCGGTCCAGTCGCCGGCCGGCAGGTTGTGCAGTACCAGGGTCAGCCGGTGGCGCACGAGCTCGTCGCGCAGCACGGCCGCGGGCTGCTCGTACGGGAACTGCAGCTCCACCGCCGTGAAGCCGGCGCGGGCCGCCAGGCCAAAGCGCTCCAGCAACGGCGCCTCGGTGAACAGCATCGAGAGATTGGCACTGAAACGCTTCACAGGGCTCACTCCAGCAAACCGGCCGCCACCAGGCCCTCGCGGCCCTCGGGATGGCGGCAGTCGATGTCTTCGAACTCGTTGATCTTGTCGATCTCGGTGCCCATCGCGATGTTGGTCACCTTCTCGAGGATGCATTCCACCACCACCGGCACGCGGTACTCCGCGGCCATGCGCCGGGCTTCTTCGAAGGCGCTGACGAGCTTCTCGGGATCGGTCACGCGCAGTGTCTTGCAGCCCAGGCCCTCGATCACCTTGGCGTGGTCGACGCCGTAGCCGCGCAGCGTGGGATCTTCGACGTTCTGGTTGTCGAAGGCCAGCTGCACCGCGAAGTCCATGTCGAAGTTGCGCTGGCTCTGGCGGATGAGGCCGAGGTAGCTGTTGTTCACCAGCACCTGCACGTAGGGCAGCCGGAACTGCGCGCCCACGGCCAGCTCCTCGATGAGGAACTGGAAGTCGTAGTCGCCCGACAGGCCCACCACCGTCTTGGTGGGGTCCGAGGCCGCCACGCCCAGAGCGGCCGGCACCGTCCAGCCCAGCGGGCCGGCCTGGCCGCAGTTGATCCACTGGCGCGGGCCGTACACGTGCAGGAACTGCGCACCGGCGATCTGGCTCAGGCCGATGGTGGTGACGTACACCGTGTCGCGCGGGAACACCTCGTTCATGGCCTCGTAGACGCGCTGCGGCTTGATCGGCACCTGCTCGAAGTGCGTCTTGCGGTGCATCAGCCGCTTGCGCTCGGCGCAGCGCTCGGCCCACTCGGCGTAGTCGTTCAGGCGGCCGGCGGCCTTCCACTCGCGCGCCACCTGCACGAAGAGTTCGAGTGCGGCCTTCGCATCGCTGACGATGCCGTAGTCGGGCGCGAACACGCGGCCGATCTGCGTGGGCTCGATGTCCACGTGCACGAACTTGCGGCCCTTGGTGTACGTCTCGACGCTGCCGGTGTGGCGGTTGGCCCAGCGGTTGCCGATGCCGAGCACGAAGTCGCTCGCCAGCATGGTGGCGTTGCCGTAGCGGTGGCTGGTCTGCAGACCGCACATGCCGGCCATCAGCGGGTGGTCGTCGGGGATGCTGCCCCAGCCCATCAGCGTGGGGATCACGGGCACGCCGGTGAGCTCGGCGAACTCCACCAGCAGATCGCTCGCGTCGGCGTTGATGATGCCGCCGCCGGCCACGATGAGCGGCTTCTTCGCGGCCATCAGCATCTCGAGCGCCTTCTCGACCTGCTTCTTCGTGGCCGCGGGCTTGAACACGCCCAGCGGCTCGTAGGTGTCGATGTCGAACTCGATCTCGGCCATCTGCACGTCGAACGGCAGGTCGATCAGCACCGGCCCCGGGCGGCCCGAGCGCATCAGGTGGAAGGCCTGCTGGAAGGCGCGCGGCACCTGCGCCGGCTCCATCACCGTGAGCGCCATCTTCGTCACGGGCTTGGCGATGCTCTCGATGTCGACGGCCTGGAAGTCTTCCTTGTGCAAACGCGCCCGCGGCGCCTGGCCGGTGATGCACAGGATGGGGATGCTGTCGGCCTGCGCGGAATACAGGCCCGTGATCATGTCGGTGCCCGCCGGGCCACTGGTGCCGATGCACACGCCGATGTTGCCGGCCTTGGCGCGGGTGTAGCCCTCGGCCATGTGGCTGGCGGCCTCCACGTGCCGGGCCAGGATGTGGGCGATGCTCTGGCGCTCGCGCAGCGCGGCGTACAGCGGGTTGATCGCGGCGCCGGGCACGCCGAAGGCGACCGAGACGCCTTCCTTTTCCATCACCAGCACGGCGGCCATGGCGGCCTTCATCTTTGCCATCGTTGTGTCTCCTGTCGGCGGTTGCTTGTGTTGCTGCGCATCGTCGGCGCGCAGGCGGCGGCCGGGAAGACCAGCTGGCCGATAGCAGCCATTCCATGGTGGAATGACGGCATGGACCGCATCCAGGGCTTGCAGCTCTTCGTCCGCGTCTGCGAGACCGGCTCGCTCACGCGCGCCGCCACCGATCTGGGCGTGACGCAGCCCACGGCCACCAAGCACATCGCGCAGCTCGAAAAGCGCCTGGGTGCGCGACTCTTCCACCGCAGCACGCGCGGCGTCACGCCCACCGAGGTGGGCGTGGCCTACTACGACCGTTGCAAGGCCATCGCCTTGCAGCTCGAGGAGGCCGACCACCTGCCCGCGCTGATGAGCAGCCGCGTGCAGGGCACCTTGCGCATCAACAGCTCGGTGGCCTTCGGCCGCCGCGTGCTGGTGCCGCTGGTGCTGCGCTACATGCAGCAGCACCCGGACGTGAACGTGGACCTGGGCTTCGAGGACCGCTACGTCAACCTCGTGGAGCAGGGCATCGATCTTGCGCTGCGCATGGGGCGCCTGGCCGATTCATCGCTGGGCGCACGCTACCTCGGCACCAACCCCTGGGCGCTGGTGGCGGCGCCCGCCTACCTGGCCGAGGCGGGCACGCCGAAGCGGCCCGACGACCTGGCGCGCCACCGCGCGCTGATCTACAGCACCGTGCAGGGCGACGAGCGCTGGCACTTCACCGGCGCCGACGGCCGCAGCGCCAGCGTGGCCGTGAAGGGCCCGCTGCGCAGCAACAACCTCTCGGCGCTGCTGGCGGCGGCGCGCGCCGGCATGGGTGTGGCGGCGCTGCCGCTGTACGTGGCGCAGGCCTCGCTGGCGCGCAGTGAACTCGTGCTTCTGCTGGAGCGCCACGCACTGCCGGTGCAGCCCATCCACGCCGTGTTCCCGAGCCCGCGCCAGGTGCCTGCCAAGGTGGTGAGCTTCGTCAACTGGCTGCAGGGGCAGTTCGACGACGGCTGGTGGGCGCGCACGGGCTGACGGGCTGACCGGCTGACGGGCCGCGGGCGCGGCGGGGCTCAGCGACTCGGCCGAAGCGGCTGGGCCGAAGCGGCTGCATCGGCCGAACCGGTCGGCCAAAGCCCAGCCCCCTGCGCCCCGGCGCCTCCACTTGCCGGGGGAGCCCGTCATGCCGCTGCCTCGGTGTGGCGACCAGAATCGTGGACACCCGGGCCGCATGTCGCCGCCCGCCATCGAGGCCCTCGCATGAATCGCTCCTTGCTTGCCCTGGCGCCCGCCACGTGTGCCGCCCTCGCGCTGACCTGGGCCCCTGCCGCCGTGCGTGCCGCCGACTTCAACTTCGTCCGCCTGCTCAACCAGGCCGAGTTCCGCGCTTTCAGCGAAGACGTCGGCGCCGCCGCGTCGTACAAGGGTGTGATCCCGGCCGAGAGCCTGGGCCTGATCGGCTTCGACATCGGCGTCACGGCCGGCGTCACCGAGGTCACCAACCGCGACGTGCTGCGCAAGGCCGCTGGCGGCGCGAGCATCCCGAAAGCGCTGCCGGTGACCAGCCTGCGCGTGCACAAGGGCCTGCCCTTCGACATCGACATCGGCGCCACGCTGATGCAGCTGCCGGGCACCAATGTGCGCGCGGTGGGCGGCGAGCTGCGCTGGGCCTTCGTGGCCGGCAGCACGGTGCTGCCGGCGCTGGCCGTGCGCGTGTCGGGCACGCGCCTGTCGGGTGTGGAGGGCCTGGACATGGACACCGTCGGCGCCGACCTGTCCATCAGCAAGGGCTTCGCCTTCCTCACGCCCTACGCCGGCATCGGCACCGTGCGCGTGGACGCGGCCGCGCCGGGCAGCAGCCTGCGCAGCGAGAGCCCGACGCTGGCCCGGCGCTTCGTCGGCGTGAACATCGCGCTGGTGCCGCTGGCGCTGGTGCTGGAGGCCGAGCGCGCCGGCAAGGCCACGGGCTACACGGTGAAGGCGGCGATCCGGTTCTGAAGCATCAGGCAAGGGCTGCCGTCGGGTTGCGCCAGACGGGCTTGAATCTGCTCATGGCGTGGCGCATTCGCCGTGCGCGCGCTGCATGGGCGCCTGGGTGCGCTGAGCGGCTGTGTTCACTCACGGGTTCAGCCGTGCCAGCTCACCCAGCCAGGCGGGCCAGAACAAGCCGCCCCGCTCACGCCCCAGCCGCACGACGACCGTCTGCGTTTCTGGGGAGATGTAGATGTACTGCCCGCGCAGGCCCTCGGCATAGAAGTCATCGCCAGGCTCGGCGCTGAGTGCGTCGGGCCAGGCCGGCGCGCTGCGGCTGCCGGCCGAAGCTTGCTGCCCGGCCACCGTCTGCGCCTGCGACAGCGCACGCCGCCACTGCCAGGCATAGAAGGCCTGGAAGCGGCTCGCCGGACGCTCGATGTTGCGGCGGGCGGCGGCATCGGCGCCCGGCCGCTGTTGCACGGCGGTGCTCTGGCGCAGCCAGTCCGCGGTCACCAAAGACGAGCCGCTGGTGGCGCGGCCGTTGTTCAGCACCAGTTGGCCCAGGCGCAGGTAATCCACGGCACGGGCATTGAGGCAGCAGAAGGCGCGGGCCATGCCGCCGGTGGCGCTGTCGAGGCTCCAGCTGGCGTCGAACTCGGCGCCCATCGGTTGCCAAAGCCGCTGCTGCAGGTATGGCGCAAGGGGAGTCGCCACCGCGCGCTCCAGCGCCATGGCCAGCAGCTGGGTGTCGCCGCTCTGGTACGAATAGGCCACGTCCGGCGCTGTCTTGATGCGCAATCGGGCCACCTCGGCCTTGAGGTCGGCGCCGAGGTAGAACCGCGCGGCCTGTGACCAGGGCACGGTATAGCTCTCCTGGAAGTCGATGCCGCTGCGCATCATCAGCAAATGGCGCAGCGTGATCTGGCCAAAGCGCGAGTCCTGGGCGAGCAGCTCGGGCAGATAGCGGGTGACGGGATCGTCCACGCTTTGGATGCGGCCGTCGGCGATGGCCACGCCGATCAGCAGCGACACCACGGACTTGGCCACCGAAAACGAGGTGCCCATGCTGTCGCGGCTGAAGCCGTTGAAGTACTGCTCATGCACCAGCAGGCCGCGGCGCAGCACCAGCAGTGCCACGGTGTCGCGCGCGGCTAGCTGGGCCGTGGCCTCGTCCTGCGTCAAGCCACCCGGCCAGCGCAGCGCCACCGGTGCGTCGGCCGCAGGCAAGGGCGACGGCAGCGCCGCGCGTGCGATCGGCGCATTGTCGAAATGCAGGTGGTCGGTGATTTCGGCCTTGCCCTGCACCACCATCCACAGCGGCAGCGTGCTGCAGCCCGACAGGCCCACGGCGCCGCCGATCACGATGCTGATCAGCAGCAAAGCCCTGGCACCGCGGCGCCGCAGTTTCACTGTCATGTCCATCCCTTGGCCTGCCCCGGGGTCGGTCGGGGGGGATGTTAGAGCGACCAGCCGAGTCGTCGACTGCCTCCACCTGGGCCTGTCGGCGGCAGCAAGCGCCGGATCAAGACGAAGTCCAAGCGGGCAGGCTGGCTCAAGCGCCGTCGCTGAATCGGGCCGACGGCGACCGAGCGCCCCAACTGCTCAACCCGCGGCGCAGCGTTTCCCGCGCTCCATGCACGACCAGCGAGACCACCGGCACCACCACCAGACTCAGTGCCGTGCTCGTGATGAGCCCGCCGATCACGGCGATGGCCATCGGCTGGCGGAAGCTGCCGTCGCCGCCCCAGCCCAGGGACATGGGCAGCAGGCCGGCCACCATGGCCACCGTGGTCATCATCACCGGGCGCGCGCGTTTGGCGCAGGCGTCCAACAAGGCTTCGGCGTGCGACAGGCCACGCTCGCGCTCCGCGATGAGCGCGTAGTCGACGATCAGGATGGAGTTCTTGGTGACCACGCCAAAGAGCATCACCAGGCCGATCAGCGCCGGCAGGCTCAGCGCCGCACCGGCCAGCAGCAGCGCCAGCAAGGCCCCTCCCACGCACAGCGGCAGCGTGGACAGCACGGTCAGCGGCTGCAGCCAGTCCTTGTACAGCAGCACCTGCACCGCGTACTTGCACAGCACGCCGATGGCCAGTGCCAGCGCAAAGCCGCCGAAGAGCTGGCCCAGGATCTCGGCGTCGCCCGACTCCACCAGCGTCACGCCGGCCGGCAGCGCGCGCACCGCCGGCAAGGCTTTCACGTCCGCCAGTGCACTGCCGAGCGCGTAGCCGCCCAGGTCGGCCGTGATGCTGACGTTGCGCCGGCGGTCGAAGCGGTTGATTTGCGACGGCCCGCTGCCCAGCGTGATCTCGGCCACGCTGTTCAGCGGCACGCCTTCACCACCCCGCCCTGGCACACGCAGGCTGGCAAGCGCCTGCAGGTCCTGGCGCAGCTCGTCGGGCAGGCGCACACGGATGTCCAGCTGCCGCTCGTCCAGGCTCAGCTTGGCCAGCGCGCTGTCGAAGTCGCCGCCAGTGGCGATGCGCAGCGTCTCGCCGATGGCCTGGGTGCTGACGCCACGCTCCGCAGCCAGTGCCAGCTGCGGGCGCACGGTGAACTCCGGGCGCTCGATGCTGGCGGTGGAACTGATGCCGCTGAGGTAGCCCAGCGTGCGCATCTGCGCCTCCACCGCATCGGCGGCCTCCCTCAGCGCCGGGCCATCCGTGCCGGCCAGCACCAGGGCCAGCTTCTCGCCCGGCCCGCCGCCGCTGATGGACCAGCGAACGCCCGGCACGGCCTGCAGCAGCGGACGCATGCGGTTCTCGATCTCGGTCTGCGGTGGCCGCTCGTCGCGGTCTTGCAGCATCACGGTGAGCGTCGCTTTGCGCACCTCGCCCGCGCTGGCCACCGGCCCGCCTGCGCGCTGGGGGGTACCCGCGGTGACGAAGACGCTCGCGACACCTTCCACGCCGCTGATGGCACGGCGCGCTTCCTCGGCCGCCGCCAGCGTGTGCTGCAGGCTGCTGCCGGGTGGCAGCTCGATGGAAACCGTGCTGCTGCCCTTGTCGCTGGCCGGCATGAAGCTCACTGGCAGCAGCGGAATCAGCGCCAGCGAACCGGCAAACAGCAGCGCGGCCATGCCCAGCGTGGCGGCGCGGTGCCGCAGGCACCAAGCCGCCGTGCGCAGGTAGGCCTGCATCCAGCGGCCGGGCTTGTCTTCGTGTACAGGCGTGTCGCGCAGCCAGGCCGCCGCCATCATCGGCGTGGCCAGACGCGCCACCAGCAGCGAAGCCAGCACCGCCACCACCACGGTCCAGCCGAACTGCTTGAACACCAGGCCGGGCACGCCGCTCATGAAGGCGGTGGGCAGGAACACCACCACCAGCGCCGCCGTGGTGGCCAGCACGGCCAGCCAGATCTCGTTGACGCCGTCTTCCACGGCCTGCCGGACGCTTTTGCCCATGCGGGCGTGACGCGCGATGTTCTCGATCTCGACGATGGCGTCGTCCACCAGGATGCCCACCACCACTGCCAGTGCGAGCAGCGTGATGGTGTTGAGCGCGTAGCCGGACCAGGCCATGAAGGCGAAGGTGGGCAGGATGGACAGCGGCAGCGCCAGCGCGCCCACCAGCGTGGCGCGCCAGTCGCGCAGGTACAGCCATATCACCAGCACAGTCAGCAAGGCGCCCTCGTAGAGCATGTGCATGGAGCCCTGGTACTGCTCGCGGGTGTGCTGCACGGTGCTGCTGACCTGCTGGAACTTCAGGCCCGGGTGCGCGGCCTCCAGCTCGGCCACGGCCTTCAGCACGCCCTGCTCGATGCGGGTCTCGTCAGCGCCGCGGCTGCGGGCCAGCTGGAAGCCCACCGCGGCGCGGCCGTCCAGCAGCGCCGCCTGCGCGCGTTCGGCATGCCCGTCGCGCACCTCGGCCACCTGGTCCAGGCGCACGGCGCGGCCGTCGGCCAGCGCAAGGGGCAGCGCCTTCAGCTCTTCCGCGCGTCGCACGCTGGCCACGGTGCGCAAGCCCTGCTCGTTGCCGCCCAGTTGGGTGCGGCCTCCGGAGTTGTCCTGCTGCACGCGCTTGAGCGCGCGCGACACGTCGGTGGCGGTCACGCCCAGCGCGTTCATCGCGGCGGGGTTCACCAGCACCTGCACTTCGCGCTGCACGCCGCCGACACGCGTGAACTGCCCCACGCCGGGCACGGCCAGCATGCGCCGCGCCACCTCGCTGTCGGTCAGCCAGGACAAGGCCTCCTCGTCCAGCGTGCGGCCGGTGATGGCGTAGGTCAGGGTCGGCCCGCCGGGGCCGAGCGTGACCTTGCTGACCTGCGGCGCTTCCAGGTCGGGCGGCAGGTCGCCGCGCACGCTGTCCACTGCGTCCTTCACGTCCAGCAGCGCGTCCGACAGCACGGTACCGATCTCGAACTGCAGTGCGATGCTGACGCTGCCGTCGGTGATGGACGTGCTCATGTGGGCCAGCCGCGCCAGGGTGGCCAGCTTGTCTTCCACCTTCTTGGCCACCTCGGTCTCCAGCTGCGAAGGCGCGGCGCCCGGCTGCTTGAGCGAGACGTTGATGGTGGGAAAGTCCAGGTCCGGAAAGTCCTGCACGTGCAGCTGGCGGAAGCCCCACAGGCCTGCCAGCGTGAGCACGATGAACAGCAGCGTGGCGGGAATCGGATGGCGGATGGACCAGGTGGCGAGGTTCATGTCTGGGGCCTCCTGATCAGGCCGACAGCGGCTTCCGCGGGGGCCAGCTGCACAGGGTCGCCATCGGCCAGAAAGCCCGCGCCCCGTACCACCACGCGATCGCCGGCTGCCAGGCCCTGCAGCACCTCGACCCAGGCGCCCTCGCGCCGGCCGGTGGTGACGGCCACGCGCCGCACGCGCGGGCCATGCAGCACGAACGCGTACGGGCGCCCGTCGCGCAGCACCAGGCTGTCGGCCGGCACAACCAGCGCCGCGGCGCGGCCTGTGAACAGGCGGCCCTGCACATACATGCCGGCCCGCGCACCGCTGCCAGGGGCGATGTCCACGCTCACCAGCGCCAGGCGCGTGGCAGCGTCCAGGCTGGGGCTCAGCACGCGCAGCTTGCCGGTGGCCTTGCGCCCGTCGGGTAGCACCAGCTCCGCTGCCTGGCCCACCTGCAGAGCCGCCAGCTGCGCCGGCGGCACTTCGGCGCGCCACTCCAATCGGTCCTGGCGGATCAGGCGGAACACTTCCATGCCGTTGGCCGCCACCTGGCCCAGCGTGGCGCTGCGGCTGCTGATGGTGCCGCTGTCGGGTGCGGTGAGTACCGCCTGGTCGAGCCGCACGCGCGCGGCTGCCAGCGCGGCCTGCGCCTGGCGCCACTGCGCGACGGCCGTGGCGGCCGTGGTGACGGCCTGGAGCTCGTCCTGCTCGCTGACTGCGCCGCTGTGGCGCAGCGAGAGCGTACGGTCGCGGTTGGTCACCGCCTGCCGGGCCTGCGCTTCGGCCTGCTGCAGGCTGGCTTCGGCCTGGGCGAGGTCGGTGCGCAAGCTGCGGTCGTCGAAGCGGGCCAGCACCTGGCCGCGCTGCACGCGGCTGCCGCGGTCCACCAACATCTCGGTCAGGGCCAGCCCGCTGCTGCGCGCACTGAGCACGGCCTCGTGCCAGGGCTGCACGGCGCCGCTGGCGGCCAGGACCTGCGGCCAGTCGGCGCGCTGCACCGTGGCGGTGGTGACCGTCAGGCCGGGCTGCTCCTTGACGGCCGATGATGCGGCCGGGCCGGCGGCCCCGGCTGCAGTGCAGGCCAACAGCAGCACGCTGGCGAGAAAGCCGGCGTGCCCGCGGTGGCGTGGAGATGGGCTCATGTCGGTCCTTGCGTGTCGGAAGAAGTGGCTGCTTGGGCGCCGGTGGCCTTCATCAAGGCCACCCAGGCGCGGGCGCGGTCTCGCTGCGCGCTGATCAGGGCCAACTGCGCGTTGTTGAAGCCGCGGCGTGCGTCTTCCAGTTCGAACAGGCTCATTCGCCCCGCCTGGTGGCTGGCCACGCTGGCGCCGAGCAATTGCGCCGCCGCCGCAGAACCGGCCATGGCCAGGCGTTCGCGCTCGGCTGCACCTTCAGCGAGGGAGAGCGCGTTCTCCACGTCCTGAATAGCGCTGCGCAGCGTGGACTCCAGGCTGGCCAGCGCCTGCGCGTAGCGTGCACGTGCGGCGCCCGCGGTGGCCGCGCCGCGGCCACCGTCCCACAGCGTGCCGCCCAGGGCCGGCGCCAACGACCAGCTCGTGCTGCGCGCCCAGCTGCCCGCCGCACGCAGCCACGAAGGGCCCAGCAGTGCGCTGAGCGACAGGCTGGGGCGGCGCGCCGCCTCGGCGGAGCCGATGTCCTCCCAGGCGGCATCGGCGCTGCGCAGCGCCGACACCACCGCGGGGTGAGACGCCAGCACCGTGGCCGGCAGGGCCGGCTGCAAGGGTGGCGGCTCGGGCACGGCACGCCCGGCGCCGGCGGCGGGCTCGCCCAGCGCTCTGCGCACCTCGGCCAGCGGCAGGCCGGTGAGTTGCACCAGTTGCTGTTCGCCTTCTGCACATTGCTCCTCGATGCTCACGCGGTTGATTTCCGCGTCGGCCAGGCTGCTGCGCGAACGCGCGCTGTCCAGGGCGGCCACCTGCCCGGCGGACTGGCGCAATTCGGTCAGCTGCAGGGCGGCGCGCCGCGAGCGCACGTCTTCGCGGCGGGCAGCGGCCTGCGCGGCGCAGGCCCTGGCCGCGATCGCTGCGTCGGCCACCTGCGCCAGCAACGAAAGCCGGGTGCCCTGCGCGTCGGCGCGGCTGGCCTGCAGACGCTGCTGCGCGGCGGCCCGGTCGTGCCGCAGGCCGCCGAAGAGGTCCAGCTCCCAGGCCAGGCTCAGGCTGGCGCTGGCGCTGCTTGCGGGTTGGCTGTTGCCTGACTGCGAATTGCCGCGGCCGGCCTTGGCATCGGCGCGCAGCGAAGGGTTGGCGTTGACGTCTTGTGCAGCCGCGGATGAGCGCACTTCTTCCAGCCGGGCCATCGCGCGTGCCAGCGTGGGCGAGGCCTGCTCGGCGGCTTGCACCAGGGTGCTCAGGCCCGGATCCCGCAGGGCCTGCCACCACTCGGCGGTGGCGTGGGCGTTCGGTGCGGCGGGGCTGGTGAAGGCCGGCGTGCGCGACCACTGGTGGGGCAGCGGGGGCAGGCTGCTCGCCGCTGGCGGCTGCAGCGCGCAGGCCGACAGAGCTGCCGCGGTGCACACGAGCCCCCAGCGTGCCAGACGCCCGCCAGAAGGGAGCGGGCAGGAAAGCGGGTTGAAAGGCATGCACTCAGCGTACCGAGCGCCCACACCGCCTTCTGTGAGGCCGCGTGACATGACATGACACGCCAAGCGCGCATGTCACACCGTGTCATGCGCCACCAAGGCCTCGCGGCGCAGCGCGCGCCAGCATGGCGCCGTCACAGCTTTGGAGTTGCCTCTTGAGAACCTTCTTCTGCATCACCGTGATGGCCGGGCTGGCCGTCCCCTTCTGCACCTGGGCGCAGGGCAACACGCTCCTGCTGGAGCCCGGACGGTGGGAACTGAGCCTCAACGTGCGGGGCGCACCCATCGCCGACCCGCCGCCCCGCAGCGTGTGCCTGAGCGCACAGGAGCTTTCACCCCAACCCGAACGCGCCTTGCTGGACGCGGCCTTGCGCAGCCTGCCCGGCGGACCGGCCGCCGGCCCGCAATGCGCCCTGAGCGACTTCAAGCGTGATGCGGCCCAATCCAGCTGGCAGGCGCGCTGCAACGGGCCGCGTGGCCCCGTGCAGGGAGCCGGCACCGGCGTGCTGGCGGCGCAGACGGCCACGCTGCAGCAAACCTTCGAGGTGGACACGCCCTTGGGCCCGCAGACCTTGAAGCAGACCATTCGCGCGCGCCGCACCGGGGCCTGCGCATGAAGCGCGCCGCTGCAATGCTGATGCTGGCCGCCAGCGCCTGCCAGGCGCAGGACGGCCTGAACATGGGCCCGCCCGGTGCCAAGGGCTTTGGCGGCTTGCTGGGCCTGGGCGTCATGGAGGCACCGCGCTACGCCGGCGCCGACACCGCGCGCACGCGCGCCGTGCCGCTGGTGCAGCTGCGCTGGGGCGATGGCTGGTTTGCCGGCACGGACGGCGTGGGCTACCGCTTCGGCGAAGGCGCGCCCTGGAGCGCCGCGTTGCGCCTGGGCCTGGACCGTGGCCGCAAGGAAGCCGACAGCCCGGCCCTGCGCGGCATGGGCGACACCCCGGCGCGTGCCGACCTCGGGGTCTCGGCCAGCGTGCGCCTGCTGCCCTTTCTGATGGCCGGCGCCGGCCTGAAGTACGGCAGCGGCGAACATCGCAAGGGCCTGGTCGCCGACCTCAGCCTGCGCGCCATGGTGCCGCTGTCGCGCAGCGCGCGGCTGATGCTCGGCGTGAGCGGCCACTGGGCCAACGAGGCGGCCATGCAGTCTGGCTTCGGCGTCAATGCCACGCAGTCGCTGGCCTCCGGCTACGCGCTGTACCAGCCCAGCGCCGGCTGGCGCGATTGGGGGCCCAGCGCGATGGCCATGGTGGAGCTGGGCGGCGCCTGGCAGCTGATGCTCCGCGTGGAGCAGCGCCACCTGCTGGGCGACGCCAAGGCCAGCCCCCTGGTGCGAGACAGTGGCGGCACCCGTGCCATGGTGACGCTGGGCTGGCGCTTCTAGCCCGGCCTGGGGCCGAGGCAGGCCGCGCCGGGCGGCGCGGCTAAGCGGTGTGACCCCCCGTGAGGAGCGGCATGCGCAGCACGACGCCGAAGCCCAGCGAGGTGTCGTGCGCCACGTGCATCTGCCCACCCAGCTGGCGGGCCATCTGGGTGGCGATGGCCAGGCCCAGGCCGCAGTGGCCCACATCGGCACGGGCCTGGCCCAGGCGCACGAAAGGCTCCTGGGCCCGTGCGAATTCGTCTCCTGTCATGCCGGGTCCGTGGTCCCAGACCGCCAGCTCGATGCCAGCCGCCGTGTCGTGCAGCTGCACGTGCACTGGGGCGCGGCCATAGTCGAGGGCGTTGTCGATGAGGTTGCCCAAGAGGCGCCGCACCGCCAGCGGCGGCACCAGCCGCGAAGCCTGCAGATCGACGCGCAGGTTCACGGGCTGGCCAGCCGCCTCGTAGGGCGCCACCACCTCGCGCACGCAATCGGCCAGCGGCCGCAGCGCGCCCGGCAATGCCGCCGTGTCGCCCTGCACGTAAGCGAGGAACTGGTCCACGATGTGTTCCAGGGCCAGCAGATCTGCGGTCAGCTCGCCGGCCAGCTCTTCCGGGCATTGCGTTTCGACCCGCAGGCGCAGGCGGGCCAGCGGTGTGCGCAGGTCGTGTGACACGCCCGCCAGCAGCTGCTGGCGCACCGCGCTCTGGTGGCTGACCTGGTGAACCAGTCCGTTGAAGGCCCGCACCACGGTGTGAAGTTCGCGGCTGTTGAAGCGTTGTTCAGGGAGCGGTTGCAGGCGGTCCTGCTGCGCGCCCAGCTGCCCGGCCAGATCCGCCAGGGGCCGGGCGATGGCACGCACCGACCACAACAAGGCTGCCGTTGTCGCCAGCGCAATCATCACGAGCCACAGCGTGAGCGTGCCTGTGATTGCCGTCGTGGGCCGGGTGATGGTGCGCAGCAGCCACCAGCCGCGCCCGTCCAGCTCGAAGCGGAAGGCCACGGCATCGGTCTTGTCCGGCCCTTGGTGGAGCGTCATTTGGATGCCTTCCTTCGCCAGCCTGCGCGCATGTTCCGCGAACGCCGGGGGGTCCAGGGTCGGTCTCGGACCCAGTGTCGCTTCCAGGGCGGGGTCATGGGCCCCGACCTTCAGGCCGCCCACACTCAGGGCCTGCGCCAGCGCGTCGCGCTCCGCGGCGGATACGGCCTGAAGGGCATTGCGTGTGAGCCGCGCGGTGTCGGTCGTGCCGCCGACAAACTGGTCTGCCAAGGGTTGCAGCCAGAGGCTCAGCACCAGGGCCTGCAAGCCAAAGGCCAGAAGCACCACCAGCACCGCACCCCAGGTGAGGCGGCGCACCAGCGAGTGTCGGGGCAGCACGTTCACGAAGGGGAGCCGGGGCGCGCCGGCACGAACATGTAGCCGTGGCCGCGCACCGTCTGGATGTAGCGCGGCATCGCCGGGTCGGGCTCCACGAGTTTGCGAAGGCGCATCACCGCCACGTCGGCCGTGCGCGCCAGCACGTGGGCGCCGCGGGGGTGGCTGGCGGCGATCAGTCTTTCGCGCGAAATCGGGGTGCCGGGGTTGGTGACCAGTTCCGTCAGCATCGCGTACTCCACGGTGCTGAGGACGCGTGTCTGCCCGTCCTCGCCCAGCAGGCTGCGCGTCGCGGGCACGAAGGTGAGCGCCCCGATGCGCACCGTCTGCTCGTGCGTCTGGGGCAGCCCCGGAATACCGCCATGGCGCCGCAGCACGGCGCGGATGCGGGCCAGCAGCTCGCGTGCCGAAAAGGGCTTGCCCAGGTAGTCGTCGGCGCCCATTTCCAGGCCCAGCACGCGGTCCACTTCTTCCGTGCGTGCTGTCAGCAGGATGATGGGCACGCGGTCGCCTTCGGCTCGCAGCCGCTGGCAAGCCTGCAGGCCGCTCATGCCGGGCAAGGTGACGTCCAGCACCACCAGGTCGGGGCGCAGCCGGTGCATGCGGCGCAGCAGATCCTCGGCAGTGGGCATGCCAGTCACCGCCAGGCCCTGTTTTTCCAGGTAGCTGGACAGCATGTCGCGCATAGCCGGGTCGTCTTCCACCACGAACAGGTGGCAGGGCTTGGTCTCCATGGTGCGAGCGTAACGACAGCCCGAGGCGCCGGGTGTTTCGGCAGATGACGGCATGTGACATCGCGCCCGACGCAGACAGACCGATGAACTCATCCGACTTCAAGCCAGCTTGCTAGATCCACCCAAGCTTTGGAAGTGGACGCGAGCGCCCCGGTGTGCTTCGGGATCACAAACCTAACGTGGCATCATCCCGCCACGCCTTGATGGGGTTTCGAGGACCATGAGAACCAACGCCTGCGGCTTTACGCTCATCGAGTTGATGCTCGTGGTGGCCATCATCGGGATCCTCGCCGCTGTGGCGTTGCCGGCCTACCAGGACTACACCACGCGCTCCAAAGTGGCCGAAGGTCTGGACCTGGGGCGCGCAGCCGCGCAGAACGTGGCGGCCTACCACGACCGTTGGGGTGTGTTGCCTGTCGACAATGCCGCGGCAGGGCTTCCCGCTTCTGCAGAGCTTCGTGGCGCCTATGTGAGCGCCATCGAAGTTCGCCAGGGCGCGGTGCGGGTGTCGTTCGAGTTGCCTGGTGTCACGACCACACCTGGCGGACGGCTCCTGATGCTGCGGCCCGTGCAAGCACCGAACCAGCCCACATCGCCCCTGGTCTGGCTCTGCCAGAGGAAGACGCCGCCTCAAGGCATCACCGCGCCGCCGTTCACACAGGAAGACAGCGCGCAGCTGCTGCCTGACCGCATGCTGCCGGGCTCATGCCGATGAAGCCGCCTCACGGCCCGGCAACGCGTGCGGCACAGCCTTGGTCGTGGGCGCGTGTCGTGCCCCTCGACACCGCCTTGGCCTGCGCCATCGTGCTGGTTTGCGTGGCCCTGTGCGTCCAGAGCATTCCGCCCCTGCTGGGCAAGCTCAAGCTCATTGAAGCGGTCTCCAATCTGCCTTCACACAACGGGTCACAGGCAGAGGCACTGGCGCTCACGGGGCGCCTGGATACGCTGGGTCCAACCGAGCCGCAGCTCGTGGCTGGCTGGCGCTACGGCAGGCAAGAGGGACAGGCTGTGGCGACAGGCCCCTCGCGTGATGGCGAGACCGAGCTGAGCCTGGGCATGCGGCTGGCTGTTGTGGAGCAAGGCCTGGGTTGGCACAGCTTGCCCCTGTGCGGCTTGCGCGAAACGCCCGCCGGCTGGAACGCTCATGCCCAGCCGCTGGCACGGGGAATCCCCGACCAGCAACTGCCCTACGTGTGCAGCAATCGCTGAGGCCTGCTGCCCCCATCACACCATCGCCATGAGAAGAAAGCGACCGACGCCCCACTTGAGCGCACCGCTGTTGCAGCAGCTGGCCGCGGCAACCCGGCAAGGGCTTCCGTTGGCGGAGGTTGCGGCGATCCTGGCCTCGGATCCCGAGACCGTGCCAGCGGGCGCACCAGCGAGCTTTGCCGCTGCGCTGGCAACGGGCCAGAGCCTGTCTGCCACCCTGGCCCAGATGCCGTCCGTGGCCGCGCCGTCCACGGCGGCGTGGGTGTCGCTGGCCGAGAAGCATCAGCAACTGCCGGCAGCGCTGCAGGCCTGGGGTGATGACGTCGCACAGCTCAACAAAGGGCAGCGCGCCCAACGCCTGGCGCTCTTGTGGCCCGGTGCCGTGGCGGTGACCGTGCTGATCCTGTGGGCCGTGCTGGCGGTGTTCGTGATCCCGGCCTTTGCACAAACCTTCGAGAGCTTCGGCGCCAATCTTCCTGCGCCCACCATCCTGCTGTTCGCCAGCTCTCAACTGCTCATCCAGTGGTGGTGGCTCGTGGCCATCGCTGTGGCCGGCGGTGCGTGGGCGGTGTGGCAGCGAAAGCTGCCTGCGCCACTTGTTCGGGCTGCACACCGGCTGACCGATGCGCTGGGCTTCATCGCCCGATGGCGTGCCGCTTTGTTTGGACACCGGCTTGTGGCTTTGCTGAGTGCCCATCTCGACAGCGGCCCGCTGCAGGCCGCGGCGATGGCACACCTTTCTGCCAGCACCAGCCATGCGGCCTGGGCGGCGACGGCACAACGTCTACAGGCTGGCTTGCTGGCCGGGCAGAGCCTGAGCGCCGTACTGCAGTCCGAAGCGGCGTTGCCTCGTCGCCTGGCCGCATTCGTGCAGCTGGGCGAAAGGACGGGGCGGCCAGAAGCTGCTTTGGCAGCCCTGGCAGAGACTGCCGCCGACGAGCTGCAGGAAGCGCAGGCGCGTCTCGAGCGCGGCACCGTGTTGTGGCTGTACCTGCTGCTGGGCCTGACCGTCGGTGCACTGGTACTGGCCGTGTACTTGCCCATCTTCGGCATGGGCGCCCTGGTATGAAAGTCCGGAGGTTGCTCATGCGCAAGCACCACCGTGGGTTCACGCTGATCGAGCTCATGATCGTCATCGCCATCCTCGGCATCGGGGCCGGCCTGGCCATGCCCTCGTACCAAGACCGAGTCATCCGAGCGCAAGTGGCTGAGGGCCTCGCGCTCGCTGACATGGCCAAACAGGCCATCGCCGCCGAGTACGCGCGCAGCGGCAAGCTGCCGGCCGACAACGCCGCGGCGGGCCTGCCCCCAGCCGATCGCATCGTCGGCAACTACGTCTCGAGCTTGGCGGTGGAGGGCGGTGCGGTGCAAATCAGCTTCGGCCAGCTGTCCAACCGCAACTTGGCGGGCAAGATGCTGAGCCTCCGTCCGGCGATGGTGCCTGCCTACAAGCAGGTTCCCATCGCTTGGGTTTGTGGCCAGGCCAGCGTTCCGCCCAAGATGAGCGCCGAAGGCCGCAATCGCACCACACTGCCTGGCCCGCATCTTCCGGTGGAGTGCCGGGGCGCGCCGGTCACCTAAGGCAAGAGCGCCGGCCCCACCTGGCTTGAAGCGGGGCCGGATGGGCCATGCGGGCGACGGGGTCAATTCCTGAACTTTCACAAAATCCTGAAAATTCAGTCATCGTTGCGGCCGTTGAAAGAGCCCTGGAGCCGCACCGCATGTCGACCGCCCTGACGCCCCTGGTCCGCAGCTTCGTCTCGCACTTTGGCGAGATGGGCAGCCGCTGGGGCATCAACCGCACCGTCGGGCAGATCTACGCGCTCATCTACGTCTCGTCGCGCCCGCTCAATGCCGACGAGATCGGCGAGGCGCTGGAGTTCAGCCGCAGCAACGTCAGCATGGGCCTGAAGGAGCTGCAGGCCTGGCGCCTGGTGCACCTGCGCCACCACAGCGGCGATCGGCGCGAGTACTTCGAAGCGCCTGCCGACGCCTGGGAGGTGTTCCGCACGCTGGCCGAAGAGCGCCGCCGCCGCGAAATCGAACCCACGTTGACGATGCTGCGCAACGCGCTGCTCGAAGAAGCCACCACGCCCGAAGACCGCTTTGCGCAGGCCCGCATGAAGGGCATGCACGACCTGATCGAGCTGATGACGAGCTGGTTCGACGACGTGCAGCGCCTCGATGCCGCCACGCTGGCGCAGCTCATGAAGATGGGCGCCAAGGTGCAGCGCCTGCTCGAACTCAAGGACAAGCTCAAGCTCGTGCCCGGCGGCCGCAGCTGAACCACAGGAACGCAAGACCATGGACGCCCTCTTGCTCGCCCGCATGCAGTTCGCGGCGAACATCACTTTCCACATCCTCTTTCCCACCATCACCATCGCGCTGGGTTGGGCGCTGCTGTTCTTCCGCCTGCGCTGGCTGAAGACGCGCGACGACGGCTGGCTGATGGCCTACCGCTTCTGGACCAAGGTGTTCGCGCTCAGCTTCGCTTTGGGCGTGGTCAGCGGCATCGTGATGAGCTTCCAGTTCGGCACCAACTGGCCGGGCTTCATGGAACGCGTGGGCAACGTCGCCGGGCCGCTGCTGGGCTACGAGGTGCTGACGGCGTTTTTCCTCGAGGCCACCTTCCTGGGCATCATGCTCTTCGGCCACGGCAAGGTGAGCGAGCGCGTGCACCTGATCGCCACTGCGCTGGTGGCCTTCGGCACCACGATGAGCGCGTTCTGGATCCTGGCGCTGAACTCGTGGATGCACACGCCGGCGGGCGTGCAGATCATCAACGGCGAGTTCTTCGTCACCAGCTGGTTCGAGGTGGTGTTCAACCCCAGCTTCCCGTATCGCCTGGTGCACATGCTGCTGGCCAGCGGGCTGACGATGGCCTTTCTGGTGGCCGGCGTGGCGGCCTGGCAGCTGCTCAAGAACAAGGCCAACGCCAGCACGGGCAAGTCGCTGCGCTTCGGCCTCACG
>JAIYDH010000146.1 GCA_027487585.1 Rubrivivax sp.
CGGGAACTTCTCGAACAGGCCGTCGCGGATCATCTCGCGCGCGCCGCCGCCGCCTTCTTCGGCCGGCTGGAAGATCAGATAGACGGTGCCGTCGAAATGGCGGTGCTTGGACAGATGCTTGGCCGCCGCCAGCAGCATCGCGGTGTGGCCGTCGTGGCCGCAGGCGTGCATCTTGCCGGGGTGGGTGCTGGCGTGCGCGAAGGTGTTGTGCTCGGTCATCGGCAGCGCGTCGATGTCGGCGCGCAGGCCCACGGCGCGGCTGCTGCTGCCGTTCTTGACGATGCCCACCACGCCGGTCTTGCCCAGGCCGCGGTGGATGGGGATGCCCCAGTCGGTGAGCGCCTTGGCGATGACATCGGCGGTGCGTTCCTCCTGGAAGCACAGCTCGGGGTGGGCGTGGATGTCGCGCCGGATGCGCGTGATCTCGGCCACGTCGGCCAGGATGGGTTCGAGCAGGTTCATGGTGAGGCGCGGGCAAACAGGGTCGGGCCAGTTTACGCGCCTGCCCCGCTGGGCGCTGCCGTGACGCCGCGCGTGCTGCCGGCGCCTTTGCTGTGGCACCATGCAGCGCATGCAGGACATCGCCATCCCGACCCGCACCGTGCAGGCCGTGTGCCCGCACGACTGCCCCGACACCTGCGCGATGCACGTCACGGTGCAGGGCGCACCCGGCGCCGAACGTGTGGTGCGCGTGGTCGGCGACCCCGATCACCCGCCGACGCATGGCGTGCTGTGCACCAAGGTCAGTCGTTATTCCGAGCGCACCTACCATGCCGGCCGCGTGCTGACGCCGCTCAAGCGCGTGGGCCGCAAGGGGGCAGGGCGATCAGAGCCCTCCTTCGTACCGATAGGCTGGGACGAGGCCCTGGACACCATCGCCACGCGGCTGAAGGCCATCGCCGCGCGCAACCCCGAGGCCGTGCTGCCCTACAGCTACGCCGGCACCATGGGCCTGGTGCAGGGTGACGGCATGGCGGCGCGCTTCTTCCACCGGCTGGGCGCCAGCCTGCTGGACCGCACCATCTGCGCCAACGCCGGCGGCGAGGCGCTGGCCGCCACCTACGGCGGCAAGCTGGGCATGCGGGTCGAGCAGTTCGTCGACAGCAAGCTCATCCTCATCTGGGGCAGCAACCCCATCACCAGCAGCGTGCACTTCTGGAGCTTTGCGCAGCAGGCCAAGCGCGCCGGCGCCAAGCTGGTGTGCATCGACCCGCGGCGCACCGAAACGGCCGAGAAGTGCCACCAGCACATCGCCATCCTGCCCGGCACCGACGGCGCGCTGGCCCTGGGCCTGATGCACGAGCTGATCCGCAACGACGCGCTCGACCACGACTACATCGCCCGCCACATGGACGGCTGGGAAAAGCTGCGCGACAAGGCGCTGGCCTGGCCGCCCGAGCGCACGGCCGCGGCCTGCGGCATCACCGCCGACGAGGTGCGCGGCCTGGCGCACGACTACGCCAGCACCCAGCCCGCCGCCATTCGCCTGAACTACGGCATGCAGCGCGTGCGCGGCGGCGGCAATGCGGTGCGGCTGGTGGCGATGCTGCCCTGCCTCATCGGCGCCTGGCGCCACCCGGCCGGCGGCCTGCTGCTGAGCGCCAGCGGGGCTTTCAGAGCCGCGCGCCGCGACGCCTGGTTGCAGCGGCCCGACCTGCTCGGCCCGCGCCGCCCGCGCACCGTGAACATGAGCACCATCGGCGATGCACTGCTGCACCCGGGCGGCGGCGACTTCGGCCCGCGCATCGAGGCCGTCGTCGTCTACAACAGCAACCCGGTGGCGGTGGCGCCCGACAGCGGCAAGGTCAGCCGCGGCTTCGCGCGCGAAGACCTCTTCACCGTGGTGCTGGAGCACTTCCTCACCGACACCGCCGACCACGCTGACATCGTGCTGCCCGCCACCACGCAGCTGGAGCACTGGGACGCCCACACCACCTACGGCCACACCTACGCCATGCTCAACCGGCCGGCGGTGCCACCCGTCGGGCAGGCTCGCAGCAACGCCGAGGTCTTCCGCACGCTGGCCGCGCGCATGGGCTACACCGAGCCGTGTTTTGCCGACAGCGACGAGGCGATGGCGACGCAGGCCTTCGACCCCGAGCACGTCGACCTGGCCGAGCTGCAGGCCCGCGGCTGGACGCGGCTGAAGCTGCCCGAGGCGCCGTTCGCCCACGGCGGCTTTGCCACGCCCAGCGGCAAGGTGGTGGTCGACGCGCCCGGCCTGGGCGTGCCCGACTACGTGCCCAACTACGAAAGCGTGGCCTCGGCGCCCGAACTGGCGGCGCGCTACCCGCTGGCGATGATCTCGCCTCCGGCGCGCCACTTCATGAACAGCAGCTTTGCCAACGTCGACAGCCTGCGCGCCGTCGAGCGGGAGCCGCGGCTGGAGATGCACCCGGCCGACGCCGCTGCGCGCGGCATTGCGCAGGGCGCGACGGTGCGCGTGTTCAACGACCGCGGCGAGTACCTCTGCAAGGCCGATCTCAACGGCGCCGCGCGGCCCGGCGTCGTCAACGGGCTGGGCATCTGGTGGCGCAAGATGGGCCTCGGCGGCACCAACGTCAACGAGCTGACTCACCAGCGTCTCACCGACATCGGCCGCGCGCCGGCCTTCTATGACTGCCTCGTCGAGGTCGAACCCTGCTGAACGCTTCAGACGCGCCATGAGGTGGGGCCTGGCCGGCACGCTGCTGGCCGCCGCCGTGGCGGCGGGGCTGGGCGGTTGCAGCACCGTGGGCTACTACGCCCAGGCCGTGAACGGCCACATGGACCTGATGCAGCGCGCGCGCCCGGTGCCCGAGGTCATTGCCGACCCGGCCACGCCCGAGCCGCTGCGCGAGCGCCTGGTGCTGAGCCAACGCATGCGCGACTTCGCCGTGGCCGAGCTGAAGCTGCCCGAGGGCCCGAGCTACCGCCGCTACGCCGACCTGGGCCGCAACGCCGTGGTCTGGAACGTCGTGGCCGCGCCCGAGCTGGCGCTGACGCTGAAGACCTGGTGCTTTCCGGTGGTGGGCTGCGTCGGCTACCGCGGCTACTACTCGCAGGCGAAAGCCGATGCGCTGGCCGCCGAGTTGCGCACGCAAGGCTACGAAGTCATGGTGTATGGCGTGCCGGCGTACAGCACGCTCGGCAAGCTCGAGTGGATGGGAGGCGACCCGCTGCTGAACACCTTCGTCAACGGCAGCGAGGTCGACCTGGCGCGGCTGATCTTCCACGAGCTCACGCACCAGGTCGTCTACGTCGACGACGACACCACCTTCAACGAGAGCTACGCCACCGCGGTGGAGCGCATCGGCGGCCGCCTGTGGATGGAGCGTTTTTCCACCGCCGAGGCGCGCGCAGCCGACGCGCTGCGCCAAGCGCGCGGCCGCGCCTTCCGCGCCTTCACGCAGCGCTGGCGCGGCGAGTTCGAGGCGCTGTACCGCAGCACCCGGCCCGATGAGGCCAAGCGTGTCGCCAAGGCAGAGCTGATGCAGCGCATGCGCGCCGACTACGAGGCCGTGAAGGCCGACCCCGCCAGCCCGCTGGCGGGTTTTACCGGTTACGACGGCTGGTTCGCGCGCGCCAACAATGCCGCCTTCGCCGTGATGGGCGCCTACAACGACTTCGTGCCCGGCTTCGAGCGCCTGTTCGATGAAGCCGGCCGCGACTTCGGCCGCTTCCACGACGAGGTGCGCGCGCTGGCCCGCCTGCCCCGAGCCGAACGCCGCGCCCGTGTCGGCGCGCCACCCTGAACCCCGGGCCTCCCGCGCCCACCCTTGGAGCTTTCGACGTGCCCGACATCAAGATCCACCGCGACCATTCGCTCGGCCTCGCACGCGCCCGCGAAGTGGCCTGGCAATGGGCCGAACAGGCCGAGGCCAGTTTCGACATGGAATGCACCGTCATCGAGGGCGAAACCAGCGACACGGTGGAGTTCACGCGCAGCGGCGTCAACGGCCGGCTGATCGTGGCGGCCGATCACTTCGACCTCGAGGCGCAGCTCGGCTTCCTGCTCGGCGCGTTCTCCAAGACCATCGAGGGCGAGATCACGAAGAACCTTGACGCTCTTTTGGCGGTGCCGGCCAAGCCCGGGAAGGCGGCGAAGAAGTCGGCGCGCTGACCCGCAGCAGCTGCCACAGCCGCCAGGCGTTGACCGGCGCCAGCACCAGGTGCAGCACCAGCACCGGCAGCAGCCCTGCCTGCGCGCCGTAAGCCACGAAGGCAGCGTTGGCCACCAGGGCCAGGATGCGCAGACGCAGCATGTCGTGCGAGGCGAAGCAGCCCAGCGTGGCCAGCGCCGCGAGCCAGCCCAGGAGGTCGTCGTTCATGTCGTCGCACCGGGGGCCAAGCGGTAGTAGACGATCACCGCCACCGTCAGCGTGCACATCGTGGCGTTGGCCAGGTTCACCCACACGGCGCGGTTGAAGCGGCGGCCGTTGTGCTCGTGCAGCCAGGCCGCCATCGTGAGGTTGGCGCCGAGCCAGGTGAGCCAGGTCAGCAGCGAGTGCTGGCTGGAGTTCTGCTGCTCGACGATGAGCCACAGCGTGGGCAGGTAGGACAGCACCCGCACCGAGCTGAAGAAGGTGAAGGCCCAGGTCAGCAGCAGCAGGTAGTGCTCGCGCCGCAGCAGCGCCGGCCGCGGCGCGTGCAGCGGCCGGCCGTTGCTGGCGGTGGTGTCGTCCAGCGGGATCACTGCAGCCCGCCGCCGGGTTCGTGGTTGACGAGGAACACGCGCGTGAAGCCGTTGTCCGCCAGGCGGTTCACGGTGGCGGCGGCCAGGCGCAGGTCGGACGAGCGCACCAGCACCGGGGCGTCGGGCGGCAGGTCGTGTGCCGCTTGCAGGCCGAAGACGACCAGCGTTGCCAGGTCGACCGCGCTGGCGGCATCGGACCCGGGCTCCACGTTCACCGGGATGGCCATCACGCCGAGCGCGCCTTCCAGCTGGGCCGCTTGCGAGGGCGTGGCGTAGAGCCCGGCGCGTGTGCGCGCGCCGGTGTCGGCCGGCAGCGCCTGCGGCGACGCGGGGTACAGCTGGCCCTGGTCGTCGAACAGCGGTGCTGTGGGGTACGCGGTCGGCGGCGCTGCGGCCAGCGGGCGCGCGCGGCCGGCTTCGGCGCTGTCGTCGAGCGCGAGGGAGCCGTCGCTGCAGGCCGCCATCAGCAAGGCGGTGGCGAGGCCGGACATGACAACAAGATGACGGGCAGGGAAGCGGTGCATGGTTCCTCCTGATGGGGCTGCGCAAGCGGCGGCCCTCACTCATCAGTACGCCGCCGGCTTGCCGTGGCGGACATGAGCGGCATCCCCCAAAAGGCCGATGCCCTTCACTGTCCACAGTCAGGTGCACAAGACGTGGTCCACAAGATCGCGCGTTGGCTACGATCCCGCCCACACTTCGGCGGCACCCATGTCCGAGATCACCACGCTACTGGCGCGCGCCCGTGACGGCGACCGGCTGGCCTTCGACACCCTGTTCGAGCGCCTCTACCCCGAGCTGCGCCGCCTGGCGCATGCGCGGCTGTCGGGTCATCAGCGGGGCACCGGCATGGAGACCACGGTGCTGCTGCACGAGTGCTACCTGCGCTTCTTGCGGGCCGGCAGCCTGGCGCCGGCCGACCGCGGGCACTTCCTGGCTTACGCGTCGCACGTGATGCGGTCCATCATCGTCGACGCCGTGCGTGCCGCCGGCCGTGAGCGCCGCGGCGGCGGTGCCGAGCACGTGACGCTGGACACCTTCATCGCCGAAGGCCTGGCCCAGCCGCACGAGGAACTGCTCGACATCGACCGGGCGCTCGACGATTTGGCGCGCCTGGAGCCGCGGCTGGCGCAGGTGGTGGAGATGCGCTACTTCGTCGGCCTCACCGACGCCGAGATCGCCGAGGCGCTGGGCGTCACCGACCGCACCGTGCGCCGCGACTGGGAGAAGGCGCGGCTGCTGTTGGCGCACGCGCTGGCCAGCTGACTGACGGGCTGATGGCCCTCTCCGGGCGATTTCTTGCCGCCCTGCGGCAGCCTGTGGTCGGCGCGGGCCAAAGCGGCGCGTGCCGAGGGTTTGCGCGCGGCATCGGCGCGCCGGCTTGACCCTGCGCGCTGAAGCCATCGGTCGGCTGGGCCATCATCCGGCCGCCCGGGCCCATTGCGCCCGGCGCTGCAGGAACCTCGCCATGCTTCGACCGACCTTCCCCGTGCTGTCTCTTTTCGCCCTGGCACTGTCGCTGCCCTTGGCCACGCCCAGCTGGGCGCAGACGGCCCCCGCGGCAGCACCTCCCGCCGCCTGCCCGCCGCTGCTCAACCACACCGCCGCCCGCCTGCAGGACGACAAGCCGCAGAACCTGTGCCAGTACGCCGGCAAGGTGCTGCTCGTCGTCAACACCGCCAGCTACTGCGGCTTCACTTCGCAGTTCGAGGGCCTGGAGACGCTGAACGCGCGGTACGCCGCCCGCGGCCTGGTGGTGATGGGCTTCCCGAGTGGCGACTTCAAGCAGGAAGCCGATGACGCGAAGAAGACCGCCGAGGTCTGCTTCAACACCTACGGCGTGAAGTTCCCGATGTTCGCCACCGGACCGGTGCGCGGCGCGAATGCGCAGCCGCTGTTCAGGCAACTGGCGCAGGCCACCGGCCAGCAGCCGAGCTGGAACTTCAACAAGTACCTCGTCGGGCGCGACGGCAAGGCCGTAGCGCACTTCGGCAGCATGACCGGGCCGACCAGCGGCACCATCACCGCCGCGATCGAGAAGGCGCTCGCGCTGAAGTAAGGCCTACTTCAGCGACTCGATCAGGTCGACGTACTGCTGCATCGCGTCGTCGGCGCTGGTGCCCTTCACGGCGGCCCAGGCGTCGTACTTGGCGCGGCCCACCATGTCGGTGAAGCCGGGGCGCTTGCCTTCGACGTCGCCCTCGGTGGCCTGCTTGTACAGCGAGTAGATCTTCAGCAGCGTCATGTTGTCGGGCTTTTCCGGCAACTGCTTGCTGGCAACGACGGCGGCTTCGAACGTGGCTTTGAGATTGGCCATGGGGGCACCCGGGAGAGTCTGGTCTTGACGCTGGCCATGCTACACAGCATCGTCCGCCACCCCGGGGCCGAGCCAGGCACCCGCAGCCGAGGAGAAACCCGATGAACGGCGTCGCCAGCATGCCGCAGAGCAGCCCCACCGCCGGCCTGCGTACCGAACGCATGTCGCGCGTGGACACCGCCTGGCTGCGCATGGACAACGACGTCAACCTGATGATGATCGTCGGCGTCTGGCTGCTCACCCCGGCGCTCACGCTGGAGACCCTGCGCGAGCGCATCGGGGCCAAGCTGCTGCAGTACGACCGCTTCCGCCAGAAGGCCGTGGCCGACGCCATGGGCGCCGCCTGGGTGGACGATGCCGAGTTCGACATCACGCAGCACGTGGTGCCGCTGGCGCTGCAGCCCCGCGCCGGCGAGAGCGAGCGCCACGCGCTGCAGCGCGCCTGCGGCGAGCTGGCCACCACGCCGCTCGACCCCGCGCGCCCGCTGTGGCAGATGCACCTGGTGGAGCACTACGAGGGCGGCAGCGCACTCGTGGCGCGCATCCACCACTGCATCGGCGACGGCATCGCGCTGATCAGCGTGATGATGAGCATCACCGACGGCGGCGCCGATCCGCCCAAGCGCCGCCGCAAACAGGCGGTGGAAGAGGCGCCTGAGCACGACTGGCTCGCCGACGCCGTGCTCAAGCCGCTCACCGACCTCACCGTCAAGGCCATCGGCATGTACGGCAGCGGGGTCGGCAAGTCGATGGAGGCGCTGGCCAACCCGACGCAGCCGCTGCTGTCCAGCATGGGCATGGCCAAGAGCGGCCTGCAGGTGGCGCAAGACGTGGCCGCGCTGGCGCTGATGCCCGACGACTCGCCCACGCTGCTGAAGGGCAAGCCGGTGGGCCGCAAGGTGGTGGCCTGGAGCGAGCCGATGCCGCTGGAGGTGGTCAAGGCCATCGGCAAGGGCTTGTCCTGCACCGTCAACGACGTGCTGCTGGCCTGCGCCGCCGGCGCCATCGGCGGCTGGCTCGCCGCCCAGGGGCAAGACCCGGCGGGCAAGGAGATCCGCGCCATGGTGCCGGTGAACCTGCGCCCGCTCGACAAGGCCTGGCAGCTGGGCAACCGCTTCGGCCTGGCGCCGCTGGTGCTGCCGGTGGGCATCGCCAACCCCATCGAGCGCGTCTATGCCGTGCACCAGCGCATGAGCGAGATGAAGGGCAGCTACCAGCCGCTGCTGGCGTTTGCGGTGCTCTCGGTCAGCGGCCTGTTCATCAAGCCGGTGCAGGACATGATCCTCGGCCTGTTCGCCAAGAAGGCCACCGCGGTGATGACCAACGTGCCGGGCCCGGCGGTGCCGCTCAAGTTCTGCGGCAGCACGCTGCGCCAGACCATGTTCTGGGTGCCGGCCTCGGGCGACATCGGCGTCGGCGTCAGCATCCTCAGCTATGGCGGCGGCGTGCAGTTCGGCCTCATCACCGACGAGAAGCTGTGCCCCGAGCCGCAAGAGATCATCGACCGCTTCGAGCCCGAGTTCGACAAGCTCACCTGGCTGACGATGATGCTGCCCTGGGCTGGCGAGCCCGAATTCTGAATCCATCACTGAAGCAGGAGCAACACCATGGCCGTGAGCGTCGAGATCGACCTGGGCTACGAGTTCACCGTGAAGGCCGCCTTCGACGAGGTCTTCGACGTGCTGTCCGACGTGCCCACCTCGGTGAGCCATTTCCCGAAGGTCGACCAGCTGGTCGACCAGGGCGGCGGCGTCTACCGCTGGGAGATGGAAAAGGTCGGCACCGCGCAGGTGAACATCCAGACCGTCTACGCCAGCAAGTACGTGTCCGACCGCAAGAAGGGCAGCGTGGTCTGGACGCCCGTCAAGGGCGTGGGCAACGCGCTGGTGGGCGGCAGCTGGACGATCAGCAAGGCCAAGAAGGGCACCGCGCTCGAGCTCAAGATCGCCGGCACGGTGGACACGCCGCTGCCCGGGCTGATGAAGATGGTGGTGGTGCCGGTGGTGAAGAACGAGTTCGAGGGGCTCGTCGAAAAATACATCGACAACCTCATCAAGCGCTTCGGCGGAGAAATCTAGCCCCCAAGCTCGCTTGCGCTCGCTACCCCCCGAGGGGGCCGCCTCGCGACGGACCGGCAGAGCCGGATCCGCGCGAGTGGCTTGGCCCATCTCCCGCCAGCCCAAGGGGAGCGTCTTTCCGGCATGCTCGGGGCCATGCACCCCGAGATGCCCCTCGTCGTTACCCTGGCCGCCGCCCTCGGCCTGGCCCTTGTTCTGGGCTTCATTGCCGCCCGCCTGAAGCTGCCGGCGCTGGTGGGCTACCTTGCCGCTGGCGTGGTGATCGGCCCGCACACGCCGGGCTTCGTGGCCGACGTGTCCCTGGCCCAGCAACTGGCCGAGATCGGCGTGATGCTGCTGATGTTCGGCGTCGGCATGCACTTCTCCATCAAGGACCTGATGGCCGTGCGCAAGGTGGCCGTGCCCGGCGCCGTGGTGCAGATGGGCGTGGCCACCGCCATGGGCGCGGCGCTCGCCCACGCCTGGGGCTGGCCGCTGGCGGCGGCGCTGGTGTTCGGCGTCTCGCTGTCGGTGGCCAGCACGGTGGTGCTGCTGCGCGCGCTGGAGGCGCGCAACGCACTCGAAACACCCAACGGCCGCATCGCCGTGGGCTGGCTCGTGGTCGAAGACCTGGCCATGGTGCTGGTGCTCGTGATGCTGCCGGTGCTGGCCAAGCTCAACGGCGATCCGGCCAGCGTGAGCGCGGGGAGCCTGGGCGCCGCACTCGGCAAGACGCTGCTGGCCGTGGGCGGCTTCGTCGCGCTGATGCTGGTGGTGGGCCGCCGTGTGCTGCCCTGGGTGCTGTGGCAGATCTCGCGCACCGGCTCGCGCGAGCTGTTCACGCTGTGCGTCATGGCGGTGGCGGTGAGCATCGCCTATGGCGCATCGGTGGTGTTCGGCGTCAGCGTGGCGCTGGGCGCCTTCTTCGCGGGCCTGGTGCTGCGCGAATCGGAGTTCAGCCAGCGCGCCGCTGAAGACTCCTTGCCCTTCCGCGACGCCTTCGCGGTGCTGTTCTTCGTCTCGGTGGGCATGCTGTTCGATCCCCAGGTGCTGCTCGACCGGCCGCTGCAGGTGCTGGCCGTCACGGCCATCATCATGGTGGGGAAGTCGCTCGCCGCGGCGGCCCTGGTGCTGGCGCTGCGCTACCCGCTCAACGCCGCGCTCACGGTGTCGGCCAGCCTGGCGCAGATCGGCGAGTTCAGCTTCATCCTCATCGCCCTGGCCACCAGCCTGGGCCTGATGCCGCCCGAGGCCATGAGCCTGGTGGTGGCCGGCGCGCTGCTGTCGATCGCGCTGAACCCGGCGCTGTTCCGCCTGGTCGAGCCGCTGCAGCGCGGCATCCTCGCCCGCTCGGCGCGGGCGCGGCAGTTCGAGCAGCGCGACGACCCGCTGACCGAGCTGCCCCGCAGCACCGAGGCGCGCTTCCTCGCCGGCCACGTGGTGCTGGTGGGGCACGACGCTGCCGGCCGCCGCCTGGCCGAGAACCTGGCCGCCGATGGGGTGCCCTGCGTGGTGGTGGAACGCAGCCGCGCGCTGGTGGAGGAACTGCGCGCCGCCGGCCGCGCGGCGGTGTACGGGGACGCCACCGATCCGGCCACGCTGATCCAGGCCCACATCGCCGAGGCCGCGGTGCTGGTGGTCACGGCCGTCGACAGCACCACGGTGCGGCCGATGATCGAGACCGCGCGCACGCTGAACCCGGGCATCCGCATCGTGGCGCAGGCGCTCGATGAGCAAGAGGCCGGCTGGCTGCTGCAGGCCGGTGTCGATGCCCCGGTGCAGGCCAAGCTGGCGCTGGCCGAGGCCTTGCGGGCCACGGTGGCAGCACAGCGCGCCGAGGCGCCGGTGCCGCGTGGGGCGCGTCAGGCCCCGCCCGGGGCCGTGGCCGGCGAGAGCCAGAGCAGCAGGCCCGCCAACGGCTGACGCTGCTCCAGCCGCAGCGTGCCGCGCCACTCGCGCGCGTGCGGCACGAGCCCGTGGCGCGTGGCCAGCTCGCCCAGGTGGCGCGCCGAGTGGGCGTAGCGCGCGGTGGCGCGCAGCTCGAAGTCGACATCCGTCGCGGCCTCTTCGACGCTGAACGCAAACACGCCGCCGGGCGCCAGCACGCGCCGCACGGCGGCGAACACCGCATCGAGCGCGCCGACGTAGATGAACACATCGCCGGCCAGCACGAGATCGATGCTGCCGGCCGCCTGCTGCTGCAGATGCGCCAGCAGCTCGGCCTGGTGCAGCCCGTGGTAGGCGCCGGTGGCGCGGGCGCGCTCCAGCATGGCGGCCGAGACATCGAGGCCGTCGAGCTGGTCGACCAGCGGCCGCACGACGCGGCCTACGAGGCCGGTGCCGCAGCCGAGGTCGAGCGCGCGCGCGTAGCGGCGGCCGACGAGGCCGCCGAGCAGCTGTTCAGGCGCGCTGTATTCGAGTTCGTCAAGGTGGCGGTCGAAGTCGGCCGCGTAGCCATCGAACAGCGCCTCCACGTAGCCGGGCGGCGGCAGCGGCGGCGCCTCGGCATCGTGCGCACCGCGCAGGCCGGCCAGCAGCCAGCCTGCGTACGCGGCCTGGTCCGCGTTCGCGCCCAGCGACTGCGCCTGCTGGAGCGCTTCAGCGGCGCTCTCGAAGCGGCCCAGATCCTTGCGGATCGATCCGGCCAGCAGCCAGGCCTCGCCCCAATCGGCGTGGCGCTGCACCAGTGCGTCGGCCGCGACGGCGGCTTCTTCGAGTCGGCCCAGGCGGGCCAGGCACTCGGCCTGGCGCAAGGCCGCGCGAGGCTGCGCGGCGGAGCCGGTCGCAGACAGGGCGAGCAGCCGGGTGTAGGCCTGCAGAGCCTGTGCTGGCTGCGCGTGGGCCAGCCACGCCTCGCCCAGGTAGGCCCAGGCCTCGGCGTGCGTGGGGGCGGCCTCGGTGGCCTGCTGCAGCAGCGGCAGGGCCTCGTCGGCGCGGCCCAACGCCAGCAGCGTGGCGCCCAGGTTGGTGAGCGTGGAAGGCCGCCCGGGCAGGGCGGCCAGCGACGCGCGGTACTGCGTGGCCGCCTCGTCCAGCCGGCCGGCCTGCTGCGCGGCGAGGCCGGCCTCGAAGGCCAGGCGGGCGGTGTCGAAGGCGCTGGGCTGCATGGCCGCGGATTGTGATTGCCCGGCGCGACAATGCCGCCGTGACCGAGCCGACCCCTTCCGACGACCCCGCGCGCGGGCGTTTCATCCAACTGCTGCGCGAGCAGCAGCGCCAGGGCAGCTGGCTCAAGCTGGTGCTCTCGGGCCTGCGCCCTGCTGCTGGTGGCGCCGGTGCCGAGGCCGACCTGCAGCGCGTGACCGTGCGCCCCGTGCAGCTGCGCGGCGGCCCGGTGCTCAGTTTCGTCAGCCGCCACGCGACCAAGGACCTCACCCACAACCACGCGCCCGACGAGGGCCTGGCGCTCATCAAAGGCTGGCTGGGCCCGCGTTTCCGCCACGCCCACTTCAGCGGCAGCGACACCGAGGCCGAGCTGCGCTTCGGCAAGCGCGGCAGCGGGCACTTGTCGGTGAAGCCGATCACCACCGGCGCGGCCGACGCGCCC
>JAIYDH010000183.1 GCA_027487585.1 Rubrivivax sp.
AAGTGCGCGGCGATCAGCTTGATCTGCTCTTCGGTGTAGCCCTTGACGATCTGGTGCATGATCGTCGCGGGCTGGTTGCCGGCGCGGTAGTCGGCCATCATGGCGATGAGCTTGTCGGCAGCCATGCCGGCCAGTGGCTTCATGTCGCCGCGGGCGTTGCCGTTGGTGCCGTGGCAGTTGGCGCAGGTGGCGGCCAGGTTGCGGGCGAGCACCATGTCGGGGGCGGTGGCCTGCGCCTGGACGGCCCAGGGCGCGCACAAGGCGCTGACGGTGGCGGCGGCGGCCACCACGGTTTTGATTCGGTTCACGTCGATGTCTCCTCAGGCGGCAACAGAGGCCGGTGTGCCGGCACGGTGAATATTGTGCGCGGGCACCGGCCGCCTCCGACCCGGGGCCGAACCCTTGTCGAACAGGCTTGCCATCACTGAGGGCACGGCCTTTAATATCACTCCATGCGAATGTACGGTTCCAGGTCGATGGCACGACTCGTGAAGACCCGGGTGGCTTGCGCTCGCGTGGCTGCCGCGCTGGCGGTCCAGGCTGCGCTGGGGGCGGCCACGCTGGTGTCGGCCCAAGCCGCCGCCGTGCAGCCGCAGGCCGTGGCACCGGGTGTGTGGATGGTGCAGGGCGAGTCGGCCCTGGGCAGCGCGGCCAACCGCAACTTCATCAGCAATGCCGGCTTCGTGGTCACGCCGGCCGGGGTGCTGGTGGTCGACGCCCTTGGCTCGCCGGCGCTGGCGCGCGAGCTGCTCGAGGCCATCGCCCGCATCACGCCGCTGCCGGTGAAGATGCTGGTGGTGACGCACTACCACGCCGACCACATCTACGGCCTGCAGGTCTTCAAGGAGCGCGGTGTCGAGATCATCGGCCACGAGGCCGGCCGCGTGTACCTGAACAGCGACACCGCCGAGCAGCGGCTGAAGGCCAGCCGCGACGAGTTGGCGCCCTGGATCGACGGCGCCACGCGGCTGGTGGCGGCCGACCGCTGGATCGCCGGGCCGACCATCCTGCGCCTGGGCGGTGTCGAGTTCCTGCTGCAGCCTGCAGGGCCGGCGCACACGGCCGAAGACCTGGTGGTGGCGATGCCCGCCAGCGGCGTGCTGTTCGCCGGCGACCTGGTGTTCCGCGGCCGCATCCCCTTCGTCGGCCAGGCCGACAGTGGGCGCTGGGTGCAGGCGCTCGACCGCCTGCTGGCGCTGAAGGTGGCCACCATCGTGCCCGGCCACGGCCCGGTGTCGCGGCAGGCCGCCGAAGACCTGCAGCTCACGCGCGACTATCTGCAGCATCTTCGTGCGACCATGGGCGAGGCCGCTCGCAATCTCGAGCCTTTCGACGAGGCCTATGCCAAGGCCGACTGGTCGCGCTTCGAGCACCTGCCCTTGTTCAAGGCGGCCAACCGCATCAACGCCTACAACACCTACCTGCTGATGGAGCGCAGCCCGCCATGACACCCGCCAAGACGCTCGCCCGCCGCCCCGTGCTGGCCGCGCTGGCCCTGGCCGCGGCTGGCGTCGTGCCGCGCGCACGCGCCGCCGCGGCGCAGAAGGGCGAGGCTGTGGCCTGGCCCGCCGTCACGCTGCTCGACGGCCGGCGGCTGGATGCAGCGCACTGGCAGGGCCAGGTCGGCGTGGTGGTGTTCTGGTCGACGACCTGCCCCTTCTGCCGCCGCCACAACCAGCACGTCGAGAAGCTGCAGCAGGCCGCGCGCGCCGCCGGCGCGCCGCTGAAGGTGCTGGGTGTAGCGCGCGACCGCGACGCCGACACCGTGCGCCGCTACGCCCGCGCGCAGGGCTACAGCTTCGACATCACGCAGGATGTCGCGCCGATGGCCGCCGCCATGGCCCCGCGCAACCTGATCCCGCAAACCGCCGTGGTCGGCCGCGACGGCCGCCTGCTGCAGCTGCTGCCCGGCGAGATGTTCGAAGAGGACGTGATGGAACTGCTCGATCTGGCGCCCGCCGCGCCCCAGACAAAGGCCCGCACATGAACAGCACGTCCCCGGCCCGCGCCCCTGCGGCCTCTGCCAACGACGAGTCCGATGTCGTGTTCGACTCGGCGGCCGAGCTCTTCAGGCTGCTGTCGACACCGATCCGGCTGAAGATCATCAGCGCGCTGTGCGGGCACGAGAAGAACGTGTCGCAGCTGCTCGCCGAGATCGACACCACGCAGCCCAACATGAGCCAGCACCTGGCCACGCTGCACCGCGCCGGCGTGCTGTCGCGCCGGCGCGATGCGACGCAGATCTACTACCGCATCGGCAGCGAGCGCGCCGCCACGCTGTGCCGCGCGGTGTGCATGCAGATCGCGACCGAGTTCGACGGCGATGTCGATCTGCCGCCGTCGGAACGCCTGACGCCGCTCAGCACCCTCGGCCGCGGCTGAGAGCCTGAACCGCAGCTGCAGCCGCTACACGCGCCCCACTGGCGCCATGTCGAAAGCACGCGCCAGCAGCGTGGTCGGGAACAGCGCGATGGCGCTGTCGTGCGCCTCGGCGGCCTCGTTGAAGCGCTGGCGCGCATAGGCCAGCTTCGGCTGCACCTCGTGCCAGGCCGCGAGCAGCGGCGCCACCTCGGCATCGGCCCGCAGTTCGGTGTGCTGCTCCAGCAGCGCCAAGAGCCGCGTGGCGGCCACGGCCAGTGCCGACTCGGCCACCACCCACTGACGCGCCAGCGTGGCATCGAAATGCCGCGCGCCGAGAGCCGCGCCGCCTTGCCGGGCCTGCGCCGCGGCCGCCAGGAAGGCATCGAGCGCGCCCTGCTCGGCGGCCATGGGCCGGCGCAGCAGCGCCACCAGCGGCTCGACCACCGCATCACGCGGCACCAGCGCCTCGGACAGGCGCTGCCAGGCCGAGGCAAGCTCGTTGCGCAAGCCCATCAGCCGGTTGTTGGCGCCCACCACCCAGAACATCAGCAGCGCGCCCAGCGCCAGCAGCAACCAGCCCATGTCGTACAACTTTGGCGTCAGCCGCGCACTTCGCCCTGGCCCAGCACGACCCACTTCATCGACGTGAGCCCCTCCAGCCCCACCGGCCCGCGGGCGTGGAACTTGTCGGTGCTGATGCCGATCTCGGCGCCCAGGCCGTACTCGAAGCCGTCGGCGAAGCGCGTGCTGGCGTTCACCATCACGCTGGCGGAATCCACCTCGCGCAGGAAGCGCATCGCTGCTCCGTGGTTCGTCGTCAGGATGGCATCGGTGTGGTGGCTGCCGTAACGGCCGATGTGTGCCATGGCCTCGTCGAGCGAGTCCACCACCTTGATGCTGATGATGGGTGCCAGGTACTCGGTGGCCCAGTCTTCCTCGGTGGCCGGCAGCAGCTTGGGCAAGCCCTGCAACAGCGCCAGCGAGCGCGGGCAGCCGCGCATCTCAACACCCTTGGCCGCGAACACGGCGCCGATGCGCGGTAAGAAGGCTGCTGCCTGCGCCGCATGCACGAGCAGGCTCTCGGCGGCGTTGCAGGGGCTGTACTTCTGCGTCTTGGCGTTGTCGGTCACCTTGAGCGCCAGGTCGATGTCGACATCGGCGTCGACGTAGACGTGGCAGTTGCCGTCGAGGTGCTTGATCACGGGCACCCGCGCCTCGGCGCTGATGCGCTCGATGAGGCCCTTGCCGCCGCGCGGGATGATCACGTCCACGTACTGCGGCATCGTGATCAGCGCGCCCACGGCGGCGCGGTCGGTGGTGGGTACCAGCTGCACGGCGTCTTCGGGCAGGCCGGCCTCCAGCAGTGCGGCGCGCACCAATGCGGCCAGTGCGCGGTTGCTGTGGATGGCCTCGGAGCCGCCGCGAAGGATGGCTGCGTTGCCACTCTTGATGGCCAGGCTGGCGGCCTCGATGGTGACGTTGGGCCGGCTCTCGTAGACCATGCCGAACACACCCAGCGGCACGCGCATCTGGCCGACACTGATGCCGCTGGGGCGGCGCTTGACGCCGGTGATCTCGCCGATGGGGTCGGGCATGGCGGCGATCTGCTCGCAGCCTTCGGCAACGGTGGCGATGATGGCCGGCGTGAGCTTGAGCCGGTCGACCAGCGGCTCGGCCAGGCCGGCGCTGCGCGCGGCGGCGAGGTCCAGCGCGTTGGCCTCGGCCAGCGGCGCGGCGGCCTCGCGCAGCCGGCGCGCCAGCGCGCGCAAGGCCGCGTCCTTGGCCGCGGTGGGCGCGGCGGCCATGCGCGTGGCTGCCGCGCGGGCGGCGGCGCCGAGGGTGGTCATCAGCACGCTGGTGTCGTCGCTCGCATTCATGGCCTCATTGTCTCAGCCCGTCCGCAGGCAGTGCGCCGACAAGACCCAGCACCGCCAGCCACAGTGCGGCGGTGCCGACGAACGCAACGGTCGACACGACGATGGCCGCCGTGGCCTCGGCCTCGAGCGTGCCCGCTTCGCCGCGGTAGCGCTGCGCGAAGATCAGCGCGTTGCTGCCCACCGGCAGCGCCGCGAGCATCACGATCACCGC
>JAIYDH010000358.1 GCA_027487585.1 Rubrivivax sp.
CATGAACGCGCCGCGCGAACGGGTTCCGATGGACATCGGCGGCGTCACGGTGCCGCTCGACTTCGAACCGACACACGAGCAATGAAGAGGACGCCATGAGCTTTCTGGATCGCATCAAGGGTGCCGGTCGCGCCAAGCCAGAGTCCGACAAGCCCGCGGCGTCAGAGCCGTTCGACGAACTGTCGCCACCCGCGCCCGGCGAGGTGACGGTGCGCCTGGGCCAGAGCACGATCACGCCCGGCGAGCGCGACGGCCACGACGGCAACTCCATCATCAGCGAGGCCGCCCCGTCGGAACTGGCGGCCGAGTTCGGCGAGACTCGCCTGGCCGGCAGCAGCGAGGAGAGCGACACCTTCCACAGTGGCCTGCCCGTGGTCGGCGCCTGGCCGCTGGAGCGCCAGCAGCGTGCGATGGTCATCCTTTTCGGCGCCGGTCTGGCCGGCCTGCTGCTGGCCGCCATCTTCGCCATCACGTCGGCCAACCGCAGCGCCAGCCAGGTGGCGGCGGCCGGCCAGGCGACCACGCAGTCGCAGCGGCTGGCCAAGTCGGTGTCGCAGGCCATCGTCGGCAGCGCGGCATCGTTCCCTGAAGTGCGCGAATCGGTCGGCGTGCTGACGCAGAACGTGCGCAGCCTGTCCACCGGCGAAGGCGATGTCGCGGCCGCGCCCGGGGCGCTGCAGGAACAGGTGGCCGCGCTGCTGCCGCTGGTCGACAAGGCCGAGAGGAACGCGGCCATCGTGCTGACGCAGCAGCAGACGCTCACCCAGGTGGGCTCGGCGCTGCGCGCCATCAACCGCCAGAGCGGCGACCTGCTCGAGACCGCCGAGACGGTGAGCTCGCTGAAGCTGCAGAGCGGCGCCTCGGCCGCCGAGCTGTCGGCGGTGGGCCAGCTGGTGATGCTGACCCAGCGCATCGGCAAGAGCGCCAACGAGTTCCTCACCAGCGAGGGCGTCAGCGCCGAGGCCGTGTTCCTGCTCGGCAAGGACCTGAACTCCTTCAAGGAGATCGCCGAGGGCGTGATCCAGGGCAACGCCGAGCTGCGCCTGCCGGGCACGCGCGACGCGCAGACGCGCGAGAAGCTGCAGCTGCTGCTGCAGCAGTACGAGAAGACCCGCACCGAGGCCAGCGCCATCCTGTCCAACCTGCAGGGCCTGGTGGCCGCGCGCGAGGCGCAGGGCGCCATCGTCGCCGACTCCGAGCCGCTGCGCCGCGGCCTCGACACGCTGCAGCAGGGCCTCGCCGGTTCGGGGGGCTTCGGTGGCTGGCGTCTGCTGCTGGGTCTGGTGGCACTGGCGGCGCTGGCCGCGGGCGCCTTCGGCCTGCTGCGCCTGTTCGTGATCGACCAGACCGCCCGCGCACGCGCCGCCGACGGCCAGCGCCAGGAGGCCGAGCGCCAGGAGCAGGAAGCCAAGCGCGTGAACGACGCCAACCAGGCGGCCATTCTGCGGCTGATGAACGAACTGCAGACGGTGGCCGAAGGCGACCTCACGCAGCAGGCCACGGTGACGGAAGACATCACCGGCGCCATCGCCGACTCGGTGAACTACACCGTGGAAGAACTGCGCACGCTGGTCGAGCAGGTGCAGACGACGGTGGGCCGCGTCACGGAAACCACGGCGCAGGTCGAGAGCACCTCGATCGAGCTGCTGGCGGCCTCGACCGAGCAGCTGCGCGAGATCCGCAACACCGGCGACGAGGTGCTGCAGATGGCCGGCCGCATCAACGACGTGTCGGCACAGGCGCAGGAAACAGCCGCGGTGGCGCGCGAGTCGCTGAAGGCCTCAGAGTCCGGCCTGTCGGCGGTGAACAACGCCATCGGCGGCATGAACTCCATCCGCGACCAGATTCAGGAAACCTCCAAGCGCATCAAGCGCCTGGGCGAGAGCTCGCAGGAGATCGGCGAGATCACCGAGCTGATTTCCGACATTACCGAACAGACCAACGTGCTGGCCCTGAACGCCGCCATCCAGGCGGCGAGTGCGGGCGAAGCAGGCCGCGGCTTCAGCGTCGTGGCCGAGGAAGTGCAGCGTCTGGCCGAACGCTCGGCCGATGCGACGCGGCAGATCGCGGCCATCGTGCGCGTCATTCAGACCGATACCCAAGACGCCGTAGGCGCCATGGAGCGCAGCACGCAGGGCGTGGTCGAGGGCGCGCGCCTGTCCGACGCCGCCGGTGCGGCACTGGGCGACATCGACCGCGTCACCCGGGAGCTTGCCGACCTGATCTCGCGCATCTCGGAGGAGGCGCTGAAAGAAGCCAAGCAGGCCAACGAAGTGGCTGCGAACATCCAGCACATCTTCGCCGTGACGGAGCAAACTTCCGAAGGTACGCGCTCGACGGCGCAGATGGTGCGCGAGCTTTCGCGCACCGCCGAAGAGCTGAAGACCTCGGTCTCGCGTTTCAAGATCGCCTGACGCGGCCTGCCGACACACCCAGCCCAGCCCATGCGCGATTCCCAAGACACCGGCCCGGTCGACTTCGACCCGACGCCTGGCGACGATCTGAGCGCGCTGGCCTGGGTGCACGGCGAGTTGCGGCGTTCACTTGAGAGCGCTATCAAGGCGCTGCGCCGCTACGTCAAGGACAACGAGGCTGCCGCCGGCGGCGACATCGACGCCGTTGATTCCTCGACGCTGCGCGCGGCGCGCACACAACTGCACCAGGGCGTAGGTGCGCTCGAACTCGTCGGCCTGCCGGCCGTGGCCACCGTGCTGCGCGCGGCCGAGAGCGCGGTGCAGCGGCTGGTGGCCAAGCCGGCGCTCATCGACGCCAAGGCCGTCGACGTGATCGAACGCGTGTCGTTCGGCCTGCTCGACTACGTCGCGCGCCTGCTGGCGCGCAAGAGCGTCAGTCCGGTGATGCTGTTCCCGCAGTACCGCGACGCGCTGCAGCTCGCAGGCGCGCAGCGCGTGCACCCGGCCGACCTGTGGCAGACCGACTGGCAATGGCGCGAGCTGCCGCAAGACGAAGCGGCGCAGCCGCGCAACGCCGACGATGGTGCGCGGGGCCAGATGGAGGCCGAGGTGTTGGCGCTGATGCGCGAGTCCGGCCCCGCGCTGGCCCGCATGAGCAACCTGTGCGCCGATCTCGGCGCCGGCTCACGCCGTTTGGGCCAGCCGCAGGAGGGCTGCTTGTGGCAGCTGGCCGCTGCGGTGTTCGAGGCCCAGGCCTCGGGCCTGCTGCAGCCCGATGTCTACACCAAGCGCCTGGCCTCGCGGCTGCTGGCGCAGCTGCGCGCCAGCACCAAGGGCGCGACCGCGCCGTCGGACCGGCTCGCACAGGACCTGCTGTTCTTTTGCGCCCGTGCGCGCGAGGCTGAGCCTGGACGTGAGCCGCCGCGCCTGGCCGCCGTGCGCCAGGCCTGGCGCCTGACCGAGCAGAAGCTGGACGACTACGACAGCTCGCGGCTGGGCCGCTTCGACCCGGCTCTGCTGGTGCAGGCCCGGAAGCGTGTCCACGCCGCCAAGGACGCCTGGTCGGCCGTGGCCGGTGGCGAGCTTCACAGGCTGCAGCCGCTGGCCGACCAGATGCACCTGGTGGGCGAGTCGCTGCAGAAGCTGTTCCCGGCGGGCGACGTGCTGGCCGCCTCGCTCGAGGCCACCGCGGCCCAGGTGCTGGCTGCCAACGCACCGCCGCCGCCAGCGCTGGCGATGGAGGTCGCCACCGGCATCCTGTTCCTCGATGCCTCGCTCGAGGACGGCGAGCTCGACCAGCCCGGCCTGCCCGAGCGCCTGGTGCACCTGGCTGGCCGCATCGATGCCGTGCGCCGCGGTGCGGAGCCCCAGCCGCTCGAGATCTGGATGGAGGAGCTGTACCGCCGCGTCTCCGACCGCCAGACCATGGGCAGCGTGGTGGCCGAGCTGCGCGCCAGCCTGTCGGAAGTCGAAAAGCAGATCGACCAGTACTTCCGCAACCCGGCCGACCGCCAAGTGCTCATTCCCGTGCCGGCGCAGCTGGGCTCGATGCGCGGCGTGCTGTCCGTGCTGGGCATGGACCAGGCATCACAGGCCGCGCTGCACATGCGCGATGCCGTCGACCAGCTGGCGCAAACCGAGGTGGATGGCCAGCGCGCCATCCAGACCGGCACCTTCGATCGCCTGGCTGACAACCTGGGCGCGCTCAGCTTCCTGATCGACATGCTCAGCGTGCAGCCGCAGCTGGCCAAGAGCCTGTTCCGCTTCGACCCCGAAACAGGCAGCCTGACGGCCGTGATGGGCCGCACCGAGCGGGCCATGGCCTTTGAGTCGCTCGATGTGCCGACGATGCCGATGACGATGGCGGCCGATGCGGCGGCGCCACTTGTCGACCAGGTGCGGGCCCTGGCGCGAGCCGCTGCCAACGCCAGCGTGCCCGACGCGCAGTTGGCGCGCGACGCCGAGCAGCTGGCGCAGACCGCCACCGCCGCCGACGAGCTCGAGCTGGCGCAGCTGCTGTCCACCGCACACCGCGGCCTGCATGAAGGCAACGATGCCGCCACGCGGGCCCGCATGCGAGGCGAGCTGGCCGAGATCGCCGGGCTCAGCGCGCCGGTCGTCGCCGAGCCGCTGCCCAAGCCGGCCCCGGTGCCGCCGCCTAAGCCTGCGCCGGTGGGGGGCACCGGCCTCGAAGACGATGTCGAGATGCGCGAGATCTTCGTCGAAGAGGCGCGCGAGGTCGTTTCCGACGCGCGGGCGGCGATCGAGCGCCTGATGACGTCGCCCGACAACCTGCCCGACATGACGACCGTGCGGCGCGCCTTCCACACGCTGAAGGGCAGCTCGCGCATGATTGGCCTGCGCGAGTTCGGCGAGGCCGCCTGGTCGTGCGAGCAGCTCTACAACGCGCGCCTGGCTTCGGAGGCGCGGCTTGACGCACCCTTGCGCGAGTTCACCGCCGAGGCGCTGGTGTACATGGGCGATTGGGTCGAGGCCATCGCGTCAGGCACGCCGGCTGGCCACGAAAGCGCGGCTGTGTCGCGCGCCGCGGACGCGCTGCGCCTCGAAGGCCGGCGCATGCCGATCCCGCCCCTGGTGGCACTGCACGCGCCGGTGCCCGAGGCGCCGGTGCCCGATGAGGCGCCTGTCCTCGTCCAGGCGACGCCGGGACTGGTGCCCGAGCCCAAGGCCGAACCCGACATCGACCTCGGCGAACTGAGCTTTCCAGAGTTCGGGCTCGAGGCCCCTGAAGACCGCGCGCAGCTGCTGTCTCCACTGCCGGCCGAGCCATCCTCTGAGGGCCCGACCATCCTGCTGTCGGTGGCAGGCCCAGAGTCTGCGTCTGCGCCGGCCACGCACAGCGGCCTGGGATCGGTCTCGGTGGACGGCGGCCTCGATGGCGAGCCCGCCGCGCCAGCGCGCGGCGAAGCGGACTTCGAGCTGCACTTCGACGAGCCCGAGGAGCAGACATCCGCGTCGGCGGCACGATCGCTGACAGACCGGGTGCCCGACCTGCCCTCTGCCGACGAGCTGGAGTTCGCCCTTGGTGATGTCGGCCTGGGAGCCGAAGGCCAGCCTGACGTCCCGATCGATCTGCCGTCCGACGCCTCGGCCTTTGAGAACGCGACAGCGACACCGCTGCCGACCAGCCAGGGCGTGGAAGCGCTCAAGATCGACCTTGGCGAATTCGACGAGCACCACCCGTTCACCCAGCGCACGCTGCCCCTGCCGCCGGGGCAGGAGTTCGCCGTCGACACCTCGGCGCAAGCGCCTTCCCTGCCGCTGCCCGAAAAGCTGGCCGACACCGATCTGGTGCTCGACTTCGATGCCGAGCCGCCGTTAGCGCCTGAGTCCGCTGCTGAGTCCACCGCCGATGCCGCTGGAGATGACGATCCGGTCAAGCTGATCGGCGATATGCGGATCCCGATTCCGCTGTTCAACATCTACCTCAACGAGGCCGACGAGCTTTCGCGCCGGCTCGTCAACGAGCTCGCCGAATGGGCCCTGGAGCCGCGCGCGCTACCGGTATCCGACACCGCCGTGGCCTTGGCCCACTCGCTGGCCGGCAGCTCGGCGACCGTGGGCTACGCCGAGCTGTCGGCCCTGTCTCGCTCGCTCGAACATGCACTGGAGCACTCGGTCGCTGCGGGTCGCGGCCGGCCGGGCGAGCCCGAGTTGTTCAATGCGGTGGCCGAGGAGATCCGGCGCCTGCTGCACCACTTCGCCGCCGGCTTCCTGCGACCGGTGGACCCCGCGCTGACCGAGCGGCTGGCGGCGCACGAGCGGCTGCCGATGCCCCTCGAAGAGCCCGAGCTCGCGGACGACGAGCCACTTCTTGCCGAGGCCGAGTCCGATCTGGGCCCGCTCGAAACCGAGGCCCGGGCGATGCCGATCGCCGCGCCCACCGCCGTCGATGCACCAGGGCCCGCCGAGGAGCTCGACGCCGTTGATGCCGAGCTGTTCCCGATCTTCGAGGAAGAAGCAGACGAACTGCTGCCGCAGCTGCAGCAGCGCCTGCGCGAGTGGCACGATCATCCGGGCAACGCGTCGGCACCGGCGGCGTGCATGCGCACGCTGCACACCTTCAAGGGAGGTGCGCGTCTGGCCGGGGCCATGCGCCTGGGCGAGATGGCCCACCAGCTGGAGTCTGCAGTCGAGCAGCTGGTGGCCCGCGACAAGGTCGTCGCTGCCGATGTCGACCCCTTGCTGATGCAGGCAGATGCCATGTCGTCGGCCTACGACCTGCTCCGCCGCCGCGGCGCGGCGATGCCCGCGCCCGCCGCAGTGCCGCTGATGCCGGCGCTGCCCGAGTTGCAGCCCGTTGCCACCGGCGCTGAGGAAGCTGCAGAACCGGCCGCACCCGTCGCCGACGCAGCCGCCGAAGAACTGCTCACGACCGACCTCGAGCTCCCGCTGGAGCGGCCGGCCGCCGTGGTGGTGGCCGACATCGACTGGCAGCGCTTCGTCGGCGACGACGCAGCCCCGCCGGTCGCGGCCGACGAAGCCGGTGCCACCGCACAAGGCGCCACCGCCGCGGTGCGCGTGCGCGCCTCGCTGTTGGATCGGCTCGTCAACAACGCCGGCGAGGTGTCGATCACGCGCTCGCGCATCGACAGCACGGTGGCGCAGCTGCAAGGCTCGCTCGGTGAGCTCACCGAAAGCCTGGAGCGCATGCGCAAGCAGCTGCGCGACATCGAACTGCAGGCCGAGACGCAGATCGCCGCCCGCGTGGAAGCGGCCAAGTCGTCTTCCGAGGGCTTCGACCCGCTTGAGATGGACCGCTTCACGCGCTTCCAGGAGCTCACGCGCTTCATGGCCGAGTCGGTGAACGACGTGGCGACGCTGCAGCGCAGTCTGCAGCGCACGCTGCAGTCGGCCGAAGACGAACTGGCCTCGCAGGCGCGCCTGACGCGCGAGCTGCAGGACGACCTGCTGCGCACGCGCATGGTCGAGTTCGAGAGCGCCGCCGACCGCCTGTACCGTTGCGTGCGCCAGGCGGCGCGCGACACCGGCAAGCAGGCCCGGCTCGACATTGTCGGCGGTGGCATCGAAATCGACCGCGGCGTGCTGGAGCGCATGGTCGGCTCGTTCGAGCACCTGCTGCGCAACAGCGTGGCCCACGGCATCGAGTTGCCGGCCGACCGCAGCGCCAGCGGCAAGAGCCCGGGCGGCGTCATCACGGTGACGGTGGCGCAGTCGGGCAACGAGGTGGCGGTTGAGGTGGCCGACGACGGCGCCGGCCTCGACCTGGCGCGCATCCGCAGCCGCGGCATCGAGCGCGGGCTCATCGCGCCCGACGCCAACCAGTCGGACGACGAGCTCGCTGCCCTGATCTTCGCGCCCGGCTTCAGCACGGCCGAGACGGTGACCGAGCTCGCCGGCCGCGGTGTCGGCCTCGACGTCGTGCGCTCCGAAGTCACGGCCATGGGCGGCCGGGTGCAGACCCACAGTGAACCGGGCCGCGGCACGCGCTTTCGCCTGCTGCTGCCGCTGACGACAGCGGTGACGCAGGTCGTGATGCTGCGCTGCGGTGGCACCGCGGTGGCCGTGCCGTCGCCGCTGATCGAGGTCGTGCGCCGCGTACCGACACCCGAAGTCGAGGCCGCGTACGACAGCGGCACGCTCGTGTACCAGGGTGAATCGCTGCCTTTCTTCTGGCTTGCGGCGTTGCTGCAGGCCGGCACGCGCGGAGGCAACAGCGGGCGCACACAGAGCGTCGTCGTCGTGCGCAGCGCGGCGCAGCGTGTGGCCGTGCATGTGGACGAGGTCGTCGGCAACCAGGAAGTCGTGGTCAAGAACGTCGGTCGGCAACTGTCGCGGCTGCCGGGCCTGGCAGGTGTCACGCTGCTGCCCTCGGGCGCGGTGGCGCTGATCTACAACCCGGTGGCGCTGGCCTCGGTCTACGCCGGGCCGGTGCACGCCGCAAGCCGGGTGACCGCTCCCGCAGCGCCACCGCTGGCCCCGGCCGAGCCGGCCCGCGCGCCGATGGTTCTGGTGGTCGACGATTCGCTCACCGTGCGCCGGGTCACCCAGCGGCTGCTGGCGCGCGAAGGCTACCGCGTGGTCACGGCCAAGGACGGCCTCGAGGCGCTGGAGCGCCTGGCCGAGGAGCGGCCGGCGGTGTTGCTCTCCGACATCGAGATGCCGCGCATGGACGGCTTTGACCTTGTGAGGAATGTGCGCAATGACGCCCGTCTAGACGGCTTACCCGTCATCATGATCACGTCTCGTATCGCGCAAAAGCATCGCGACTATGCGGCGGAACTGGGTGTCGACCATTACCTCGGCAAGCCCTACTCTGAAGAGGAACTGCTCGGCCTGATCGCGATGCACGTTGCACGCGCCAGCGCCACTCCCCTGACCCACTGATCAAGCGCCTTCGATGTCCAGCGTTGTTGATCACCTTGCCGAGCTGACCGGCCTGCGCGACCGCGATGTGCTCGACGTCAGCCTGGTCAGCGCCCTGCGCGACCTGATGCACCCGCGCTCGGCGGCCATCTACCGCGTCGTCGGAGAAGGTACTGATCGCCGCTGGATCACACGCGCCCGGCTCGCTGACGGTGACGTCTCGGCGCAAAGTGATTCCTTGTGGGCCGACCTGTCCGCCTACCCGGCGATCGATGTCGACGCCGACCGCGCCTTGTGTCTGCATCGGCAGGAGGCCTTCACGGTCGATGGAAAGCCGGCGCGGGCCTATTTCCCGCTGGCCAACGAGTTCGAGGTCATCGGCGTGCTCGAGCTGCACACCGACTTGCTGCTGCGGCCCGAAGAGGTGCGCCTGGCCTGCAGCATCCTGCGCATCTTTCGCAACTTCCAGGCCCTGCTCGACTACAGCGAGCGCGACACGCTCACCGGCTTGCTCAACCGCAAGACCTTCGACGAGAGCTTCCTGCGCCTGGTGGGGGGCGCGTTGTCGTCGCCGCCGCCCCCGTCGCTGTCGGCCAACACGTCGCTCGGCGACAGCCACCGAATCGCGCTGCACAGCCGCGGCCAAGGCAGCGCCTGGCTCGGGGTGATCGACATCGACCACTTCAAGCGCGTGAACGATGGCCACGGCCACCTGATCGGCGACGAGGTGCTGCTGCTGCTGTCGCGCCTGATGCGCTCCACCTTCCGCTTCCACGATCACCTGTTCCGCTTTGGCGGCGAGGAGTTCGTGGTACTGATGCGCTGCGGCAGCGAGGCCGACGCCGCCAGCGCCTTCGAGCGGCTGCGCACCAACGTCTCGGACTATGTGTTCCCGCGGGTAGGCCGTATCACGGTGAGTGTGGGCTTCACCTCGCTGCGCCCCGAAGACACCCCTTCGGCCGCCTTCGAGCGCGCGGACAAGGCCGTCTACTGGGCCAAGCAGAACGGCCGCAACCAGGTGGCGCATCAGGCCGATCTGGTGGCCCGCGGGCTCCTGACCGAAGCCAGCCCGGACAACAGGGACGCCGAGCTGTTCTAGCCAGACCAGGGTTCTCCCTGGTGTCAAACGGGTGTTTCAAACAAACGTTTGATTGATGGTTTAGAGTCCGCGGCGTGAATCCACCCGCCCACGCTTCTCGCGCCGCCGTTCCGCCCGGCGCCCCCGACGCCGCAGACGCCCGCAGCCGGCTGCTGATGGCGGCCATCCGGCTGTTTGCGCTGCAGGGCTTCTCCAAGACCTCGACGCGCGAG
>JAIYDH010000013.1 GCA_027487585.1 Rubrivivax sp.
CCGGCGTCTTGCTGCGGTCGCCCTTGAGCTTGAAGCGCTGCTCGACGCCGCCGGTCTGGCTCTTCACCGTTTCTGGGCGCGCCTGCAGGATGTAGAGCTTGCCGTCGATGCCGTCCTTGCCCCACTCCACGTCCATCGGGCGGCCGTAGTGCTTTTCGATGATCACCGCGTACTTCGCCAGTTCGATGGCGTCGGCATCGGTGATGGCGTAGCGGTTGCGCTGCTCGGGCGGGGTGTCGAGCGTCTTCACGAGGCGGCTGCCCAGGGCGCGATCGGCCTCGGTGGCGAACTCCATGCGCTGCAGCTTGCTGCCGAGCACGCGGCGGATGACGGGGAAGCGCCCTGCCGCCAGCGTCGGCTTGTGGACGAAGAACTCGTCGGGGTTCACCGAGCCCTGCACCACCAGTTCGCCCAGGCCGTAGCTGGCGGTGATGAAGACGACGTCGGGGAAGCCGCTCTCGGTGTCGATGGTGAACAGCACGCCGGCTGCGCCGAGATCGGAGCGCACCATGCGCTGCACGCCGGCCGACAGCGCCACGTCGGCATGGGCAAAGCCCTTGTGCACGCGGTAGCTGATGGCGCGGTCGTTGTAGAGCGAGGCGAACACCTCCTTCATATGCAGCAGCACGTCGTCGATGCCGCGCACGTTGAGGAAGGTCTCCTGCTGGCCGGCGAAGCTGGCGTCGGGCAGGTCTTCGGCCGTGGCCGACGAGCGCACGGCGAAGCTGGCCTCGGGTGACTCGGCCACCAGGCGCGCGTAATGCGTGCGCACCTCGGCCTCGAAGGCGGCCGGAAACGGCGCCTCGATGACCCAGCGGCGCACCATCGCGCCCACTTCCGCCAGCGCGCGCACGTCGTCGACGTCCAGCTTGGCCAGCGTGTCGTTGATGCGTTGCTCGAGCCCGCCCTCGCGCAGGAACACGCGGAACGCGTGTGCCGTGGTGGCAAAGCCGCCGGGCACGCGCACGCCGCTGGCGGACAGTTGGCTGATCATCTCGCCGAGGCTGGCGTTCTTGCCGCCCACCACCTCGACGTCGGTCATCCTCAGTTCTTCGAAAGGGACGACCAGGGCGGTCGCCATCGATGCCTGTGCCATGGGAAAGCTCCGTGATGTGAAAAAACCGGTGCGATCACATGCGCGGCTGCATGGGCGGCGTCGACTCTCCTGCTGCCGGCGGCTTGGACTTCTTGTTCTGGGCCGGTGAGGTTCACGTCGAGGCGGCTGGGCGCAATGAGTGGGATCGTTGCAGTCGATTCTAGGGACTGTTTCCTTATGATGACCTGATTGCCACCCTGCCCGCCCCACCGGCCTCGCCCATGCCCGAACGCACCGTGTTTTTCGTCTCGGACGGCACCGGCATCACCGCCGAGACCTTCGGCAACTCCATCCTCGCGCAGTTCGCCGCCAAGCCGCGGCACGTGCGCCGGCCCTTCATCGACACCATCGAGAAGGCGCACCAAGTGCGCGCCGAGATCGACGAGACGGCCGATCGCGAAGGCAAGCGCCCCATCGTGTTCGTGACGCTGGTGCGCGAGGACGTGCGCGACATCCTCACCGGCAGCGGTTGCAAGGGCATGGTGATGGACATGTTCCGCACCTTCGTCGAGCCGCTGGAGTTGGAGTTCGGCGTCAAGAGCAACCACCGCGTCGGCCGCTTCACCGACGTGAGCAAGAGCCAGGAGTACAGCGACCGCATCGAGGCCATCAACTTCAGCCTCGCGCACGACGACGGCCAGAGCTCGCGCAACCTGGCCGAGGCCGATGTCATCCTGCTCGGCGTGTCGCGCAGCGGCAAGACGCCGACCAGCCTGTACCTGGCCATGCAGCACGGCATCAAGGCCGCCAACTGCCCGCTGATCCCCGAAGACTTCGAGCGCGGCCGCATGCCCACGCCGCTGACGCCGTACAAGCGCAAGTGCTTCGGCCTGACCATCGACCCCGAGCGCCTGTCGCAGATCCGGCACGAGCGCCGGCCCGGCAGCAAATACGCCTCGATCGAGAACTGCCGCTACGAGGTGCGCGAGGCCGAAAGCATGATGCGGCGCGAAGGCGTGTCGTGGCTGTCGTCCACGCACAAGAGCATTGAGGAGATCGCGACCACCATCCTGCGCGATCTGCGGCCGGACCGGCTGATCTACTGAGCGGCAAGCGAGCGCGCGGGCTGCTGCGGCAATCGGCGTACCGATTCGTACAGGCACACCGCCGCCGCCGCCGCCACGTTCAGCGACTCCTCGCCGCCCGGCTGCGGAATGCGCACCGTCAGGGCACAGCGCGCGAGCAAGGCCGCGTCCACGCCCTGCCCTTCGTGGCCCATCACCCACGCGCAGGGCACGGGCAGTGGCGCCTGCGGCAGCTCCAGCCCCGCGTGCGAGCTGGTGGCCACCAGCGGCACGGCCAGCGCATCGAGCAGCGCCGGCTCGGCGCCATCGATCAGCGCCAGCCCGAAATGCGCGCCCATGCCCGCGCGCAGCACCTTCGGGCTCCACAGCGCCGCCGTTCCTTTGAGCGCCACCACCTGCCGCACACCAAAGGCCGCGGCGCTGCGCAGCATGCTGCCCACGTTGCCGGCGTCCTGCACGCGGTCGAGCACCAGCGTGGCGGCATCGGCCTGCAGCGCGCCAGCGGGTGGCAAATCGATCAGAAAACCCATCAGCGCCGGGCTCGGCAGGCTGCTGATGCCGGCGAACAGCGCCGCCGGCACCAGCGCCGTGCGGGTGGCGCCGGCGGCCAGCGCGCGCAGCGCCGGTTGCTGCCAGGCCTCGTCGGTGAACACGGCCTGCGCCGCCACGCCACTGCGCTGCACGAAGGCGCGGCAGAGGTGGTCGCCCTCGATCCAGGCCTGGCCGACACGGCGGTAGGCGGTGGCGTCCTGGCTCAGCCGGCGCAGGCGCACCAGCAGGGCGTTGTCGCGCGAGCTGATGCGCTGGGGTTCGCGCTGGGGTTCGATCACTCGGCGCCCTCGCGCGCGGGCGCCGCCGCCGCATCCAGGCAGGCCCGCACGGGTGCGTAGCTGCGCCGGTGGGCGACGCATGGGCCGTGCTCGCGCAGCGCCGCCAGGTGCGCCGCCGTGGGGTAGCCCTTGTGGCCGTCGAAGCCGTACTGCGGGTAGGCGGCGTGCAACTCCTCGCACAGCCGGTCGCGGGTCACTTTGGCCAGGATCGAGGCCGCCGAGATCGCCGCCACCTTGGCATCGCCCTTCACGATGGCCGCCACCGGCACCGGTAGCACCGGCACGCGGTTGCCGTCGACGACCACGCGGTGCGGGCGCAGGCGCAAGCCTTCGACGGCGCGCCGCATCGCCAACATCGTGGCCTGCAGGATGTTGAGCTGGTCGATCTCCTCGACGCTGGCCTGGGCCACGCTGCAGCACAGCGCGCGGGCGCGGATCTCATCGAACAGCCGCTCGCGCCGCAGGGCCGTCAGCGCCTTCGAATCGGCCAGGCCGCGGATCGGCTGCAACTCATCCAGGATGACGGCCGCCGCCACCACCGGCCCGGCCAGCGGGCCGCGGCCGGCCTCGTCGACGCCTGCCACCAGGCCGGGTTTGTCCCAGCCCAGGCCGAGCTGCTCAAAGCGAAAAGGCCTAGAGCGAGAAGACTTGCGCGATGGCATCGGTGGCCCGCTGCGCCGTGTTCTGGCGCAAGCGGTGGTGAAGGTCGGCAAAGCGCTGCGCCACGCGATCGCGCCGCGGCGCGTCGTCGAGCCACTCGAGCACGTCGCGCTCCAGTTGCTCGGCGTGGCACTGCGACTGGATGCGCTCGGGCACTACGAACTCGCGCTCCAGGATGTTCGGCAGGCCCACCCAGGGCTGGTAGGCCATGCGCTTCATGAGCTGCCAGCTCAGCGGGTGCATGGCGTAGCCGATGACCATGGGCCGCTTGAACAGCGCCGCCTCGAGCGTGGCGGTGCCGCTGGCGATGAGCGTCAGGTCGCAAGCGGCCAGCGCGGCGTGGCTCTGGCCGTCGAGCAGGCGCACGCCGGCGTCGGGTGCGTGGGCGGCCAGCATCGGCTCGACCAGGCTGCGCAGCCCCGGCGCCACCGGCAGCACCACGCGCAAGCACGGCCGCGACTTCGCGAGCCGCGCCACCGCTTGCAGGAAGGGCGGCGCGATGTACTGGATCTCGCTGCGGCGGCTGCCGGGCAATAGCGCCAGCACCTCGTCGTCAGCACCCAGGCCCAGGGCCTGGCGGCTGGCCGCACGCGGCGGCGTCAGCGGAATCGCATCGGCCAGCGGATGGCCCACGAAGCTGGCCGCTACGCCATGCGCGGCCAGCAGATCGGGCTCGAAGGGGAAGAGGCAGAGCACGTGGTCGCAGCTCTCGGCCATCTTCTTTGCGCGGCCACCGCGCCAGGCCCAGATGCTGGGGCACACGAAGTGCACCGTGCGCACGCCGGCTGACTTGAGGCGCTTCTCGAGGCCGAGGTTGAAGTCGGGCGCGTCGACACCCACGAAGCCCGCCGGGCGCTCGCGCATCAGGCGGTCGCCGAGCGCATCGCGGATGGCCTTGATGCCGCGGTAGTGGCGCAGCACCTCGACATAGCCGCGCACCGCCAGCTTGTCGCTGGGCCACCAGGCCTCGAAGCCCTGCGCCGCCATCTTCGGGCCGCCGATACCGGCGGTGCGCAGCGCGGGCCAGCGGGACTGGATGCCGCCGAGCAGCAAGGAGGCGAGCAGGTCGCCCGAGGCCTCGCCAGCGACCATCGCCAGTTGCATAGCCTGCTCGTCAGCGCACGATGCCGCGGGTGCTGGCCGCCAGGAAGCCCAGCAGGCCGTCGACATCGGCGTCGCCGCCCTCAACCGTGCCCTTTAGCGCCGCGATCGCGGCCTTGGCCGCCTCGAGCGTGAGGCCCTCGCGGTACAGCAGCTTGTGCATCTGCTTGACGAGGCCGATGCGCTCCTTGCTGAAGCCGCGCCGGCGCAGGCCTTCGGCGTTGTAGCCGTGCACGGCCAGCGGGTTGCCGGACACGGTCATGAAGGGCGGCACGTCCTGGCTCACGTGGCTCTGGAAGCCGGTCATCACATGGGCGCCGATGTGGCAGAACTGGTGGATGCCACTCAAGCCGCCGATGATGGCCCAGTCGTCCACGTGCACGTGGCCGGCCAGCGTGGCGTTGTTGGCCAGGATGGTGTGGCTGCCCAGCTGCACGTCGTGCGCCAGGTGCACGTAGGCCATGATCCAGTTGTGATGGCCGACGCGCGTGACGCCGCCATCTTGCGCGGTGCCGCGGCTGAAGGTGCAGAACTGGAAGACCGTGTTGCCGTCGCCGATGTGCAGCTCGGTGGGCTCGCCGGCGTACTTCTTGTCCTGCGGCGCGATGCCCAGCGCGTTGTGGCTGCCGATGCGGTTGTCGCGGCCGATGGTGGTGGGTCCTTCGATGACGCAGTGCGCGCCGATGCTCGTGCCCTGGCCGATGCGCACGCCGGCGCCGATGACGCAGAAGGGGCCGACCTGCACCCCGTCGGCCAGTTCAGCCGCCGGGTCGACCAGCGCCGTGGCATGCACGTTCGCCGGCATCAGCCCACCTTGCGCATCGTGCACATCAGCAACGCCTCGGCCGCGAGATGGCCGTCGACGGTGGCACGTGCCTTGTAGCGGTAGATGCCGGCCTTCTGGCGCTCGATGGCGGCCTCGAGGATGAGCTGGTCACCCGGGCCCACCGGCCGCTTGAAGCGGGCTTCGTCGATGCCGGCGAAGTACACCACCGTGTCCTCGCCCGGCTCGGTGCCCATGCTCTCGAAGCTGAGCAAAGCCGCGGCCTGCGCCAGCGCCTCGAGCATCAGCACCCCGGGCATAACCGGCCGCGCCGGAAAGTGGCCCTGGAAAAACGGCTCGTTGATGGTGACGTTCTTCAGCGCCTTGATGCGCACGTGGTGCTCGATCTCGAGCACCCGGTCGACCAGGATGAACGGGTAGCGGTGCGGCAGCTTGCGCAGGATGTGTTGGATGTCGAGCATGGTGTGAACCGGTCCCCGGCGGCGACGCGTGGCGGGCGCGTCAGGTGTTCTTCTTCTCGAGTGCGCGCAGGCGCTCGCGCAGCGTGTACAGCTGCCGCAGCGTGGCAGCGTTTTTCTCCCAGGACGCATTGTCATCGAACGGAAACGCGCCGCTGTACTGGCCCGGCTTCAAGATGGAGCGCGTGATGAGCGTGGCCGCCGTGATGTGCACGTGGTCAACGATCTCCAGGTGGCCCAGGATGATGGCGCCTCCCCCGGCCGTGCAGTGCGCGCCGATGCGCGCGCTGCCGGCCACGCCCACGCAGCCGGCGAAGGCCGTGTGCGCGCCAATGCGCACGTTGTGGCCGATCTGCACGAGGTTGTCCAACTTCACCCCGACACCCAGCACGGTGTCGTCGAGGGCGCCGCGGTCGATGCAGGTGTTGGCGCCGATCTCGACGTCATCGCCGATCTGCACGGTGCCGAGCTGCTCGATCTTCTCCCAGCGCCCCTGGTGCGGCGCGAAGCCGAAGCCGTCGGCGCCGATCACCGCGCCGCTGTTCACGATGCCGCGCGCACCGATGCGGCAGGCGTCGGAGAGCATCACGCGGGCCTTGAGCCAGGTGCGCTCGCCGACCACGGCGTCTTCGCCGACATGGCACTGCGGCCCCAGCACGGCGCCGGCGGCGATGCGCGCGCCGCGCCCGACAAAGGCCATCGCGCCCACCGAGGCCGTGGCGTCGATGCGGGCGCCCTCCTCCACCACCGCGCTGGCATGCACGCCTGCCACGGGCGGCCGCCGCGTGCGTGCCGCCCACCACTGGGTGAGACGCGCAAAGGCGTGGTACGGATCGGCGCACACGAGGGCCGCACCGCGCGCCGCGGCCGCGTCGGCCAGCGCGGGCGACACGATGACGCAGCCCGCCAGCGTCTGGCCCAGCTGCGCCTGGTAGCGCGGGTTCGAGAGGAACGCGATCGCCTGCTCGTCGGCGCTGTCCAGCGGCGCGAGCCGGTGGATGCGGAGTTCGGGGTCGCCGCGCAAATCGCCACCCAGAAGGCCGGCGAGCTCGCCCAGACGAACGGGCTCGGCAGGCGCCATGTTCGACGCCTGCGGCGTCAACGCGGCGCGGCAGCCGGCGCGGCGGGGGCCGGCGCGTTGAGCACGCGGATCACCTTGTCGGTGATGTCCACGCGCGGGCCGGCGAAGATGACCTCCTGCAGGATGAGGTCGTACTTCTCGCTGTCGAAGATCTGCTTGATGGCGCGGTTGGCGCGCTCGACGACGGCGGAGAGCTCTTCGTTGCGGCGCTGGTTCAGGTCTTCCTGGAACTCGCGGCGCTTGCGCTGTAGGTCGCGGTCTTGCTCGACCAGTTCGCGCTCTCGGCGGGCGCGGTCGGCAGCGGCGAGCGTGGGGCCGTCTTTCTCGAGCTTGTCGGCGGCGGCCTTGAGGCGCTGCTCGGACTCGGTCATCTCGCGCTGGCGCTTGCCGAACTCGACCTCGAGCTTCTTCTGGGCGGCCTGCGCAGGCGCGGCTTCGCGCAGCACACGCTCGCTGTTGACGTAGCCGATCTTGAGCTCCTGGGCCGAAACAGGCAGGGAAGCGACCGCGGCAAGGGCCACGACAGCCAAGCCTTGCGCGAGGGTGGAGCGAACGAACGTCTTCATCAGAAGGCAGTCCCGATCTGGAATTGGAAGCGCTGGATTCTATCGTTGCGTTGCACCTGGATCGGGCGGCCCCAGCTGAGTTTCAGCGGGCCCACCGG
>JAIYDH010000253.1 GCA_027487585.1 Rubrivivax sp.
ACCCCGCCGGCTACGACGAGGCCATGCAGTCCTACCTGATGGACTTCGTCGTCACGCTCGGGCCGGTGTTCGACGCCATGCTCGACTTCGTCGCCGGTGCGCCGCGCCTGCCGGTACAGCAATACCCGCGTGACTTCATCCGCTTCGTCATGCGCAACAACATGCCGATTCCGGTGTGGTCAGCCCTGCCCGACGCCACGGTGATCGACCTGCTGTACAGCCGCCGCGTGCTGTGAGGAGCCCTTCGATGCACACCCCGACCGCGATCGACTTCGCCGATGTGCAGGCCAACATCCTGCGCGGCGTGAACACGCGCCACGCCCGCCACTTCATGCTGGCCGGCAGCAGCGTCTCGGGCACGGCGCAGTTCATAGGCGCGCTGCTGGGCGGCACGGGTCTGCGCATCTCCACCGCCGCGCCGTGGGCCGACAAGCCCGACTACCACCTGACGCTGGGCCTCACGGCGCCCGGCCTGGCGGCGCTGGGCCTGCCACCGGCGCTGTTGGCGAGCTTTCCTGATTCGTTCACGGCCGGTGCCGCGCGCCGCGCCGAGAGCCTGGGCGACACCGGCAGCGCCGCCCCGTCGCAATGGGCCTACGGCGGCCAGGGCGCGGAGCACCTGGTGGTGTCGCTGTACACCGACGAGCAGCGCATGGCCGTGATGGACGCGCGCAGCCGCCAGCTGCGCGGCCTGGTGGCGCAGCACGGCCTCGTCGAGCTCGGCGCCTTCGACGCCAATGCCTTCGAGCACGGCGCGGTGCACTTCGGCTACCGCGACGGCATCGCGCAGCCGCGCATCGAGGGCGTGCCCAGCAAGCGCGGCGAGCAGCAGCCCGACATGCAGCCGATGTCCAGGCCCGGCGAGTTCCTGCTCGGCAAGGGCTACCTCAACCAGTTCGACGGCAACTGGCTCGGCGACGTGCCGCCCGAGCTGGGCGACAACGCCAGCTACGGCGTGCTGCGCATGATCCGCCAGGAGGTGGCCACCTTCGAGGCGCTGCTGCAGCGCGTGGCCCGCCGCTACGCCGTCGACCCCGAATGGGTGGCCGCCAAGCTGATGGGCCGCTGGCGCAACGGCGTGCCGCTGACGCTGACCCAAGGTGCCGAACGGCCCGGCCCGATGCCCGCCGAGATGGCCGACCGGCGCCTGAACGATTTCGACTACGCACCCACCCCCGCGCACCCGGCCTTCCTCGACGACCGCGAAGGCCTGCGCTGCCCGATCGGATCGCACATCCGCCGCCTCAACCCGCGCAGCGCGCTGGTGATGGGCAAGCCGCACACGCGCCGGCTGATCCGCCGCGCCATGCCCTACGGCCCGGCCTGGCAAGCCGGGCAGGCGGCAGACGGCATCGAGCGCGGGCTGATCGGCTACTTCGTCTGCGGCGATGTGGAGTCGCAGTTCGAGTTCCTGCTGCAGACCTGGGCCAACCGAGACTTCTCCACCCACGGCCTGCGAGGCACGCGCGAGCCCATCCTCGGCTTCCAGCCGGGTGATGGCGGCCGCTTCGTCATCCGCACCGAGAACTCGCTCGACCCCATCGTCATCGACGACCTGCCGCAGCTCACCTTCACCCGCGGCTGCCTGTATTGCTTCTTGCCGGGCATTGGCGGGCTGCACCGGCTGGCGGCGCTGGCCTAGCGATGTCGGCCGTGGCCGCCGCACCGACGCTGACCCTGCCAGGCACCTGGGCCTGGCCCGACGGCAGCGAGACAGCTGCCCCGATGACTTGCGAGCAGCTGGGCCAGCAGCTGCAGCGCGCGCTGCTGGCCGCCACCGACCAGCCGACGATGCCGATGCTGGCGCGGGCCGTCGACTGGCCCGCGTTTGTGCAGCAGCGCCGGCCCGACGACCCGGTGCCGCTGGCCCTGGCCTCGTTCGGCTACCGCTTGGGGCGCGATGCCGACGGCATCACGCGCCGCGCCTTCGGCATGGCGCCGCTGCTGCCCGCGCCCTTCGGCAACGGGCTGGCGGTGCTGCGCAGCCGCGTCGTGCGCTGGTGGCTCGACCCGCGCTTCTTCGTCGGCGAGGGCGCGTTCCCGACGGCGCTGCAGCTCGACGCCGGCGACGGCCGCGGCCTGCAGCCGGTGCCGGCCGACGGCATCGTCAACGCGTTCTACGCGAGCGACGTGCAGCAGGTGGCCTTGCGACTGGTCGTGGGTTCACAGCAAGCCCGCTGCAGCATCGACATCGGCCCGCCGCCAGCGCCGCTGCCCGACCTGACGCTGCCGTTTCCCGGGGCCATGGCCTGGGTCTTCCAGGCCGATGCCAACCGGGCGGCGGGCCACACGAAACCGCAGCGCCCCGTCATCGTGTGCGAGGGCTTCCCCGGCGGCTACGCCTGCGACTACCTGCACGACATGATGAACCAGCACGGCACGCTCGATGCCATGCGCGCGCAGGGCCACGATGTCGTGCTGCTGGGCTTTGCCAAGGGTACCGACCCGATCGACACCAACGCCGCGGCCCTGATGGGCGTGATCCGCGCACTCGACCCGGTGGTGGTGGGCGGCGTCAGCATGGGCGGCCTGATCGCCCGCCAGGCGATGGCGACGATGGACGCCAACGCCGAGCCGCACGCGGTGGCGCTTTTCTTCACGCTCGACACGCCGCACCAGGGCGCGTACACGCCGCTGTCGGTGCAGTGGTTCGTGCAGGCCAACGCCAGCCGCCTGGGCGGCGCGGCGGGTTTTGCATGGCTCATCAACAGCACGGCCAACCAGCAGTTCATGAGCCACTGGCTGCGGGTGGAAAACGGCGCCTGGCAGGCCGGCCCGAGCCCGCTGCGCACGGCCTGGCTGCAGCGGCTGGCCGACGTGGGCTCGTACCCGACACGCCCGCGCAAGCTGGCACTGGCCTGCGGCCGTGGCGACGGCCAGCGCCGCGAGGCGCCGGGCGCCTTGCAGCTGCGGTGGGACGACGGCCAGGGCTACAGCGGCACGCTGCACGGGCTGGGCAGCGCCTTGCCGGCGGGCCAGGACAGCCTCAACACGCTACCGCCGCTGCCGGCGCAGCCGCCCGGCATCGAAGACACGGCCTGGGACGGCGTGCCCGGCAGCACCAACCCCTACGTCGCGTTGGCGGCGGCGCTGCTGGCGGCAGACGGCCTGAAGCCGCAACTGGCGCAGCCGATGAACCTGTCGATCGCCACCGTGAGCGCGCTCGACGTCGCGCTGCCGCCCGGCGCGCCCATTCCGCCCGGTGCGCCCTCGGCCTTCGACGAGTGGCATTTCGCTGAGCAAGACCTGCCGCACCTGACGCTCACGCCCGCGCTGCGCGATGCGCTGCTGGCCGCCTTGCCGCCGGCGCCCTGAACTCCTGCCCCATACAAGGGACCGCGATGACCCCCTTCAACCCGCACGACGCCGCCTACTCGAAGGACCCCTACCCCTTCTACGCCCACGCCCGGCAGTACACGCCCGTGCTGAAGGTGCAGCCCTATGGCAGCTGGTGGGTGTTCAACGACATCGACGTGCGCCAGGTGCTGCAAGACACCGACGGCTTCATCAAGAGCAACCCGCTGATGAACGCGCTGCCCCCGCCGCCCCAGGACGCACTGGTCAACCTCGGGCCGGGCGTGTTCATGATGGACCCGCCGCGCCACGACGTCGTGCGCCCGCTGCTCGACGGCCTGTTCACCAACGCCATCCAGGGCATCGAGACCTACGTCGAGCAGCAGGCGCGCAAGCTCATCGACGCCACCCGGGGCAGCGCGCGCTTCGAGTTCGTGCAGGCCTTCGCGCGGCCGCTGCCGGCGCAGGTGCTGTTCCAGGTGATGGGCATGCCCGACGCCACCGGCGTGCTCGGGCACTGGGTCGACGGCTACATCAACGGCCACGACATCACCGCCTCGCCCGGAGCCCAGGGCGCGGCGGGCACCTGCGCCTTTGCGCTGCAGGCCTACTTCCTGGCGCTGGCCGCCGGCGGCCCGGCCTGCCCGCATGCGGGCCTGTTCAAAGGCATGATGGACAGCGTCAGCCCCGAAGGGCTGAAGACCAACGAGGTGGCCACGACCTCGCTGAACCTGGCGATCGCGGGCTACGCGTCCACCACCTACCTGCTGGCCACGGGCCTGCTCAACCTGCTGCGGCATCCTGAGCAGCTGGCCGAGCTGCGCGCCGATCCGTCGCTGGCCGAAAACGCCGTGCGGGAGATGCTGCGCCACGACGCACCGGCGCAGCTGGTGGACCGCTACGCCGCGCGCGACTGCAAACTGGGCGGCGTGCAGATCCGCCGTGGTGATGCCGTCACGGCCGTCATCGGCTCGGCCAACCGCGACGACACCCGCTGGAAGCATCCTGACCGCTTCGACATCCACCGCGACAACACGGCGCAGATCGGCTTCGGCGACGGCATCCACGTCTGCCTGGGCGCACCGCTGGTGCACCGCGTGGCACCGACGGCGCTGAACGTGCTGCTGAAGGAGTTGCCGGTGCTCAAGCTGGCGGGCACGCCGCAGTGGCAGACCGATCCGTACTTGCGGTCGGTGGCGAACTTGCCGGTGGGTACGGCCTGAGGGGTGTTCGGCCCACTCGGCGAGTTCACACGACGCTGAACCAGCCCGATACGCAGCAACAGGGGCGCGGCTTGCTTGCATTTATCCATTTAGAGATATTTGCTCATGAAGCCCGTGCGGTTCCTCGGCGACTCGCTCAAGCGTCTTCGGGAGTTCCCCGAAGACGCACGGCAGGACGCCGGCTACCAGCTGGAGAAGGTCCAGCGCGGTGAGCAGCCGACGACTTCAAGCCGATGCCCGCCATCGGCAAGGGCGTGGAGGAGCTTCGAATCTGGGACGAGTCAGGGACATACCGCGTGATCTACACGACACGCCTGAAGGACTGTGTGGCTGTGTTGCACGCATTCCAGAAGAAGACCCAGACCACGAGCCCTCGCGACTTTGAATTGGCCCGGACCCGATGGATCGCGTTGTCAAGGAGCGATAGATGAAGACCGCAAAGCGCAAAACCAGCAAGAAGCCTGCGCCCCCGGTGGAGTCTTTCGCCAGCGTCTGGGACGCGCTGGCCGACACGCCCGAGCAGGCGGCCAACCTGCGCGCACGTTCGGAGTTGATGCGGCAGATCACCGCCATCGTCAAGGAGAGCAACTGGACCCAGACGGAAGCCGCGCAGCGATGTGGGGTGACCCAGCCGCGCATCAACGACCTCCTGCGAGGCCGGGTGTCGCGCTTTTCTCTGGACGCGCTGGTCAACATCGCGACCGCGATGGGGCGGGAGGTGCACTTCGAACTGCAAGCTGCCTGACGACGCTCAACAGGTTCGAAGGTCGTTCACTGGCGGGGCAGGAAGAGTGGAGCCCCAAACAGCCTTCGGTGAGGAGGGCTTCTGAACTGGTCGGGAGGGGGTTCGAACCACCCTCTCTCGCATGAGTCGGCTATCGACCCGGATTGGACAGCTGCCGCACTGGTCTCGGTGCGGCGAAGCGGCCGTCCCGATCGGTACGAACTAGACACCCGACAACACCGCGTCCAAGGCCGACACCAGCGCGCTGGCTTGCGAAGCCACGTTCTCCACAGGTCGCCGCAAGACCTTCGCGGGCAAAGGTGCGGCGTAGTGCGCCAGCGCGTGTAGCCGCGGGCCTTTCACCATGATGACCGGACATAGCGCGGTCGGCACCTTGGTCGCAACATCGAGCACAGCCAGCGGCATGGTCAGCCGCGTGGCCAAGGCATCCAGCAGATCGCTCTGGACCACCACCACGGAGGGGATGCCCGCGGCCGCGCTGCTGCTGGGGTTGGTGAAGACGTCGTACTGGGCCATCGGCTGCTCACCACGGGCGCAGGTCGGCGCCAGGAATGCCGTGCTTCTCGAAACGAGCGTTCTGGACGGCGATCCAATCACCGTACTCGGCTTCGAACGCCTTCTTGCGCGCGGCTCGGCTCGCCTTGTCGTGGTTGGCCTTCAGGGCCTGGTATTGCTTGGCCGAGAGGATCACGGTGTCGAGCTGGCCGGCTTTCTCCACGAACACAGGTTCGCGCTTGGCTTGGGCGCAGAGGCTGCCAAAACGGTTCTTGGCTTCTGTGGCGGTGACGCGCATGGTGGTCTTCCAGGATGTTTGGCCACTTTAGCCATTCACGACCACGGGCGCAAAGCGGTGCGGCATGCGCGTCGGCCTGTGCTGCAGACCGCCGCAAATGGTCCTCCATCGAGCCCACTCCTCAGCGCCGTCCTCGGAGAACGCGTCCCATCACTGCCATCGTCAAGGAGAGCAACTGGACCCAGACGGACGCCGCGCAGCGATGTGGGGTGACCCAACCGCGCATCAACGACCTCCTGCGAGGCCGGGTGTCGCGCTTTTCGCTGGACGCGCTGGTCAACATCGCGGCCGCGATGGGGCGGGACGTGCACTTCGAGCTGCAAGCTGCCTGAGGCCGCTCAGCAGGTTCGAAAGTCTGGTACTGGCGGAGAGGGAGGGATTCGAACCCTCGGTACGGGAGGACCCGTACGCCGGATTTCGAATCCGGTGCATTCGACCACTCTGCCACCTCTCCGATAATGCGTGGTCTCGCGCTGAGCGAAGCCGCGCATTCTATGCCGACTCCGCCCCCGCTTCTGCTGCCTCAGGCGCGCAGGAATTCCGCTCCGCCCAGGTAAGGCCGCAGCGCCGCCGGCACGCGCACGCTGCCGTCGGCCTGCTGGTGGTTCTCGAGCACCGCCACCAGCGCGCGGCCCACGGCCAGGCCGCTGCCGTTGAGCGTGTGCACGTATTCCGGCTTGCCGGCGGCGTTGCGGAATCGCGCCTGCATGCGCCGCGCCTGGAAGGCGTCGCAGTTGCTCACCGAGCTGATCTCGCGGTAGGTGTCCTGCGTCGGGATCCACACCTCAATGTCGTGCGTGCGCGAGCCCGCAAAGCCCATGTCGCCGGTGCACAGCACCACCACGCGATAAGGCAGCTCGAGCTTCTGCAGGATTCTTTCGGCGTGGCCCGTCATCTCGTCCAGCGCCGCGGCGCTGTGCTCGGGGTGCACGATCTGCACCATCTCGACCTTGTCGAACTGGTGCTGGCGGATCATGCCGCGCGTGTCGCGCCCGGCGCTGCCGGCTTCCGAGCGGAAACACGGCGTGTGCGCCGTCAGCCGGATGGGCAGTTGCGCCGCGTCGAGGATCTGCCCACGCACGGTGTTCGTCAGCGGGATCTCGCTGGTGGCGATGAGGTACTGCTCGGCCTGCGGCGCATCGCCATCGTCAGCCCCGCGCGTGACCCAGAACATGTCCTGCTTGAACTTCGGCAGCTGCCCGGTGCCCTCGAGGATGTCGCCGTTGACGATGTAGGGCGTGTAGCACTCGGTGTAGCCGTGCTCCAGCGTGTGCGTGTCGAGCATCAGCTGCGCCAGCGCCCGGTGCAGCCGCGCCACCGGCCCGCGCAAGAAGGTGAAGCGGCTGCCGGCCAGCAGCGCGCCGGTGTCGGGCTCCAGGCCCAGCGGCGCGCCGAGGTCGACGTGGTCACGCGGCGTGAAGTCGAACGCGCGCGGTCCCCCTTCGTCAGGACTCCAGCGGCGGATCTCCTGGTTGGCCTTCTCGTCGGCGCCGTCGGGCACCCCGGGCAGCGGCAGGTTGGGCACGCTCATCAGCATGAACTGCAGCTCGGCCTGCAGTTGCTCCAGCCGCTCGGCGCCGGCCTTCATGGCGTCGGCGATGCCGCTCACTTCAGCCATCAGCGCGGCGGTGTCCTCGCCACGGCCCTTCATCTGGCCGATCTGCTTGCTCAGCGCGTTGCGGCGGGCCTGGTGGCCTTCGGTGGCGGTCTGGATCTGCTTGCGCTCGGCCTCGAGCGCGCGGTAGCGCTCGACATCGAGAAAGGGCTGCGGGTTCTTGCGGCGCTGCAGTTGGGCGACGACGCCGTCGAGGTCGCGGCGGAGGAGGCTGATGTCGAGCATGGGAGTGTCCTGATGCGGTGTTCGGTCTGCATGCGACGACGGCGCCTGATCAGGGGCGCCGTCGGCTTCGAGGGTGGGGTCGCGAAGTCGGCGGTGGTCAGGATCGGGACGATTCCGACGCAGCGGAGGCAGCAGACGCCGCCGACTCGGCCATGCTGCGGTCGCCCAGCCCGCGCGGCAGCGGGAAGCGCACGTTCTCGACCACGCCGTCCATGCGGCGCACGCTGGTGGCACCCAGCTCGCGCAGCCGCGCGATCACGGCCTGCACCAGCACGTCGGGCGCCGAGGCGCCGGCCGTCAGGCCCACGCGCTGGCGGCCCTCGAACCACTCGGGCTGCAGCGCCTGCGCGCCTTCGATCATGTGGGCCTCGGTGCCCAGCCGCTCGGCCAGCTCGCGCAGGCGGTTGCTGTTGCTGCTGGTGGGGCTGCCCACCACGATGACCACGTCGACCGCCGGCGCCATCACCTTGACGGCGTCTTGCCGGTTCTGCGTGGCGTAGCAGATGTCCTGCTGCTTGGGCTCGCGCACATGCGGGAACACGCGCTTCACCTCGGCCAGGATCTCGGCCGCGTCGTCGACGCTGAGCGTGGTCTGCGTCACCACCGCGAGCTTGTTCTTCGTCGGCTGCACCTGGGCCACGTCGGCCACCTCTTCGACGAGGTAGATGCCCTCGGTGAGCTGGCCCATCGTGCCCTCGACCTCGGGGTGGCCCTTGTGGCCGATCATGATGAACTCGTAGCCTTCCTTGGCCAGCTTGGCCACCTCGACGTGCACCTTGGTGACGAGCGGGCAGGTGGCGTCGAAGACCTGGAAGCCGCGCCGCGCGGCCTCGGCGCGCACGGACTGCGGCACGCCGTGGGCGCTGAACACCAGCGTGGCGCCAGCGGGCACGTCGTTCAGGTCTTCGATGAAGATGGCGCCCTTGGCGCGCAGGTCGTCGACGACGTAGGTGTTGTGCACGATCTCGTGGCGCACATAAATCGGCGCGCCGAAGCGCTGAAGCGCGCGCTCGACGATCTCGATGGCGCGGTCGACACCGGCGCAGAAGCCGCGCGGCTCGGCCAGAAAGATCTCGTCGAGCGATCCCTTGGACGTCATGGTCACATCACTCCCAGCAGCTTGACGTCGAAGCGCACGGCCTGGCCGGCCAGCGGGTGGTTGAAGTCGAACAGCAGCCAGCCCTCGCCTTGCTCGCGCACGACGCCGGCATAGGCACCCTGGCCATCGGGCGTGGGGAACTCCACCACGTCGCCCACGGCGTACTCGGCCTCGGGGTCGCCCAGCTGGTGCAGCAGCGAGAGCTTCACGCGCTGCAGCATCTCGGGGTTGCGCTCGCCGAAGGCGGCGCCCGCCGGCAGCTCGAACTGCGCCTCGGCGCCCTCTTCCAGGCCCAGCAGCCGCTGCTCGATGGCCGGGGCCAGCTGGCCGCTGCCGAGCGACAGCGTCGCCGGCTTGTCGGCGAAGGTGTCCACCACCGCGCGGCCGTCGGGGCCGGCGAGGCGGTAGTGCAGCGTGAGGAACGATCCGGGCTGGACGCGGTTGGACTGGGCAGTCACGGCGGGGCATTCACAGGTGGCAGGAAGGGCGGGGAGCCCCTCGCATAGACTGCTTTCGATTCTAGACGCCGCCCCCGAGAAGGCCCCATGAAGGACCTGCCCGCTGACCAGCGCCCGCGCGAGAAGCTGCTCGGCCGCGGCCCCGCCGCGCTGGCCGACGCCGAACTGCTGGCCCTGCTGCTGCGCACCGGCACGGCCGGCACCGGCGTGCTCGAACTGGCGCAGCAGGTGATAGACCGCTGCGGCGGCTTTGCCGGCCTGCTGCAGCCCGAATCCGGCGCGGCGCTCGCCACCATCAAGGGCCTGGGCCCGGCCAAGCAGGCCGAGCTGCTGGCGGTGGCCGAGATCGCCCGCCGCGCCATCGAGCAGCCGCTGCGCCAGCGCGACGTGTTCGACAGCCCGCAGCGCGTGAAGGACTACCTCACGCTGCAACTCGACGGCCACAGCCAGGAGCTCTTCGGCGTGATGTTCCTCGACGGCCAGCACCGGCTGATCCGCTACGAGGTGATGTTCACCGGCACGCTCACGCAGACCAGCGTCTACCCGCGCGAGGTGGTGCGCCGCGCGCTCTTGCTCAACGCCGCCGCGGTGGTGCTGGCCCACAACCACCCCAGCGGCGTGGCCGAGCCCTCGCGTGCCGACGAGTACCTGACGCAAAGCCTGGCCAGCGCGCTGAAGCTGGTGGACGTGCGCGTGCTCGACCACATCGTGGTCGGGCGCGGGCAGACGGTGTCATTGGCCGAAAGGGGCTTGCTGTGAGCCGCGCCCCCGCCAGCGCCCGCTCGCTGGGCGAGTTGCGCCACCTGCGCGACGCGCTGGCCGATCGCCAGCGCCAGGTGCGCGAAGCGGCTGCGGCGGCGCTGGCGGCGCAGCGCGCGGCCGAGCGCGCCCGGCGCCAGTTTGCCGACGCCGTGGGCCCCGTCACGCCACTGGCGCCACACGGCCTGGCCGCGGCCGTGTTGCTGGGCGAGCGCCCGGAGCCGCTGCCGCGCCAGCGCGAGGCCGACGAGCGCCTGGCGCTGGCCGAGGCCATGTCCGACGAGGTCGACATCGAGAGCCTGCTGCTCACCGACGACGGCCTGAGCTTCCGCCGCGAGGGCGTGGGCACCGAGGTCGTGAACCGGCTGCGCCGCGGCCACTGGGCCATCCAGGGCGAGCTCGATCTGCACGGCCTGCGCCGCGACGAAGCCCGCGACGCGCTGGCCAGCTTCCTGCGTGAAAGCCGTCAGCGCGGCTGGCGCTGCCTGCGCGTGGTGCACGGCAAGGGCCACGGCTCGCCGGGGCGCCAGCCGGTGCTCAAGGCCAAGGCGCAGCGCTGGCTCGGCCAGAGCGCCGAGGTGCTGGCCTTCACGCAGGCCAGCGCACCGCAAGGCGGCGCGGGCGCGCTGATCGTGCTGCTGAAGGGCTGAACGGCGGGCGCGCGGCAGTTGTAGAAGCCCGGCAGCACCGCCACGTCAAGCACGATCTGCGACGTGGCCACACCACAGGCGGCGTCGTAGACGCGTGTGGTCTGCGGCACCACCACACAGGCCGCCAGCAGGGGCAGCAGGCCCGCTGCCAGCGCCATGCGAATCGGGGGTCGGGGCCGCGCCATCGCCACGTTGTCGCGCCCCTGTCATCGGCGCCGCCTAGCGTTTGCGGCTTCGTCACACCACGCCTGCGAGCCCACCATGCGCCTTCGTGCCCACCGTTGCGCCTCGAGCGCCCTCGCCCTGTCGGCCCTGCTGGCCGCCGGTGCCGCGCAGGCCCAGCTTGCCATCACCGAAGTGGCGCCGTGGAGCAGCGGCAACTCGCCGGTGGCTGCGGACTGGATCGAGATCACCAACTTCGGCACCAGTGCAGTCGACATCACGGGCTACCGGATCGACGACGCATCGAACAGCTTCGCAGCGTCGGTGGCGCTGGTGGACATCACCAGCATCGCTGCGGGTGAGTCGGTCATCTTCATCGATGGCGCCAGCGCCAACGCGAACTTCGTGTCGACCTGGTTCGGCGCCAGCGCGCCTGCAGGTCTGCAGATCGGCCGCTACTCGGGCACGGGCATCGGCCTCGGAACGGGCGGTGATGCGGTGAACCTGTACACGGCAACCGGCTCGCTGGTCACGCGGGTCGACTTCGGCACCTCGCCGAGCGCCGCGCCGTTTGCCACCTTCGACAACAGCGCCGGCCTCTCGGGCGTGACCCTCACGGTGCTGTCGGCCATCGGCGTGAACGGCGCCTTCCTCGCCGCTTCGGGCAACGAGATCGGCTCGCCGGCCTCGGTGGTGCCGGAGCCGGGCACCTGGGCGATGCTGCTGGCCGGTGCCGGCATCGTGGCCGGTGCAGTGCGCCGCCGCCGGGCCGCCTGACCATGGCCGCCTCCCTGCTGAAGGCCTTGCTCGCTGCAGCAGCCTGCGCGGCCACGCTCGGCGCCCAGGCCACGGGCTCGATCAACCTGGGCAGCTACGTGCCGACAGGCAGCTACGCCATCCCTGCGCTCGGCGGCCTCGGCCTCGAGGCCAGTGCCGTGACGTACGCGCGTGACCGCGGCACGCTGTTCGTGGTGGGCGACGAGGGGCTGGGCGTGCTGGAGATCACCCGCACGGGCAGCTTCGTCGGCAGCATGGCCTTCGACTGGGCCGGCACCGGCAGCACGCACAACGATGCGGAGGGCCTCGCCTACCTGGGCGGCGGCATGCTCGTCGTGGTCGACGAACGCCCGCAGGTGGCCTACCGCTTCACCTACGCCGCCGGAACGACGCTGCTGCTGAACGAGCAACCGAAGGTGGCCACCACCGGCTCCACGGTGAGCGTGGGCAACGCCGGCACCGAGGGCATCAGCGTCGACCCGCGCGATGGCCGCTTCTTCACCGTCAAGCAAGACAACCCGGCGCGCCTGCTTGGCGGCACGCTGAGCTTCGCCGTCGGTGGCGGCGCGAGCACGATGACAACGCTCTTCGAAGGCGCCACGTCCTTGTTCGGCCTGGCCTCGCTATCAGACGTGCAGACGCTCGGCGGGGTCGATGCGCTCGCCGGCCACACCGCGGCCGACAACCTGCTGATCCTGAGCCTAGACTCAAGGCGCCTGATCGAGATCGACCGAGCAGGCAACACGCTGTCCAGCCTCGATCTCAGCGGCCTCACCACGCAGGCCCTGGAGGGCGTGACGATCGACGAGCTCGGCACGATCTACCTCGTGGCCGAAGACAGCGGCACGCCGAACTCGCGCCTGTTCGTGCTGACACCGGTGCCCGAGCCGGGGACATACGCGCTGATGCTCAGCGGCCTGCTGGCCTTGGGCTGGGCGGCTCGCCGCCGCCGCGACTGACCCACAACGGTGTTGAGGCGCGGCGCTCAGTCGCGCTTGTTGCGCATCCAGTCGGCCGTGCCATAGAGCGCCTCGCCCAGGCGCTGGGCCAGTGCGGGCTCCACGGCTTCGTCTTCCAGCGCCTGCAGCATGCAGCCCATCCACTGGTCGCGCTCGACGCTGCCGATGGGATAGGGCAGATGGCGTGCGCGCAGCATCGGGTGGCCGAAGCGCTCGGTGTAGTGCTGCGGGCCACCGAGCCAGCCGCACAGGAACCAGAACAGCTTGTCGCGTGCGCTGTCCAGCGTGGTCGGATGCACGGCGCGCAGCGCGGCGAAGCGCGGCTCCAGGTCCATCAGGTCGTAGAAGCGGTCGACGATGGCCCGCACGCCGGGCTCACCACCCAGGCGCTCGAACGGGCTCAAGCCGGCGGAGGGCGCGGCCGCGTCGCTGCGGCTCACGGCACCAGCATGCGCTGCGCCACGCTCAGCAAGGCCAGTGCCGGTGGTGTGCCGGGCAAAATCTCGAGCAGCAGTTGGCGGCGCAACACGGCGTCGCGCACGGCGGGGTCGGTGGGCACCTCGCCGAGCAGTTCCAGGCGCACCGGGCTGTCGAGCGTGGGGTTCACGTAGCGGTCCACGACCTGCTGCAGCTGCTGGCGCACGGCGCGGCCTTCGCCGGCGCGGCGAGTCTGGTTGACCAGCAGCCGGATGTGCCGGCGGCCCTGCGTCGTGGCCAGCACCTTGATGGTGGCGTAGGCGTCGGTCAGCGAGGTCGGCTCCGGCGTCACCACCACCAGCACCTGGCCGGCCAGGCTGACGGTGTACAGCACGACTTCGGAGATGCCGGCGCCGGTGTCGAGCAGCACATGGTCGAAGCGCGGCGCGACCTCGTCGATGACCTGCTGCAGTTTTTCACGCACCTCGGGCGTCATGCGCGAGTACTCGACCATGCCCGATCCGGCCAGCAGCACATAGAAGCCGCCCGGCGCGGGCAGCACCGCCTCGGGCAGCGTGGCCTTGCCGGTGAACACGTCGTGCAGCGTGATCTTGGGAAACAGGTTCAGCACCACATCGAGGTTGGCCAGGCCCAGGTCGGCATCGAGCACCAGCACCCGACGGCCGTTGCGCGCCAGCGCCGCGGCCAGGTTGGCCGAGACGAAGGTCTTGCCGACACCCCCCTTGCCGCTGGTGATGGCCATGATGTGCGGCTTTGCGATCGACGGTGGCGCCATGGCGAGGCCGTTGGCCGATGCGTTTGCCGGTGAAGGGGCGGATGTCATTCGGGGTCCTGGATCTGGAAGCTGTCGAACAGCAGCCGCTTTTCTTCGTTGCTGACGACCGACATCGCCGAAGGCTCGAGTCGCACCAGGTTGCGGCCTTGCGACTTGGCCAAGTAGAGCTGCTGGTCGGCCCGCTCCTTCCACAGCGCCGGCGTCGAGCGCACCCACTGCGGCGCGAAGGCGCCGCCCACGCTGATGGTGACGCCCAGTTCCTGCTGCGACGGATGCAGCAGGATCGGCATGCGCTCGACGCGGCGGCGAATGCGCTCGGCCACCGTTTGCCCGAAGGTGCTGGCGCAGTTGGGCAGGATGATGGCGAACTCCT
>JAIYDH010000052.1 GCA_027487585.1 Rubrivivax sp.
GCACCCAGGGTGCGGCAAAGCGCTGTGCCGACAGCGTCTCGTGCACGCCGGTGGTGTCGTGTCCCGCCAGGCGCGTGCGCACCAGCGAACGCGCGTAGAACGGCGTGTCCTCGAGCGTCTCCAGCACAGCCGCCGGGCCCCGTGCGCCGCCGGCAGTGGCCTCGCTGCGCAGGCGCCGGCCTATGCGCCATCCGGTCGCAGGCAAGGCATGGCGCTCGGGCACGGCCAGCGCCGTGGTGCTGCCGTCGGGATGGAAGCGGCGCGCAATCTGCCGCTCGCCACCCGACTTGAGGCCGACGTCGTAGATGACCGCAGTGCTGCCATCGGGCAGCGGCGCACGCATCCAGTCCCAGGTGGTGAAGGGTTCGCTGATCGGCTCGTCGCCCTCGTTGCTGTCGAGGTACGCACTGCCCTGCCAATGGAGCGAAGGCGAATCGAGCGCGACCTCGATGCGCGCACACGGCGCGATCGGGCCCCAGCGGTGGCGGCCCTGCTCGTCGATGGCGGCGACGAAGTTCGTCAGGCCCTGGGGGCGCACGACGACGCGGCCGCGCACACGGCGCGGCAGCGGCGCGCTGCGTTCGTCGATGTCGACCACCAGCGCGCCGTCTTCCCAGGCCACGCGGCTGGGCCCGATGACGAACTGCGTCGGCCCGCGCTTCACGTGGCGCGAACCCCGCTCCGTCATCGTCCAGCGGCCCTGCCCGCCCCCGTAGAGGCAGACGTTGAGCGCACAGTGCTCATCGGCGCGCGAGCGGCCTTGCTGCCACGCACATCGGTAGTAAGGTGAGAAGACGCTGCCCACGAAAGCGATGAGGGTCAGGGCATGGCGGCCGTCGTCGCTGATCGCATCGACGTACCACCAGCAATAAGCACCCGGCTCGACCGGCGTGTCGAACCGAGGTGCGCCATCAGTGTGGCGGCCGCGAGCCGGCCCGACATCGCCGCCATCGGCACCCCCGGCCCCGGGTGCACGCTGCCCCCGGCCAGGTACAGCCCCGGCATCGGCGTCGCCGCCGCCGCCCGGCGGAACACCGCCGTCCAGCCGTGAGTCGAGGGGCCGTACAACGCCCCGCCCGTGGCCGGGAACAGCCGGTTGAAGTCGGCCGGCGTGCGGCGCAGCACCTGGCTCGGATGGTCGATCTGCAGCGTCAAGCCGCAGCGTCGCAGCAGGTCCAGACTGCGGGCTTGGCATGCCTCGGTCTCCGGGTCGTCGAATGAGCGGCTGTCGCCGTCGGGAGGCGCGTTCACCAGCATCAGCAAACGCTCGGGTGCGTCGTCGGCGGTGCCGGCAGCGCTGCCGTCGAGCCGGTCCTGGGCGCAGACGTACACCGTGCCCCGACGCGGCAGGCGCCGCGCGCGGAACACGTCGTCGAACTCGCTGGCGTAGTCCTGGTCGAAGAAGACGTTGTGACGCGCCAGCGCAAAGCCGCGGGTCCCGACGTGCAAGGCCCAGGTCACGGCCGAGAGGCTGCGGCCGTCGGCGCGCGCAGGCTGTGGCGCCACGCCCGGAGCGCCATTGAGCAAGCCCGCCAGCGCGCTGGCGTCGCCGTTGAACACCACCGAGTCGCTGGCCAGCACCTCGCCATCGGCCAGGCGCACGCCGCAGGCGCGGCCCTGACGGTGCACGATGCCGGCAACCCGTGCGCCGTAGCGGATGCGGCCACCGCGGGCCTGCAGCAGCTGCGCGATCGAGGCCGCGAGTGCGGCCATGCCGCCTTGCACGGCCCAGACGCCTTCCTGCTCGACGTGGGCCACCAGCATCAGCGTCGCCGGCGCACCCCAGGGCGACGCACCGCAGTAGGTGGCGTAACGGCCGAACAGCTGCTGCAGGCGCTCGTCGCGGAACTCGCGCTGGAGCGCCGACGCCAGACTGGCCATCGGCCCCAGGCCTGCCAGCGTGGCCAGGCCCCGCGGCCCGAGGTCACGCACCAGTTGCACCACGCCCGGGCGGCTGCTGCGGATGTGCGGGCCTTCGAGCTGGCGGTAGACGCGCGCGGCGCGCTCGCAGAAGGCGAGGTAGCGGCGCCCCTCGGCGGGCGACGAAAACGCCGCGATGGCCTCGGCCGAACGCTGGCGATCGGCGAACAGGTCGAGCCGGCTGTCGTCCTGCGCCCAGGCATGACGCGCCAGCACCGCCAGCGGCTGCAAAGCCGGCAGGGCCTCGGCCACGGAGCTGCCGACTTCGGCCAGCAACTCATCGAACACCCAGCGCATCGTGAACACGGTGGGGCCGGCGTCGAGCCGCGCACCGTCCACGCTCACCGGGCGCATCTTGCCGCCGGGGCCGTCGGCCGCCTCGAGCAAGGTGACATCGAGCCCGCGCGCGGCCAGCAGCAGTGCGCTCACCAGCCCGCCAATGCCGGCGCCGACGACGATGACGCGGTGCTCAGCCACGGGTGGCGCCGGTTTGCGGGTGGACGAAGTCGAACACCTGCCCGCCCCAGTGGCCCTGCATCAGCCAAGGCACGAAGCGCACGAACATCCACTCGGAGAAATAGCCCTCGCGATACGACGCCTCGATGGCACGCTGGTGCGCACCCTGGCGCGCGTAGGCGTTCATGGCCGCGGTGTGGTCCCACAGGCTCAGCGTGGCCTGGCGCAGCACCGGCGCCTCGCCCAGGCCGGCCGCGAGGCGGCAGCCGGGCGAGGCGGCGAGCGAGGCTTCGGACGGCGGCGAGTGACGCCAGAAACGCCAGGCCTGCGAAGGGCGGATGGAGGCGCGCGTGAGCGCGAGCACCGGCTCGCCATCGCCGGGTGCGGGCACGACGGCCCGCATCGCCTGGCCGCCCCAGAAGCCGCGGGCCGACGAGGCCTGCAGCACCGCCACCAAGCACTGCTCGGCGCGCTCACGGTAGGCCGCCAGCAGCGGCGAGCCCGAGACGAAGGCCCGCGCCTGGGCGAGCTCGTCGAACATCAGGAACACGCCCTGGTGATCAAGGCCCGGCCGCAGGCCGAAGCCACCGCCCTGGCCGCTGCCGAGCACACGCGCAAAGCGAACGCCCGGCGCCTGTTGCCAGCGGCGAGGACCGCGGATCAGCTGGGCCACGGCCCAGGGCACGTGCCGGCCTGGCAAGCGGGCCAGCAGCAGCACGGCCACACCGGGATCGGCCCGCGCCAGGCCTGCGGGGGCGGGGGCGGGCTCGGGGCGTGCCGGGCGGCCGGTGGTGGCCCCACGGCGCTCGGCGTCGTTGTCAGCCTCGCGCGGCATCGGCCCCAGAGTGAAGTGGCCGTGCCGCATGGCGTGGGGTGCAGGCACTCGGTATCGGCCGCGGCCGGCCGGCTACTGCAGCCTGACCTCGACGCGGCGTGCGGCCGGGTCTTCGCCCGCCACGTTGGCCTCGGCCTGCTGCGGCTTGTCGAGCTTCACGCGAGCCGGGGCCACACCGGCGGCCAGCAGCGCGTCCCGCACGGCTTGCGCCCGCTTCTTGGCCAGCTCCTCGTTGACGGCCTTCTCGCCCGCCACCGAGTGGTAGCCCGACACCAGCACCACCGAGCGGGTGCCGCTGCCAAGTGCCGTGAGCAGCGACTCGAGGCCCTTGCCCTGATCGGGTGCCAGTTCGTGCGAACCGACGCCGAAGAACAGCACCGAGCGCTTGTCCTCGGTCACCGGCGGCGGCAGCGCGGCCACCGGCGGCGCCAGCACCTGCAGGCCGTCGTACAGCTTGGCCATCTGCAGGCCACCCAGCGGCTTGTTCTGGCCCTGGTGGCAGGTGGCGCAGTAGGCCTTGCCGATGTCGCCCTGCGGACCGAGGCGGTCTTTCGGGAATGCATCGGTGAGCGGCACCACGTAGGTGTTGTTGATGTCACGCTCCATGCGGATACCGTGCCACGCCGTCACCTTCTTGGGCACCCAGCTGCCGAAGTTCTGGGAGTTGTGGCAGAAGGTGCAGTTCTGGCCCAGGCCCTTGCTGAAGTGCATCATCAGCGCGTAGGTCTTTTCGGCCTGCTGGATGGGCGCGCCGTTGCCGATGCCCTGCGGCAGCGGTTCCTTGCCGTAGACCTTGACCTGCTCGTCGCCGAGCAGGTAGCTGGAGTACGGATCGCGGGGCAGCGAGGTCACGCCCGGACCATCGGCCTTGTTCTGGCCGAAGTCGTTGCCGAGGGCACCGCCCAGCGACGCGTTGCGCACCGGCGTCATCGGCTTGAACCACATGTTGGCCGGCACGGGCTGGCCGCGGTGGCAGGTGTAGCAGGTCACGCCGGTCGCGCCCGTGTGCACCTTCCACTGGCTGTTGAGGGCCTGCGTCATCTCGATCATGCGGCGCGCGACGACCTTGGTGTACTTCGAGTCGTCGGCGAAGTTCGCACCGTTGTGGCAGTAGTTGCAGCCCTGCTCGGGCGCCACCCATTGCGTGATCGCGTTCATGTGGCGGTTGAACTCGGCCACCGACAAGCCGCCCAGCACCTTGACGTTCTGGTAGATCTGCCCGGCGCGCGGGCCGTCGGCCGAGGCCGGCGGCGCGTCTTCGGGCGGGGTCGGGCGCGCGGCGGCGTCCTTGGCGGCGATGCGCGGGTTCACCGTGTTCTGCATGCCGGTGCCACGGAAGCCTTGCTGGCTGGTCTCCACGGGCGGGCGTTCGCAGCCCGCCAGCAGCAGCACGCTGGCCGCCAGGGCGACCACGGCCGAGAGGCGAGGCAGTCGGGAGTTGATCATCTGCATCACTTGGCTCCCGGCAGCAGTGAGGGATCGATGGCCGTGCCCAGGACCGCCGGGTAGCTTGGCGCGACGCTGTGCTTGACGGCCCACAGATACCAGTTGTCCACGACCGTGCCCGACAGCAGGATGCCGATGCCGCCGGTGATGGGCGTCAGCACTGCGAACCACCAGGCCCAGCGGTGGATGGACTCCATCGTGGCGTTCCAGCCCATCGTCCAGCGCCAGAACAGTGCCGCACGTTCGCTGGCCGTGCCGCGGTCGATGATCTGGTCGATCTCGCGGTCGCCGCCGTAGCGGGTGACGGCCAGGATGGTGGCGCCGTGCATCGCGAACAGCAGCACCGAGCCGTACAGGAACGCAATGCTCAGCGCGTGGAACGGGTTGTAGAACAGGTTGCCGTAGCGCAGCGAGAACGCCGCCGTCCAGTCGAGGTGGGGGAAGATCCCGTACGGCACCCCCTCGCTCCAGCTGCCCATCAGCAGCGGCCGGAACAGGCCGAGCACCAGGAACAACCAGATCGCGGCGGCAAAGGCCCACGCGATGTGCGTGCCCATGCCGAGCTGGCGGGCGCGGTTGTAGGTGCGCATCCACCAGGTGAGCACGCTCACCAGCAGCAGTGCCGAGGCGAGCAGGTACCAGCCGCCTTCGTTCATGGGCGGAATGCCCAGGCCGTATTTCGGGTGCGGCGGCTCGAGAGCCAGCCAGGGCAGCTGGCGCACGAACTCGATCGGGTTCCAGTTCACAGAGGCGAGCTGGTTCAGGCCCATGATGTTGATCGCCAGGGTGCCGGTGATCAACGAGATGATGCCCAGCGGCCCCAGGTACAGCGGTCCGATCTGGGCATTGCCCAGGCGGCCGAACAGGTGCACGAGGAAGGGCTTGCCGATGCGGGTGTCGTTCTTCGGCGGCAGCTCGACGCCGTCGTGCGTGGGCCCGACGGGCTGGACCCGTGTGAACAGGTTCTGATAGGGAATCTGGCTCAACATGTTCTCAGCTCCTCACTTCCAGATGGGCAGCTGCAGCCACCAGTTCCACCACTCGGGCCAGCCGCGCGTCCAGAACGGCCCGCTGATGACGATGCACAAGGCACTGAAGAATCCCGCCGCCATGGCCAGGAACAAGCCCAGGCGGTGGATGCCCAGGGTGCCGACCGAGTAGCCGATGAAGTCGCGGAAGAAGGTGTCTTCGTAGTCCGGCGTCTTGACCATCTCGCCCTTGGGCGGATTGGTGGCGCTCAGCACGAGTGCGCCGTGCATCGACAGTGCCAGCGTCGTCGTGAAGAAAAACGTGATCGCCAGCATGTGCGCCGGGTTGTAGTGGAAGTGCAGGTACTGGTAGCCGATGTTCGACACCCAGTCGAGATGGCTCCAGATGCCGTACGGAAAGCCATGCCCCCAGGCGCCCATCAGCACCGGGCGGATGACCACCAGCGTCACGTAGGCCAGGATGGCCATGCTGAAGGCGGCCGGCACGTGGTAGCCCATGCCCAGTTTTCGGCAGATCTCCACTTCGCGCAGCGCCCAGCTGCCGAAGGCGCCGATGGCGCACACGGTGACGATCTGCCAGATGCCGCCTTCCTTCAGCGGAGCCAATGCCAGGCCGTACTTCAGGTCGGGCGGTGCGACGTTGATCGTCCAGGGGTTGAACGTGCCCTGAAGCGCGGCGCTGTAGAAGATCATCGCCGTTCCGAGGAACGCGAAAAAGATGGTCGTGACGCCGAAGAAACCGACGTAGAACGGCCCGACCCAGAAGTCGAACAGATCGCCACCGACCAGGGTGCCGCCCCGCACTCGGTATTTGCGCTCGAAACTCAGCATGGCCATGGCGATGCTCCTTCTGCGTCCCTGGACGTCCGCCCGCCGCAGCGTGGCGTCACGGCCCAGGGGCCTGTGTGTTCGGATGGCAGCCGATGGGCCGGCGCGTCATGCGCTGGCGGTCTCGACTGCCGGGTACTGCCGGGTACTGCCGATAGCAACGGGCGAGGGCCGAAGGGCCCCCGCACATCACTTCTTCTGTGCCGCTGCCGCAGCCGCCTTGTCGACGGTGGCTCGCGCGTTCGGACCGTCGAACCAGTTGTAGGTCGCGGTGCTGAGCAGGATGAGGTGAATCATCGCGGCCAGGCCAAAGAGAAAAATGCCTTGCGCGACCATTGCGCGCAGGGGGTCGAACAGCTTCCAGATACGCCACATACCGTGTTCTCCAATCAAAGGTGGGACATGAAGGTGTAGACCGCGGACTTGACGCCACCGGTCATCGACTTCACGCCTTCAGCGCCAGGCAACCAGGAGCGCCATTGGCAGCCGAGCAACTGCCCCACGACCGCAATCACCCCGAAGAGCACGAAGCCCAGCAGGAAGATCGAGAAGGTCGAGACCGAAGTCGCCGGACCCTCGTGCCGATGTGTTGCGCGATGAACATGTGCCATTGCCGTCTCCTTCAGTTGCCTAGTTGCCGATCACAACCAGGGACGCCAGATCCACACCAGGAGGTGGGCCACCACGGCAACTGCCGTGAAGCCCACGAGACCCTGGACGTAGTACCGGTGAAATTCCTGGGCTTCGTCGTCAGACATGCCCGAGATCGAGCCCTTGCGTTCAGCCATCAGAATGACTCCTATGCTTCGGCCTCGCGGCCGCCTTTGCGCCAAGCCCGCGCAATTGGGCGTCCGTAGCGAAACGCCACGACATCGGGTGCGGAGCGCGCGCCAGGCGCACCCCTGAAATCAATTCGAGCCGAACGGGTTGCAACGTCATGCGAGCGCGCCCCTGGTGAACGGCAGGTGCGTGGCCGCCACGGTGTCGGCTCCTGCCTGCCGGGCCGCGGCCTCGGCCGCATCGCGCCATCGCTTGGCCGCCGAGATGCGCACCAGCACCGGTTCGTTCTCCACGCGCGCCGCGAGCAGCGCCTGCGCGTCGTCGTCCCAGGGCAGTTGGGCATCACGCCCCAGGCCGCGGGCCGGCGTGGCCTCGATGCGGTCGAGCTCGGTGCCCAGCGGCAGCACATGGAACAGCGCATCGAACAGCGCGTTGCAGAACTCCTGCACCAGGTAGGTGGCGCCGGCGTAGCCCATGAAGGGCGTGCCGGTGGCCCGGCGGATCAGCGCACCCGGAAAGCTGGCCGGAATCCAGCTCGGGCGCGGCCCGTGGCCGGGTGTCGTCTCGGCCAGGTACATCCGCTCGTTGTACGAGCCGTACAGCACCAGCGGCGGCTTGTCGTGCACGAGGCGGCGCACCATCTCGTTGTCGGTCTTGGCGCCGGCCTTGCGCGGCACGGCAAAGCTGCAGGGCAGGCCGAGCTCGTCCTCGAAGAAGTGGCGGATGCCGCGCGTGTAGGTCTCGTTGGCCACCACCGCGAAGCTGGCGGTGCCGAAGAAGTCCTGCGTCACGCTGCGCCAGAGGTCCCAGATCGGCTTGATCGTGGTGTGCTTCTCGCGCTCGATGAAGGGCTCGGGGTCCAGCTCCAGCAACGCACCCAGCTCGCGCAGGAAGGCCGTGGTGCTGAACAGGCCGATGGGCGCCTGCAGGTAGGGCCGCTCCAGGGCCTCGCACAGCATGCGGCCGTACTCGCGGTACAGGCAGATGTTCACGTCGGCGTCGGCCAGCTTGGCCACGTCGGCCAGGTGGCTGCCGAGCGGGAACACCATGTTCACCTCGGCGCCGATGCCTTCGGCCAGGCGGCGGATTTCGGCCACGTCGCTCGGCATGTTGAAGGTGCCGTAGCAAGGGCCGATGAGGTTGACGCGCGGCTTCTCGCCCGCGGGCCGTTCGGCAAACGGCGTGCGTTGCGGCACCTTGCGCGGGCCGTACTGCTGCCACAGCCAGTACATCGCGCGGTTGGCGCACTGCCACTGGTCCTCGTCGATGGTGCGCGGCAGGAAGCGCTGGATCGTCGTGCCCTCGGGCGTGACGCCGCCGCCGATCATCTCGGCGATCGAGCCCGTCACCACCACGGCGGGCAGATCGGGGTCGAGCGAGGCGTGCGCTTTCTTCATCGCGCCTTCGGTGCCTTCGCGGCCGAGCTGCTCTTCGGCCAGGCCCGTCACGACGATGGGCAGCTCGTGCGGCGGCAGCGCGTCGGTGTAGTGCAGCACGCTGGTCACCGGCAGGTTCTCGCAGCCCACCGGGCCGTCGATCACCACCTGCAGGCCCTTGATGGCCGTGAACACGTAGACCGCGCCCCAGTAGCCGCCGGCGCGGTCGTGGTCGATCACGTAGTTCAGCTTTGGAGCACCGGATCTGTCCATCAGATCATCTCCTCGGCCTTGCGCTTCTTCATCAGCTTGATGACCTGGCGCTGGGTCTCGGCACGGAACTCCGGGCGCAGCACGGGCTTCTCGCCCCACACGCCGGCCTGATCGCCCTCGCCCACGTCGCCAAAGAAGGCGCGCATCTGCTCGAAGCGGCCCTTGTTCGCGATGGCCGCGTTCACCACCTGCGCCAACGAACCCGCGCCCGCCGGGCCCATCAAGGGCCGCGCGCTGATGAGGTTGGTGAAGTACAGCGACGGGATCGTCGCGGCCTTGGCGGCCTGCACCACGGGCGTGGTGCCGATGGCCAGATCGGGCCTGAACTCGCGCACGGCGGCGATGTCCTGCTCCAGCGTGGCGCGGAACTGCACGTGCACGCCACGGGCCTGCAGCCATTCGCGGTCAGGAGCGCTCCAGGGCGTCTGCGGGCAGGCGGTGCCCACGTAGGGCACCTCGGCGCCGCTCTCGATTAGCAGGCGGGCCACCAGCAGCTCGCTACCTTCGTAGCCGCTCACGGTGATGCGGCCGGAGATCGGCGTCTTGGCCAGCACGCCGCGGATGGCCGGCAGGAAGCGGTTCTTGGCGGCGTCGATCTGCGCCTGCGGCACGTTGCAGGCCTGCCCGATGGCCTGCAGCCAGGCCTCGGTGCCGTCATGGCCCACCGGGGCCGAGGGCACCACGCAACGGCCGGCGGCCTCGAACTCGCGCACGCTGGCGGTGTAGAACGGGTGGATCGCGGCCACGGCGGCGCAGTCGAGCGCCGCATACAGCTCGCGCCATTCACGCGTGGGCACCACCGGCCCGGCGGCCAGGCCCAGCGGCTCGAGCATGGCGCCGATCACCATCGGGTCGGCCGGGAACATCTCGCCCAGCAGCGTGACGGTGGGCTTGCTCGACACGCCCTGCCGCGGCGCCATCACGGGCCCGGCTTCGGCTTCGGAGCGGGCATAGCGCAGCATGGCGCCGGCGAGCACGTCCTTCGCTTCGGCATGCGTGGGCACGCCGAAGCCGGGCACGTCGATGCCGATGATGCGCACGCCGTCGATGGCCTTGGGCAGCAGCTGCAGCGGCACGCCACTGGCCGTGGGCACGCACAGGTTGATCACGACGATGGCGTCGAGGTCTTCGGCCTTGGCCTGCGCATGCACGGCGTCGCGGATGTCTTCGAACAGCTTGCCGGTGACCAGGCTTTCGCTGTTGAAGGGCACGTAGCCGACGCTGCGGCGGGCGCCGTAGAAATGGCTCGTGAAGGTGAGGCCGTACACGCAGCAGGCGCTGCCGCTCAGAATGGTGGCGGTGCGCCGCATGCGCAGCCCCACGCGCAACGAACCGAAGGCCGGGCACATGCTCTGCGGCTGGTCGTGCGGGCCTTTGCCCTCTTCAGGGCCAGCCACCGGGTAGTCCTTGGCGTACTGCGCGAGCACCTCACTCTTGCCGGCGGCCTGCGCCGCGGCAAGCATGCCGGTGCGATCGCTGCAAGAAGGTGCTTCAGGCAGCGTCATACACCACCTCGAGCGTGGGCTTGATCAGCTCGGTCTTGCCCACCATGTCGAACAGCGTCGCCGGCTCCATCTTGAAGTCGCGCCCTGTCACCTCGGCGCTGAACAGGCCGAGCAACTCGTCCTGCGTCTGCGGCTTCGGGCGCACGGGCGGCGCTTCGGCAACGTTCTTCGCCAGCTCGGCGAACAGCGGGCCCCAGTCGCCATCGGGCTTGCCGATGATTTCGTAGCTGGCGCTCTTGCGGCGGATGTCCTCGTGCGCCGGAATGGCCGCCAGCACCGGGATGCCGGCCGCGGCGGCGAACTGCTGCGCCTCGCCGGTGCCATCGTCCTTGTTGATGACCATGCCGGCCACGCCGACGTTGCCACCGAGCTTGCGGAAGTACTCGACCGCGCTGCACACGTTGTTGGCGACGTACAGGCTCTGCAGGTCGTTGCTGGCGACGACGATGACCTTCTGGCACATGTCGCGCGCGATCGGCAGGCCGAAGCCGCCGCAGACCACGTCGCCCAAAAAGTCGAGCAGCACGTAGTCGAAGCCCCAGTCGTGGAAGCCGAGCTTCTCGAGCGTTTCGAAGCCGTGGATGATCCCCCGGCCGCCGCAGCCGCGGCCGACCTCAGGCCCGCCGAGCTCCATCGCATAGACGCCGTCGCGCTTGAAGCAAACGTCGCCGATGGCCACCGCTTCACCGGCCAGCTTCTTCTTGCTGCTGGTCTCGATGATGGTGGGCGTGGCCTTGCCACCGAAGAGCAGGCTCGTGGTGTCGCTCTTTGGATCGCATCCGATCAGCAGCACCTTCTTGCCCTGCTGCGCCATCATGTAGCTCAGGTTGGCCAGCGTGAAGCTCTTGCCGATGCCACCCTTGCCGTAGATGGCGATGATCTGCGTGGTCTTCGCTGCCGGCGAGGTACTGACCGGATCGGGTTCGATCGCGGCTTCGGCCTTCAGGCGCTCGTCGCGCATGAAGATGACAGGGGACGCAGTACTGCTCATTGGCAACCCTTCCAGTCAAGAACCATCTTGAGACACCCCGCGTCACTGAACGCGGTGCGGTAGGCCCCCGCGGCGTGCTCGGCACGTTCGCGGTGGGTGATGAGGCCGGTGAGATCGAGCCGGCCTTCTTCGGCCAGCTGCTTCACGGCCAACATGTCGGGGCGCTGCCACTCGGCGGCGGCGCGCACGCTGGCTTCGCGCATGAAGGCCGGCGCGAAGGCAAAGCTCAAGGGCTCGGCGTAGAAGCCGGCCAGCACGATCTCGCCGCCCTTGGCCAGGTGCGGCATGGCCTTGTCGATGATGCGAACGTCGCCGCTGACATCGAAGATGGCGCGGTAGTCGCGGCGCTTGTCGGCGTCGGGGCTGATGACCTCGTAGCCACGGCCGCCTTCGCTGCGCACCGGGTCCAGTTCCCACACCGTGGGGGGCGGCAGGCCGGCGGCCACCGTCAGGCGCGCCAGCAGGCGGCCGAGCACGCCGTGGCCGATGATCAGATCAGGTGCGTTCACCGGGTGGCGGTGGCCGCCCCCACTGACCGCGTGGTAGGCCGTGGCCGCCAACGCCAGCAGCACGGCGTCTTCGCCGAGCGCGGCGTCGATGTCGTAGACGCGCTCGTCGCCCACCACCAGGCGCGCCGCAGCGCCGCCGAACAAGCCGCGCACGGGGCCGAAGCAGCGCGCACCGGGCACGAAGACGTGGTCACCGACGCGGTGGCGGGCACCCGGCCCGGCGGCCACGACCTGGCCCACTGATTCGTAGCCCGGCACCAGCGGGTAGCCCATGCCGGGGAAGGTGGGCATGCGCCCCGTCCACAGCAGCTTCTCGGTGCCGGTGCTGATGCCCGACCACTCGATGTCGACGACCAGGTCGTTGTCCCCGGCGATGTCGAGCTCCAGATGATCGAGCACCAGATCCTGCGGTGCCTGCATCACGACGGCGGCAGTCTTCATGCGTTCTCCCGGGGTGAGGTCCCGGCAGGGCCGGGGCCGGCGCGGTGAAGGTTGGGGGGTGTTCGAAACATCTTGGGTGTCATCCTAGACTGACACTTTAGCTTGTCAATAGGGCTTTACGGATTTGCCGCGATCGCCACGCGTTCCGGTGCCACATCCACGCAGTCGGTTCACACACCCGTCGCCTTGCCGGCGTGCGCCAGCAACACACCGGCTTGCAGAGGCAGCCGCGTGCGCAGCGCACGCACGCCCTCAAAGCCGGCCTGGCCCAGCAGGGCCGACAGCTGCCGGGCGCTGCGCGGCCGGCCGCGGCCCATGGCCAGCAGGTAGAAGCCGAAATAGGCATCGCCCATGGCATGTGCGCCCGGCGCGTCGGCCATGGGCTCGGCCACGAGCAGCGTGCCGCCCGGCGGCAGGGCCTGGTGCACGGCGCGCAGGATGGCCAGCGCGTGTTCGTCGTCGTGGTCGAACAGCACGCGCACCAGCGTGGCCACGTCGGCACCGGTGGGCAGGGCGTCGTCGAAGAAGCTGCCGCCGTGCACGACCACGCGGCCACCCAGGCCCTGCGCCGCAAAGCGACCACGGGCCAATTCGGCCACCGGCGGCAGGTCGAACAGCATGGCCTGCAGCCGCGGCGCCTCGGCCAGCGCGGCGGTGACGAAGCGCCCTTCCCCACCGCCCACGTCGAGCAGGCGACGGTGGCGCGACAACGAGTACGCCCCCAGCAGTTCTTCGATGACCATCGGCTGCGACGCCGTCATCAGCGCCGAGTACTCGGCCACCGCGCGGCTGGGCAGGGCCGTCTCGTCGACGCCGCCGTAGCTGGCGTAGGGCCAGTAGGCCGACATGCCGCTGCCGGCGCCCTCGTCGCGCAGCAGCGCCAGCGGGTCGCGCAGGTCGGCGTACAGCGTGGCGTGGTGCTGCACCATGGCGGCGAGCGCCGCATTGCCCACCATCGGCGCGCCCAGCGCACCGAGGCCGTAGCGCTCGGCCGGGCCCTCGCCGGCTCGCCGCAGCAAACGCACCGCCACCGCTGCATCGAGCAGCCGCTGCATCGAGCGCAAGGGCAAGCCGTGCCGCTGCGCCAGGCGCGACGCGGTGTCGGGGCCATCGGCCAGCTGGTTGAACAGGTCCAGGCGCACGCAGGCCAGCAGCACCTGGCTGTAGACGAATCCGGCGACGAGGTCGAACAGCGCGCCCGCGCGCTTGCGCACCAGGGGTCGGGTCAGCCAGAAACCGGCCGCCCAGCGACGGAAACCCGGGCGCACGACCAGGCGGTCGATGGCGCCTTGCACGCGCTCGCGCCAGCCCACCGACACGGGCTCGCGTGTCGGCTGCGACCAGCGCAGCAGATCGGCCTCGCGGGGCGTGCCCTGCAGGTGCTCGCGGCTGCTCATCGGGTGGAGAGGGGCTCGGGCCGCATCAGGCCACCGCGCGCAACGCGGGGCTCTGGCGCAGCGAAGGCGGCACCAGGCGCTCGGCCTCGGCACGCACCAGCGCACGCAGCAGCGACGAGCCCCGGCACACCGGCACGGCGTCGATGGCGTCCTGCACCAGGCCTTCGAACTGCGCCAGCGCGGC
>JAIYDH010000070.1 GCA_027487585.1 Rubrivivax sp.
CCGGCGAGCCGCTGGTGTACAGGCCTGACAGCTCGGTGTTCTTCTCGGGGCTGCAGGTGTTGCGGATGTCCAGCGTGAAGGCGTCGGCATCGGGCGGGTTGTCGATGACGAGCTCGCCGTTTTCGTGGCGGAAGCTCACGCTCTGGCCGTCGGCCTGCACCCGCAGCAGTGTCAGCTGTTCGCCGTGCAGGCGCAGCGGCGCGCGGGTGCCGTCGGCGGCCACCGCAGACGGGTTGCGCTCGATGCGCATGCGGCTGGTGACGAGCGTCTTGGCCGGGTCGAGGTCAAAGGTGAGCTCGACCGTCTTGATGGTGTAGGCCGGGGCCGTGTAGGCCTCGCGCCGGACCAGGGTCTTCGTGCCTTCGCGCATGGGCGGGGTCTCCGGTTTCTTGTTCTCGGGCGGGCCCGGGGCCGTGGCGGCCTACAAGCCCTGCTTGAGGCTGGCGACGATGAACGGATCGAGGTCGCCGTCGAGCACCTTCTGGGTGTTGCTGATCTCGACGTTGGTGCGCAGATCCTTGATGCGGCTCTGGTCGAGCACATAACTGCGGATCTGATGGCCCCAGCCGACATCCGTCTTGGTGTCTTCGAGCTTCTGCTGCTCTTCCTGGCGCTTGCGCATCTCGTGGTCGTACAGCCGGCTGCGCAGGCGCTTCCAGGCGACGTCGCGGTTGCTGTGCTGGCTGCGGCCGTCCTGGCACTGCACGACGATGCCGGTGGGGATGTGCGTCAGGCGCACCGCCGAGTCGGTCTTGTTGATGTGCTGGCCGCCGGCGCCGCTGGCGCGGAAGGTGTCGGTGCGCACGTCGGACGGGTTGATCTCGATCTCGATGGAGTCGTCGATCTCGGGGTAGACAAAGAGGCTGGCAAAGCTCGTGTGGCGGCCACCGGCCGAATCGAACGGGCTCTTGCGCACCAGGCGGTGCACGCCGGTTTCGGTGCGCAGGTGGCCGAAGGCGTAGTCGCCCTCCACCTTGAGCGTGGCGCTCTTGATGCCTGCGACATCGCCCGCGGTCTCGTCTTCCACCGTGGCCGTGAAGCCCTTGCGTTCGCAGTACTTCAGGTACTGGCGCAGCAGCATGCCGGCCCAGTCGCAGGCCTCGGTGCCACCGGCGCCGGCCTGGATGTCGATGAAGCAGGCCCCGGGGTCGGCCGGGTTGCTGAACATGCGGCGGAACTCGAGTTCCTCCACCGTGGCGCGCAGCGCCTGGGCTTCGGCGTCGATGGCACGGATGCCGTCCTCGTCGCCGTCGGCCTTGCTCATCTCGAAGAGCTCGGTGTTGTCGGAAAGGTTGCGCGTCAGGTGGTCGATGGTGCCGACCACGGTATCGAGCGCCTTCTTCTCCTTGCCGAGCTCTTGCGCGCGCTTGGGGTCGTTCCAGACGGCGGGGTTCTCGAGCGCGGCGTTGACTTCGTTCAACCGCAGGGATTTGCGGTCGTAGTCAAAGATACCCCCGGAGCTGCTGGGTGCGGTCGCTCAGGTCGGCGAGCAGCGAGCCGACGGCGTTGATTTGTTCAGTGTCCATGGGCGCGATTTTCGCACGCGCGCCGTGGGCTGACGCCAGCTCAGCCCAGGAAGCGAGCCAGGTGAGCGGCCAGTGCCTCGGGCTGGTCGTGGTGCAGCATGTGGCCGGCAGGGCTGAGCACGGCCTTCTGCACGCCGGGCACGGTGGCCAGGCGCTCATCGAACTCGCTGCGTGGGTAGCGGTGGCCCCACCACTTGGCAACGTCGGTCTGGTCGCCTTCCACCCACAGCAGCGGGGCAGTGATGCACTTCCAGGCCTCGAGCACTTCGTCGACGCGGTACAGCACCGGGTTCACGCGCTTGTGGGCGGGGTCGCCGAGGATGTGCCAGCGGCCGTCAGGGCGCAGCTCGCTCCAGTGTGGTGCCAGCCAGGCGGCCTTGTCGGCGGGCAGCAACGGGTTGTTCTTCATCAGCCGCTCGGCCACCTCGTCGAGGCTGGCATAGCTGCGCAGGGCCTGTGGGGTTTGCAGCTCGTCGAGCCATTGCAGCAGCCGCTTCGGCGCCTGCTGCGGCTTCGTTGCCGGCAGGCCGAAGCCTTCGAGGTTGACGAGGCGTCGAATGCGCGCGGGGCGCAGGCCTGCGTAGCTCATGACCACGTTGCCGCCCATGCTGTGGCCGGCCAGGTCGATGTGTTCGAAGCGGTCGGCCGGTACCAGTGCGGCCAGCAGCGCGTCGAGGTCGGCCAGGTAGTCGGGGAACCAGTAACTGTCAGTGCCGGCAGGCGGCGTGCTGCGTCCGAAGCCGCGCCAATCGGGCGCGATGACCCAGCGCTCGAAGCCCTCGGCGGCGGCCAGCGCATCGACGATGAACTGGTACGACGCCGCCACGTCCATCCAGCCGTGCACCAGGACGAGGGGCGGTCGCGCGGGCGTGGCCAACGATGCGTCGCCCCACTGCAGCACGTGGTAGTTCGCGCCGCGCAACGGCAGGTGGGTGGAGCGGCCGTGGCGCGCGGGAGCGTAGGGAAATTGTGTACGGGTCATGCCGCACATTGTCCGGCGCCGAAGCGGCAGGGCCGCTGTGGCGCCTGTTTTGCCCAGGCCAGCGTCAGTGCTCAGTGCGGCTCGGAGCGTTCCAGGGCGATCAGCGAGGTGGCCTGCTCGGCGGGCATGGGCCGGGCGAGCAGGTAACCCTGGCCGGCGTCGACGCCCATCTCGCGCAGTGTGGCCAGCTGCTCGGCAGTCTCGATGCCCTCGGCCACCACGCGCCGCTGGAGGACCCGCCCGAGCTGCTGAATGGTGCGCACGATCGCCAGGTTTTCCGGCCCCTTGCCGAGCGCGCTGACGAACGCGCGGTCGATCTTCAGCGTGTCGATCGGCAATTGGCTCAGGTAGGCCAGCGACGAGTAGCCGGTCCCGAAATCGTCGATCGAGAATCTGAAGCCGTCGGCGCGCAGCGTGCGCATCGCGTCCACGGCCGCGTCAAGCCGGTTCATCAACGAGGTCTCGGTGATTTCCAGCAACAGCGAGCCCGGGCACACGGCGTGGCGTGCGAGAACGGCGCCGATCTGGGCCGCGAAGCCCGGCCGGACGAGGTCGCGGCCCGAGATGTTGACGCTGATCGAAATGCCGGGGTCATCGCGCTGCCATCGCGCCAGTTGCTCGGCGGTTGTCTCCACGACCCACTTGGTCAGGGCCTCGATCTGGCCCGTCTCCTCGGCCAGGGCCACGAACATCGCCGGGCTGACCGCGCCGCGCAGGGGGTGGGTCCAGCGCAGGAGCGCTTCGAAGCCGGTCAGCCGCTGGGGCTCGAGGTCGAAGATAGGCTGGTAGGCCAGCGTCAACTGGCTGGAGCCGATGGCGGCGCGCAGGTCGTTCTCAAGAGCCAGCCGCTGCGCGGCCCGCTCGTGCATGGAATGGTCGAACACCACCACCCGGGCCCCGCCTTCGGCCTTGGCCTCGTACATGGCCAGATCGGCGTCACGCAGAATCTCGTCAACCGTGCGGTAGCCCAGGTCGCTGAAGGTGATGCCCATGCTGGCGCCCGGCATCACCTCGGTACCCTGGATTTCCACCGGCCGCGACACGGCATCGAGTAGCGCCTGCGCCTGGCGCATGCAGGCGTCGCCACTCTGCAGCCGCTCCAGCAACACCGCAAACTCGTCGCCGCCCAGGCGGGCGACGAGGTTGTGGGGCGGCGCAGCCTCGGACAGGCGTTGTGCGATGGCCACCAGCAGCTCGTTGCCGACGTGATGGCCGAAGCTGTCGTTCACGAGCTTGAAGCGGTCGAGGTCCATGAACAGCACCGCGAAACGCTCGCTGGAATCCACTCGCGTGCGCTCCACGGCCAGGGCCAGCCGCTCATGAAAGCTGTGGCGGTTGGACAGGCCCGTCAGCGTGTCGTAGTGGGCGATGTGGTGCAGCCGACGCTCGGCCATCAGGCGCGAGGTGATGTCCTGCAACTGGTAGATCAGGCAGCTGCCGATGCCCTGCGGGTCGTCGTAGGGGCTGCAGTGCAGCGACACGTACAGCTCGCCGCCGGCGCTGTTGAGCCGCAGCAACATGGAGAACGACTGGGTCGGCGGTGCGAGCGCCTCCTGCACGCGGCGCCGGAACGGCACCGCGTCGTCGGGGTGCAGCGCGTCGCAGAAACGGCGCCGCAGCACGGTGTCGGCGTCGACGCCGAGCAACCCGCACAGGGCCGGATTGACCTGCAGCACCGTGTCGTCGGGCCGCGCCACCGCCATGCCGATGGCGGCGTGCGTGAAGGCGGCCGTGAAGCGCTTCTGGCTCAGCTCAGCCTCCTGCTCGGCCTCGACGACGCGCGCCTCCTGCTCCTTGCGCTCGGCCTCCTGGCGCTCGAAGGTGATGCGAAGCAACAGGATGATGCCGAACACGGCGACCACCGACACGGCCAGCACCGTCGTGCCGAACTGCAGCGAGGCGAGGTGCACCAGGCCGGCGACGAAGGCGGCGCCGACGTACATCGCGGCCATCCAAGAGGTGTTGGCCAGCCACTGAAGCGGGCGCAGGGGGGCGCCTCCCTTCAGCGCCATCATCGACAGCAACGGCAGCATCGTGCCCAGGTACGGTACGAGAGAGACCGACACCAGCGCACAGAGCGCGGCGGCGCCTGCCGACAAACCGCCAGAGACGAGCGCGTCCCGAACTAGCAGGAACGTCCAAGCGCAGACGGCCATCGATGCCATGGCCGCGGCAGGGCTCGCGACCCAACTGCTCAGCCGCCTCGACGTCCTGCGGGTGCCTATCCAGCCTTCGACCCCGGCGGCAAGTACGGCCGCTACCGGTCCCACCTGGACAAGGGCTCCCAAAATGAAGACATCGGCCGCGCTGACCGCCGACTTTGTCCGCGGTACCTGGAGGGCGTATCTCGACGCCGCGGCCGACAGACCCACGGCGATCAGCGCCATTCCTAGATCGTGCGGGCTGTGCTCGAAAAGCTTGAGCACCACGACGATGAAAGATGACAGCCCGGCTACTACGATCAACAACCACAGGCGCAGCGCCGACGCGGGGTAGTCGAACAAGTGGCGTCGCCTGAACGACCCCCACGGCGAGAGGAAAAACCGCCCGTCCTCGCGCGGAGACACGCCCCCGCCAACCGGGGTGGGACGGTGGTCTTCGCTCTCGGACATGCGCTCTCGGGTCGTGGCTCGTGCACGCGAAGGGGTTCTAGGCATCAGCCTAGAGACTACCCGTTCACGAGACGGTACCAGCCCGCCCGGCAAGAGCGAATATGCGCAGGGCGAACCTTAGGTGCAGGCGGGATGCGACTCGCGATCAACATGACTCGCCAACACCCATGCGATCGGTCACTCGCCAAGTAGCTTAGGGTCGATTTGCATTGCAGGATCCGCAACAGTCTCACTCAGCAGGAATCCCTCGCTGAGGAGGAACCCTTCGCTCAGCAGGAACCCTTCGCTGAGGAGGAACCCTTCGCTCAGCAGGAACCCCTCGCTGAGAAGAAACCCCTCGCTCAGCAGGAACCCTTCGCTAAGGAGGAACCCCTCGCTAAGCAGGAAACCTTCGCTCAACAGAAAGCCCTCACTCAGCAGGAAACCTTCAGAAATCAACCTGCCCGCACCCCCTGCGAACCCAGAATTCAGATTCAGCCCCGAACCCGCCCCCGCATACCCTGCCAGCGTGCCCACCGGCTGTAGCAGCCACGAGGCACCCGCGGCCGCGCTTCCGGCCATGGCATCGAGCACGCGCACGCCCGGGCTCAGCAGGGCGCTGCCGGCCGGCGCGTTGCGCTCCACCACTCCGCTGACCACCGTGTTGGCGGCCAAGACTTTGGTGGCTTCCCGGTAACTGACGGTGCTGCGCAGCGTGACCTGCCGCGCCCAGGTCAGGCCGGGGTCGTAGATGGGTTGCCAGCGCGTGAACAGCGCGTTGCCGGTGAGCAACCGGTTCCCGCCAGCGGTGACAAGCTGGCTCCAACCGTAGGTCTGCCCCGCCACCACGCTGCTCGGGGTGGGCAACTGGTTCCGGCCCGGGGCCAGCAGGCTTGACGTCGGGGTCAGCCTGCCCGCCGCCAGTGCAGTGGACAGATCGGTGCGCAGGGCCCGTGCCAACCGGGTGGCACCTTCGGTGTTGAGCTGGCCGGTGCCTTGCACCACCAAGCCGCCTTGCCCGAGGGGCAAGGCCGTGTACTGCAGGATGGCCTTGACAAGCGGCGGCGTCAGGCCCGGGTTGGCCTGCAGCAGCACTGCAGCCGCGCCGGCCACTGCCGGAGCGGCCACCGAGGTGCCCGACAGCTGCATCACCCGCGCCTGCGGATTGGCCGCGCCCGCCACCTGCAATTGCGGGTAGGTAGCTGCCAGCAGGTTCCAGGGAGGATTGTTGCCCTCTGTGGTGACGGCCGCGGCCGCCACCACCTTATTGCCCGGCGCCACCAGATCGGGCTTGATCAGGTTGTCCACCCAGCGCCGGCCGCCAGCCAGCGGCAGCGAGCCGCGCGTAGGCCCGCGCGAGCTGAAGCCGGTGACGGTGTCATCGGTCAACGGCCCCGTACCGTAGGTGTTGACCGCGCCCACGGTGATGACCGACGGCTCGTGCCCTGGCGAGACGATGGCACCGTGAACCTGCTGCCCGGCCGCGTTCTTGCCCGCATTGCCGGCGGCGGCCACCACCACCAGACCCGCCGCGGTGACGCTGCGCGCCGCGCGGGCCAATGGGTCTACCAGGGAAGAGTCGGTAGAGGCCGCGCCCAAGCTGAGGTTGACGACGCGAATGTTGGACAAGCGCGCTCGCTGCAGCACCCAGTCCATGCCCAGCAATGCGTCGCCCAGGGTGCCGATGCCGCGCTCGTCGAGCACGCGCACGTCGTAGAGGTTTGCGCCCGCCGCTGGCTGGCCCCTGCCGGCAGCCACCGCCGCCACGTGGGTGCCGTGGCCGTAGGGGTCGGGGTTGATCGAAATCGGTTGGTTCCTGAGGTCACCGTGCCTCCACTTCGTGCCGTCGATGCTGCGCTTGGCGTTGGCGGAATAGTCGCGGCCCTTCGCCCAACGGTCACCCAGTGAGCGGCCCAGAGCCACGATGTCGACCACGCCACGCACGCGGGTGTCGCCGATGCCGTCGCGGAACGACCGGTGTCTCCAATCGATGCCGCTGTCGAGCACCGCGATGCCGACACCCGCGCCGTTGAATGAGCCGGCACCAGCGGTGGCGGTGGCGCTTTGCCCGGCCGTGGCCGCCGCGCCCAGGATGCCCATGCGCACGGTGCTCCGGTTGGGTGAGATGCCCAGCACGTCGTTGCGGCTGGCCAGCGGAATCACGGCCGCGGCGGGCACCATGGCCGCCAGCCCGCGCACCGAGATGTAGTTGTAGATGACCGAGCCGCCACGCGCCAGGATGTCCTCGCGCAGCGCGGTCAGCTCGGTGTCGGTGCTGATGGCGTTGACCAGCACCTGCACGTGCAGGCCCTTGCCTGCGGGCAGTCTTCGCGCCCAGGCCACGTTCACTGCCGACCCCGCCGGTGCGTTGACAACGGCCAGCAGGTCGGCTGAGACCTTGCTCGTCCCGGCCTGGGCCGCGCCCAGGCCAAGAGCGAACGCAATGCAGGCCAGGCAGAGGCGGAGCAAGCTGGCGGTAGAGGTGCGATTCGTCATCTCAGATCTCTCTAGAGGAAGGCGGGCTCGGGGCGGGGCATGAACAGGGATCAGGCGGGCGTTACTGCGGTTACGAGCCCAGGTGCACCCCTTGTTCAGGTGGTTCCGATTCTAGGAGGGGTCTCCGCGCCGCAAGGTTGTTTCGACGCCGCGGCCGCGCCCAAAGGCCCGCAACGCCGGGCTTTTTGTGCCGTCCTTAACGCTCCGGATGTGGGCTCCGCGCTTGCGGGGAGGGCGGCGCTGCCGAGAGTGTTTCTGCGCCGGCCAATGCCGATCGCTTGCAGTTACTTACCAAAACGCCATGCCGCACGACGGGGCGGGCAGTGTGGCGCCGGTGGATTTGACGACGAACCAGCGCGTGTTCCCTCTGGTGGCAGGGCCCTCATCGGAGCAGGTCACGCCGCAGCGGCCCGGGGTCGCGGCGGGCGTTGCGGCGCATCAGGACCACAATCCGCCCGATGAATGCCACCCCCACCTTGCGCCCCGCTACCCCTGCCGACCTGCCGGCCGTTGTCGGCCTGATCACCGAGCTGGCGGTGTTTGAGCGTCTCGAGCACCTGGTGGTCGTCACGCCCGACTCGCTGCGGCCGCACCTGTTCGGCGACAGCCCGGTGGCCGAGTGCGTGGTGGCCGAGGTCGAGGGCACTGTGGTGGCCTTCGCCTTGTTCTTTACCAACTTCAGCACCTTCCTGAGTCAGCCCGGGCTGCATCTCGAAGACCTCTACGTGCAGCCTGCGCACCGCGGCACGGGCCTGGGCAAGGCGCTGCTCTCGCACCTGGGTGCGCTGGCGGTGGCACGTGGCTACGGCCGTCTCGAGTGGAGCGTGCTCGACTGGAACGAGCGCGCCATCCAGTTCTACCAGGCCATGGGCGCCACGGTGATGCCGGATTGGCGCATTTGCCGCGTGACCGGGCCGGCACTGGCGGCGTTTGCCAAGGGCTAGGAGCGGGGCTCGCAGGTCCTCAAGACGCCAGCGTCGCCATCAGCTTGTCCAGCGGCAGCGACAGTGGCAGGCTGCGCTCGCCGACCACGGCCACGATGCCGCGCCCGCGCGTGCCGGTGTCCACCCGCTCGGGTCTGGGCAGGGTGCGGCCGATGGGGTCGGTGAGGCAGGCCACCATCGGCGTGGTGATGATCCCGCCGCGCGCCACCACCACGGCCAGCTCGCCCGAGTCCAGGCGCACGTGGCAGCCTGGTGGGTAGATGCCGAACTCCTTGACCAGCGCTGCCGTCATCGGATGCCCTGGGTCCTGCATGAACATCTGGCGGCCGGCGATGTCGGCGGCCAGGGCCTCGCGTGAGGAGCGCGCCGAGAGCTTGCTCGTGTAGACGTCGGCCCGGCGCACCAGCGAGGCCAGGTCGCTGACATCGCTGTGGCCGCTGGGGTATCCGCGGCCGTCTTCGCTTTCGTGGTGCTGCAGCACGGCCTTCAGCCAAAGGCCGTCGGCGACGCCGGCCTGCTCCAGGAGGCGCAGGCTGCGCATCGGGTGGGTCTGCAATTCTGCACGCTGCCGGGGCGTGGGCGGGGCCGACTGGCGCGCCAGCTGGCCCTGCAGCTCGAGCATGCTCAGGTTCATCGTCAACGCCACCTTGAAGCCGCGCGTGCTCTCGTCGTCTTCCCAGCCCAGGCGGCGGGCCACCAGCAGCGTGGTGATGGCGGTCTGCAGCGAGCGCTTCACGCCGTAGGTGACGTCGTCGTTGCCCGACTGGCGCAGCACCTGGAAGATGGCGAGGTCGGGGTCGCGCGCCACCAGCGCGGCCACGGGGCCGCCGGCGTCGTCCAGAGCGGCGGCGAAGCTCGCGCTCGTGCCGCTTTCAAGTGCGTTGCCGAGCCGGCGGATGGCCTCGCCCCACAGCTGCGGCAGTTGCTCGCGCGAGGCTTGCCGGGCCAGAGTCTGGGCGTCCAGCAGCTCGCTCAGGTCGACGAGTGCACCGCGTGCGAACAGCGCCTCCAGCTGCGGCTGGTGGTCGACGACATGGCCCCGTGCCAGCAACAGGGTGCCATCGGCGTCGCGCACGCCGAAGGGCAAAGGCTGGCCGAGATGGACACGTTGCTTGACGGAGGCGAGTGGAGCAAGAGGCATGGTGTGGGGCAAACCGAGGATCAGCAGGCCGATGGGGGTCTTTTCGGTTGTGGCGAGTCAGAACTTGACGCCCGGTTCTGGCGGGCATTGGCTTCTTGGCGGCAGGTGGAGCGGGCCCTTAAGCTGGCGCCATGAACGGCCGACACGCTTCCCCGCCCGCCCGCACCCAAGAGCTGCCCGACGCCTGGGCGCTGCTGCACGGCAACTTGCACTGGCAAGTGCCTGAACGCTTCAACATCGCCCAGGCCTGTGGCCAGCGCTGGGCGCAAGACCCCGCCGTGGCGCCGCGCACTGCTATCGCCTGGGAGCACGAAGACGGCCGCCACGGCCGCCTGAGCTACGGAGAGTTGCATGCGCAGGCTCTGCGCCTGGCGGCTGCGTTGGCAGGGCTGGGGGTCAAGCGTGGCGACCGCGTGGCCGTGGTCATGCCGCAGCGGCCCGAGACGGCGGTGTCGCACCTTGCCATCTACCGCATCGGCGCGGTGGCGATGCCCTTGTCCATGCTCTTCGGCCCCGAGGCGCTGGCGTTCCGGCTGCAGGACAGCGGTGCGGTGCTGGCGCTGGTGGACGAGACCGCCATCGACAACCTGCTCGCCGTGCGCGCCGAGTGCCCGCAGCTGCGCCGCGTGGTGGCCGTGGGCGCGGCGGCGGGCCGAGGCGATGTGGACTGGGCGGATGCGCTGGCCAGGCGCCGCCGCACCCCGCCGGCCGCCGACACCGCGGCCGACGACGCGGCCGTGCTCATCTACACCAGCGGCACCACCGGCCCGCCCAAAGGGGCCCTGATTCCGCACCGGGCGCTCATCGGCAACCTCACCGGCTTCGTCTGCAGCCAGAACTGGTTCGGCCACGGCCGGCCCGAGCAAAGCGACGAAGTGTTCTGGAGCCCCGCCGACTGGGC
>JAIYDH010000392.1 GCA_027487585.1 Rubrivivax sp.
GAGCTCTGGCGCGACTTCAACCGCAAGCTCTCCGGCCTGTTCGGCGGCAAGGGCGGCGGTGGCAACCGCGGCGGCCGGCCCGATGGTGGCGGCTCCGGCGGCGGTGGCGGCGGTGGCTACCAGCCCGACATGAAGAGCGCCGGCATCGGCGCCGGTCTCATCGCCGGCGTGGCGGCGGTGATCTGGGCGGGCAGCGGCTTCTACATCGTGCAAGAAGGCCAGCAGGCGGTCGTCACCACCTTCGGCAAGTACAGCCAGACCAAGGACGCCGGCTTCCAGTGGCGGCTGCCCTTCCCGGTGCAGGCTCACGAGACGGTGGCGGTGTCGCAGCTGCAATCGGTGGAGGTGGGCCGCAGCGGCGTGGTGCAGGCCACCGGGCTGCGCGATTCGTCCATGCTCACGCAAGACGAGAACATCGTCGACATCCGCTTCACCGTGCAGTACCGGCGCACCGACGCGCGGGCCTACCTGTTCGAGAACAACCGGCCCGACGAGGCCGTGGTGATGGCCGCCGAAACCGCGGTGCGCGAGATCGTCGGCAAGAGCCGCGTCGATCTCGTGCTGTACGAGCAGCGCGACGCCATCGCTGCCGAACTGGTGGGCGCGATCCAGGCGCAGCTCGACCGCCTGAAGGCCGGCATCACCGTGGCCAACGTCAACCTGCAGAGCGTGCAGGTGCCGGAGCAGGTGCAGGCCGCCTTCAACGACGCGTTCAAGGCCACCGCCGACCGCGACCGCTTCAAGAACGAAGGCCAGGCCTATGCCTCCGACGTCATCCCCAAGGCCCGCGGCACGGCATCGCGCCTGATGGAAGAGGCCGAGGGCTACCGCTCACGCGTGGTGGCGCAGGCCGAAGGTGATGCGCAACGCTTCCGCTCGGTGCTGGCCGAGTACCAGAAGGCGCCGGGCGTTACGCGCGACCGCCTCTACATCGAGACGATGCAGCAGGTCTACGCCAACGTCAGCAAGGTGATGGTCGACAGCCGCAGCGGCAGCAACCTGCTGTACCTGCCGCTGGACCGCCTGCTGCAGCAGGCAGGCGCGCCCGTGGCGGCGCCGGCCCAGGCGCCCACCTCGGTGGCCACGCCACCGAGTGCGGCCGAACCCGCGGCGGCGCCGGGCACCGACATCCGCTCGCGCGCCGACGCCCGCTCGCGCGAGCGCGAAGGCCGCTGATCTGACAAGCGACACGCACACACCATGAACAAGATCGCCGCCACCCTTGGCCTCATCGTCGCACTGCTGCTGGCAGCCTCGAGCACGCTCTTCGTCGTCGACCAGCGCCAGGTCGGCGTGATCTACGCGCTGGGCGAGATCCGCGAGGTCGTCACCGAGCCGGGCCTGAAGTTCAAGCTGCCGCCGCCGTTCCAGAACGTCGTCTTCCTCGACCGCCGCGTGCAGACGCTCGACAGCCCCGAGACACGCCCCATCTTCACGGCCGAGAAGAAGAGCCTGGTCATCGACTGGCTGATCAAGTGGCGCATCGCCGAACCGCGCCAGTTCATCCGCAACAACGGCGTCGACTTCCGCAATCTCGAAGCCCGGCTTGCCCCCGTGGTGCAGGCGGCCTTCAACGAAGAGATCACCAAGCGCAACGTGACGGACGTGCTGGCCACCGAGCGCGACAAGGTCATGACCGATGTGCGCACACGGCTGGCCGACGAGGCCAAGTCCTTCGGTATCGAGATCCTCGACGTGCGCATCAAGCGGGTCGACTTCGTCGCCGACATCACCGACTCGGTCTACCGCCGCATGCAGTCCGAGCGGCTCCAGGTGGCCAACGAACTGCGCGCCACCGGCGCGGCCGAGGCCGAGAAGATCCGCGCCGATGCCGACCGCCAGCGCGAGGTGATCATCGCCGAGGCCTTCCGCGACGCGCAGAAGATCCGCGGCGAGGGCGATGCCAAGGCGTCGGCCCTGTACGCCGAGGCCTTTGGCCGCGACCCGCAGTTCGCCCAGTTCTATCGCAGCCTCGAAGCCTATCGCGCCACGTTCCGCAACAAGTCGGACGTGATGGTGCTTGATCCGTCGTCCGAGTTCTTCAAGGCGATGCGGGGCAACACGCCCGCGCGCTGAGGCCACGCTCCGCCCTCCGTCACCGACCGCGCCGCCATGGCCGACGCGCTGATCGGCGCCTTGGCGCTGATGCTGATCGCCGAAGGACTGCTGCCCTTCCTCAACCCGCGCGGCTGGCGCTCGATGTTCGAGCGCGCTACGCAGATGAGTGACGGCCAGATCCGTTTCATCGGGCTCATCAGCCTGGGTGTGGGCCTGCTGCTGCTCTTGGTCTGGCTCTGAGCCATTTCGTGGCTGCAGCGCGGCCGGCGAGGGCAGGGCCCGCGCCTACAATGCGGTTTTTAACGACGTCCCCGTCCATGCTCTCTGCCTGGCTGCTGCCCGAGCACATTGCCGACGTGCTGCCGGGGCCCGCGCGTCGTGTCGAGTCGCTGCGCCGCGCGCTGCTCGACCGCGCTGGCTCCTACGGCTTTGAGCTGGTGATGCCGCCGCTGCTGGAGCACCTCGAATCGCTGCTCACCGGCACTGGCCGTGAGCTCGATCTGCGCACCTTCAAGCTCGTCGACCAGGCCAGCGGCCGGCTGCTCGGGCTGCGCGCCGACACCACGCCGCAAGCGGCGCGCATCGACGCCCACCTGCTCAACCACGACGGCGTCACCCGGCTGGCGTATTGCGGCCCGACGCTGCACACGCGGCCGGCGGGCCTGGCGGCCACGCGCGAGCCGCTGCAGTTCGGCGCCGAGATCTTCGGCCACGCCGGCCTCGAAGCCGACCTCGAAGCCGCCGAGCTGGCGCTGGACTGCATCACGGCGGCCGCGGTCGGCCCGCTCACCATCGACTACGCCGATGCCCGCGTGCTGCGCGGCGTGCTGGCCGGCGTGGTGCTCGACGAAGCCCGGCTGCATGACATCGCCCGCGCGTTGGCCAGCAAGGACGCCAGCACGCTGGCGGCACTGACCGACGGCGTGCCGGCTGAATCCCGTGCCGCCTTGCGTGCGCTGCCCCGGCTCTTTGGCGGTGACGAGGTGCTGGTGGCCGCTCGCGAGCTCTTGCCCGCGCGAGCGCTGGTGCGCGAGGCCCTCGAGCAGCTGCAGTGGCTGGCCAGCCATCTGCGCGCGGCCTACCCGACGCTGGGCCTGGGCTTCGACCTGTCCGACATGGGCGGCTACGCCTACTACTCCGGCGCCCGGTTTGCGCTGTTCGGCCCGGGCGGCAGCGATGCGCTGGCGCGCGGGGGCCGCTACGACGAAGTCGGCGCCGTGTTCGGCCGCAACCGGCCTGCGGTCGGCTTCAGCCTCGACCTGAAGGCCCTGGCTGAACGTGCCGCGCCGCTGCCCGCGCCACGCGCCATTCGGGCGCCCTGGGGCGAAGACGCCGAGCTGCGCGCCGCCGTGCGCCGCCTGCGCGAGGCCGGCGAAACCGTGCTGGCCGTGCTCCCCGGCCACCAGCCCGAGGCCGAGACCTTCGTCTGCGACCGCGAGCTGGTGCAGGTTGCCGGACGCTGGGTGCTGCAGGCCGTGGCCGCCTGATCCACGACATTTCTCTCTTTCAAGGACTCTTCCGAACATGCAAGCGACCCAGAGGCCCGGCGCCGGACGCAACGTGGTCGTCGTCGGCACCCAGTGGGGTGACGAAGGCAAGGGCAAGATCGTCGACTGGATGACCGACCACGCCGAAGGCGTGGTGCGCTTCCAGGGTGGCCACAACGCCGGCCACACGCTGGTGATCAACGGCCGCAAGACGGCACTGCAGCTAGTGCCCTCGGGCGTGATGCGCGAGGGCGTGGCCTGCTACATCGGCAACGGCGTGGTCGTCGACCCGGCGCACCTGCTGACCGAGATCGCCCGCATCGAGGCGCTGGGCATCGATGTGCGCTCGCGCCTGTTCCTCAGCGAGAGCTGCCCGCTGATCCTGCCCTTCCACGTGCGTATCGACAAGGCGCGCGAAATGAAGCGCGAGGGCACGGCCGGCGGCAAGATCGGCACCACGGGCAAGGGCATCGGCCCTGCCTATGAAGACAAGGTCGCCCGGCGCGCACTGCGCGTGCAAGATCTCAAGCACCCGGCACGCCTGGAAGCCAAGCTGCGCGAGCTGCTCGAGTTGCACAACGCCGAGCTGGTGCACGTGCTCGGCGCCGAGCCGCTGGCATTGCAGCCGATGCTCGACGACGTGCTGGCCGCGGCCGAGCACCTGAAGCCGCTGATGGCTGACGTGGGCTACCGCCTGTACAACGCCCACCTGGCCGGCCAGAACCTGCTGTTCGAGGGCGCGCAGGGCACGCTGCTCGACATCGACCACGGCACCTACCCGTTCGTCACCAGCAGCAACTGCGTGGCCGGCAACGCCGCCGCCGGTTCGGGCATCGGCCCCGGGCTCCTGCACTACGTGCTGGGCATCACCAAGGCCTACACCACGCGCGTGGGCGGCGGCCCCTTCCCGACCGAGCTCGACATCGACGCCACCGGCACCGTGGGCCACCACCTCAGCACGGTGGGGCAGGAGCGCGGCACCGTCACCGGCCGTGCCCGCCGCTGCGGCTGGCTCGACGCCGCGGCGCTCAAGCGCAGCATCATCATCAACGGCGTCTCGGGCCTGTGCATCACCAAGCTCGACGTGCTCGACGGCCTGCCGGAGATCCGCATCTGCGTCGGCTACAAGCTGGGCACGCGCGAGCTCGACGTGCTGCCGCTGGACGCCGACGAGATCGCCGCCTGCGAGCCGGTGTACGAGACGCTGCCGGGCTGGACCGACACCACCGCCGGCCTCACCAACTGGGAGCAGCTGCCGGCCAATGCCCGCCGCTACCTCGAGCGCATGCAGGCGCTGATCGGCGCACCGATCGACATGGTGTCCACCGGCCCCGACCGCGTGCACACCGTCCTGCTGCGGCACCCGTTCCGCGCCTGAGTCTCATTCACCCTCATCTTCACGGAGATCGCGCCTCATGCTCACCGACGACGGCAAGCACCTGTACGTGTCCTGGGACGAGTACCACCTGTTGATCGAGCGCCTGGCGCTCAAGGTGGCCGCCTCGGGTTGGGAGTTCGACCAGATCCTGTGCCTGGCCCGAGGCGGCATGCGTCCGGGCGACGTGCTGTCGCGCGTGTTCGACAAGCCGCTGGCCATCATGAGCACGAGCAGCTACCGCGCCGAAGCCGGCACCATCCAGGGCCGGCTCGACATGGCCAAGTACATCACCATGCCCAAGGGCGAGCTGGCCGGGCGCGTGCTGCTGGTCGACGACCTGGCCGATACCGGCGTGACGCTGCGCGCCGTGGTCGACCGCCTGCGCGGCATGCCGGCCATCAGCGAGCTGCGCGCCGCCGTGATCTGGGTGAAGGGCGTGTCGAGCTACGTGCCCGACTACTACTGCGACCTGCTGCCCTCGAGCCCCTGGATCCACCAGCCCTTCGAGGACTACGACAACATGCGGCCCGACGCACTGGCCAAGAAGTTCCAGGTCTGAAAGTAGAAACGGCCGATCGCGCGAGCGATCGGCCGTTCAAAACTTGGTGCCCAGAAGAGGACTCGAACCTCCACGCCGTTAAGCGCTAGTACCTGAAACTAGTGCGTCTACCAATTCCGCCATCTGGGCTTTCAGGAGCCCATGACTATAGCAAACATTTGAACAACACCACAAGTGCAACCTCCTCCGGCACCGGCCTGATGGGCGATGTCGAAGGCACGGTCGAGGGCCACCGCGACGGCCACGGCTACGTCTGGCCCGAGCACGGCGACGCGCCGATCTTCCTGGCGCCGCAAGAGATGCGCAGCGTTCTTCACCGCGACCGCGTGCGCGTGCGCGTGCAGCGCTTCGACCGCAAGGGTCGCCCCGAAGGCCGCGTGCTCGACATCCTCGAGCGCCGCAAGACACCCATCATCGGCCGCCTGCTGCACGAAGGCGGGCAGTGGCTCGTCGCCCCTGAAGACAGCCGCTACGGCCAGGACATCCTGATCCCGAAGAACGCCACCGCCAGCGCCGCAGTGGGGCAGGTGGTGTCGGTGGAACTCACCGAGCCGCCTTCGCTGCACTCGCAGCCCGTGGGCCGCGTGGCCGAGGTGCTCGGCGAGATCGACGACGCCGGCATGGAGATCGAGATCGCGGTGCGCAAGTACGAGGTGCCGCACCTGTTCTCGCCCGAGGCGCTGGCTCAGGCCGCCGGGCTGCCCGACAAGCTGCGCGCGGTCGATCGCAAGCACCGCGTCGACCTGCGCGACGTGGCCCTCGTCACCATCGACGGAGAAGACGCGCGCGACTTCGACGACGCCGTCTACGCCGAGCCCCACAAGAGCGGCCGCGGCAAGAGCGCCGTCGAGGGCTGGCGGCTGCTGGTGGCCATTGCCGACGTCAGCCACTACGTGAAGCCGGGCGAGGCGCTCGACGAAGACGCCTACGAGCGCGCGACCTCGGTGTACTTTCCGCGCCGCGTGATCCCGATGCTGCCCGAGAAGCTGAGCAACGGCCTTTGTTCGCTGAACCCCGAGGTCGAGCGGCTGGCGATGGTGTGCGACATGATCGTCACCACGGCCGGCAAGGTGCATGCTTTCCAGTTCTATCCGGCCGTCATCGAGTCGCACGCGCGGCTCACCTACACCGAGGTCGCGGCGGTGCTGTCCAACACCCGCGGGCCCGAGGCCGCCAGGCGCGCCGAACTCGTGCCGCACCTGCTGCACCTGCACGAGGTGTACCGCGCGCTGCTGAAGCAGCGTGCCACGCGCGGCGCGATGGAGTTCGAGACCACCGAGACGCAGATCGTCTGCGACGAGCAGGGCCGCATCGAGAAGATCGTGCCGCGCACCCGCAACGAGGCGCACCGCCTGATCGAAGAGGCCATGCTGGCGGCCAACGTGTGCGCGGCCGAGTACATCGCCGAGGCCGAGCACCCCTGCCTCTACCGCGTACACGAAGGCCCGACGCCCGAAAAGCGCACGGCCCTGCAGGCGCAGCTCAAGTCGCTGGGCGTGAACGCGGCCCTGTCGGAGCAGCCCACGCCGGCCGAGATGGCGGCCATCGCGGCGGCGGTGCAGGGCCGGCCCGATGCCCTGCAGATCCACACGCTGCTGCTGCGATCGATGCAGCAGGCCATCTACACGGCATCGAACAACGGCCACTTCGGCCTGGCCTACGGCGCCTACACGCACTTCACGAGCCCGATCCGGCGCTATCCCGATCTGCTGGTGCACCGCGTGCTGCGGGCCATCATCTCGGGCAAGCGCTACGCTCTGGCCGGCAGCAGCAAGACGCGCAAGCCCGAAATGCGCCGCGGCGGCAAGCCGCAGCGCGTGGCGGCCAAGCCCATGACGCGCGACATGGAGCTCTGGGAAGCCGCCGGCGGCCACTGCAGCGCCAACGAGCGCCGCGCCGACGAGGCCAGCCGCGACGTCGAGGCCTGGCTCAAGTGCCGCTACATGCGCGAGCGCCTCGGCGAGGAGTTCGGCGGCACGGTCAGCGCCGTCACGAGCTTCGGGCTGTTCGTCACGCTCGACGCGCTCTACGTCGAAGGGCTCGTGCACATCACCGAACTCGGCGGCGAGTACTACCGCTACGACGACGCCCGCCAGGAACTGCGCGGCGAGCGCACCGGCATTCGCTACTCGGTCGGTACGCGGGTGCGCGTGCAGGTCAGCCGCGTCGACCTCGACGGCCGTAAGATCGATTTCCGCCTGGTTCGCGAGGGCGAAGCCGAGCGGCCGTTGCCCCGCACCGCGCCGGCCAAGGGCGGCGAGAAGGTGGACTCCGCGGCCGCAGAACTCGCGGCCGTGAAGCAGGCCGACCGGGTGGCGCGGGGCGCCACGCGGGCTGCGAAGGCCGCGAAGGCGGGGCCGGGTGGGCATGCCGGACACAAGCCGGCCGCGGGCGGCTCTGCCGGCGCTGGGCGCACCGCGAGGTCGCGCAAGCCGGGCCCGCAGCGGCCTGCGCCGAAGCCGCGAAATCGGCGCTGAGCCGGCGTCGAGCCGGCGGAAACAGCTCAGCCTGCCAGCAGCATCTGCTCGATCAGCGCCGTGGCGCGCAGCGGGCGGCCGGGGCTGGTCTGTGCAAAGCGGTCGGCCGCATGGCCGTGCCGCCACGCGGTGGCGGCGGCGATCGTGCCGGGCTCGCTGTCGGGCAGCCCGGCCCAGGCGCCGCCCAGCCAGCCGGCCAGCACGTCGCCAGTGCCAGCACTGGCCAGTGCGGCATTGCCGGTGGGGTTGACGAGCAGCGGCGCCCCAGGGGTGGCGATCACGCTGCCTGAACCCTTGAGCAACACCGTGGCGCCGAGGTTCGAGGCCAGTGCGGTGGCGGCGGCGAAGCGATCGTGCTGCACGACGGCGGTGTCGCAGCCGAGCAGCCGCGCGGCCTCGAGCGGGTGGGGTGTCAGCAGGGTCGGCAGGCCGCGTTGCGTGCGCCTGAGCAGCGCGCTGCGCAACGCGGATTCAGTGGCGACGGCGTTCAGGGCGTCGGCGTCGAGCACCAGGCGCGCGGCATGGCGCAGCAGCGGTGGCAGCGCGGCTGCGATGCGATCGCCGCCGCCACAGCCGGCCACCACCGTGGCGTTGGCCAGCGTGGCGGGCTCGCGCGCCCAGGCCAGCGGGTGCAGCATCAGTTCATGACGCGGCGCCGCCAGGCTGCGCGCATCCAGCGGTACCAGGTACACGCGGCCGGCGCCGGCGGCGAGCGCCGCCTCGGCCGCCAGCACGGCGGCGCCTCCCATGCCCTCGGCGCCGCCAACCACCAGCACGTCGCCGAAGCGGCCCTTGTGGCTGGCGTGCGGGCGTTCGATGGGCGTGGGTGCCCCCGACAGCCACGCCGTCGACTGTGTCGCGGGGTGCCCGAGGTCGTCGAGCCACACCTCGCCCGCGTGGTCGCGGCCCTGGTGCGTGAAGCAGCCCGGGCGCAGTGACAAGGGGCACAGCGTCGCGCGGGCGACCACGGCCCCGTCGCCCATCACCGCGCCGGTGTCGGGGTGCAGGCCGCTGGGCAGATCGATGGCCAGCACGGGCGCGTGCTGCGCGCGGATGGCGGCGATGGCACGGGCCACGGCGCTGCCGGTGGCGTCGACGCCCGGGCCGCTGACGCGCCGGCTGCTACCCAGCCCCAGCAGCGCATCGATGACCAGGTCGGTGGCCGCGAGTTGATCGGGACAGGGCGACGGGGCGATGCCAGCCTGCAACAGGGCGTCGAGCGCACCGGCCGTGTCGGCCGAGGGCGGGCGAGCCCCGGGCGTGTGGTGCACCCGCACCTGCCACCCGGTGGCGTGCAGCAGCCGGGCGGCCACGAAGCCGTCGCCGCCGTTGTCACCGGGCCCGCAGACCACCGTGACCCGTTGTGCGCCCGGTGCCAGCGCGAGCGCCAGCCGCGCCACCGCGAGCCCGGCGCGCTGCATCAGCGTGCCCGCGGGCTGAAGCCCGCGCGTCTGGGCTTCGTGGGCACGGGCGGCGTCGGCATCGAGCAGCGCCCAGCGCTCGCCGCTGCCCGACACACGCTGCGGCGACGAAGGGGCGTAGGCTCTCATGCGCCGATTGTGCGGCGCCGTTGCGAGCCTGCCTGCGTCAGGCGGACTTCGAGAAACCCAGTCGGGACACGCGCAGCCGCGACAGATCGAGGCCGGCGTCGCGCCCCGCCAGGCCGGCTGCCAAGACCCGCGCGCTGCCGCAGGCCAGGGCCCAGCCGTGGCCGCCATGGCCGAGGTTGAGCCAGACGCCGGGCAGGCCGCTGGCGCCGAGCAGCGGTGCGCCGTCGGGCAACATCGGTCGGGCGCCGGCCCAATGCTGCGCTTCGCGCATGACGGCGCTGCCGGGGAACCACTCGTCGAGAACGCGGTACAGGGCGCGCAGGTGGCGCATCGGCAAGGCTTCGGCGGAGCCGCCGATGCGGTGCCCGCCCGCCACACGCACACGCTGGCCCAGGCGCGAGATCGTCACTTGGTGCCGTTCGTCGATGACCGCCGCTCGCGGGGCGTGCGGAAGCTGACCGTCGACATGGTTGACTGGTGCCGTCACCGACAGGCCCCACACCGGCACCAGCGGCAACCGGATGCCGGCAGGCGCCAGCAGCTCGCCAGCCGCCGCGCCGGTGCACAGCACCACGGCGTCCACCTGTTCGACGCGGTCGGCATCGATCACGACCTCGGGACGAGCGCCGGGCCGGATCGCACGCACCGGCGTGTCGAAGCGAAAGCTCGCGCCCCGCCGCACGGCCTCGGCTTTCAGCCGGTGGGCGAACTGGCGGCCGTTGCCGACGGCGTCCTGCGGCAGGCGCACGGCCGCGCGCAGCGGGGTGGCAGGGTTGAGCGAGGGTTCGATCTCGCGCGCCTTGGCGGCGTCGAGCAGCTCGAACGCCACTTCGAGCTCGGCCAGCCGCTTGAGCACCGGCCGGTGCGCGCGCAGCGCCCGCTCGTTGCGCAGCAGCACAAGCACGCCGTCGGCTTGTTCGAAGTCCAGGTCCAGGGCCTGGGTCAGCTCGAGCAGCCGCTGCCGGCTGAGCACGGCCAGGCGCTGCATGGCGCTGCGATTGGGTGCCAGCACCTGGGCGCGGCGCGCCAGCAGCGCGCGCCACAGCCAGGGCAGCTGGCCCAGGGCCGACGGCGCCAGTTGCAGGCCGGCCAGCGAGGCTGGCAGCCCGGGCAGCCAGCGCCAAGGCCCACCCGGGCCGGGCCAGGGCGCAACCAGCCCTGGCGCGACCACGCCCGCATGGGCGAAGCTGGCTTCGGCGGCCACGCTGCCGCGCCGTTCGAAAACCAGCACGTCATGGCCTTCGGCGGCCAGTTCATGCGCAGTGGTGACACCGACGATGCCGGCTCCGACAACGGCTACGCGCATGGGCGTCCGGCGGGCCCGGCGAAGGCTCGTGATAGCATCTGGGGGTTTTGCCTCGTGGCGGGTCTGAAGTCAGGCCGGTGCAGTTTTCGGGGCGATCCAAGCTCGATCTCTTTTGTGGATCGAAATCGCGAACCCGACCGAACCAAGGTGTCGTAGGGTGTGTGTCAAGCAGCAAGCTACACCTGAAAGCTGCGACGTCCACCACTCGATGTAACGGCGGGATTCTAGACACAACCTTTGGAGTTTCCATGTCTGTCTCGATGCGTGAAATGCTGGAAGCCGGTGTCCATTTCGGACACCAGACCCGCTTCTGGAACCCCAAGATGGCCCCGTACATCTACGGCCATCGCAACAAGATCCACATCATCAACCTCGAGAAGACGCAGCCGCTCTTCGACGACGCGATGAAGTTCGTTCGCCAGCTCTCGGCCCGCCGTGGCACGATCCTGATGATCGGCACCAAGCGCCAGGCGCGCGAGGTCGTGGCTCTGGAAGCCCAGCGTTGTGGCATGCCCTACGTCGACCAGCGCTGGCTCGGCGGCATGCTCACCAACTTCAAGACCGTCAAGGGCTCGCTGAAGAAGCTGAAGGACATGCAGGCCACCAAGGAGGCCGGCACCGAGGCGATGATCAAGAAGGAAGCGCTGCTGTTCGACCGCGAGCTCGTGAAGCTCGAGAAGGACATCGGCGGCATCCAGGACATGGGTGCGCTGCCCGATGCGATGTTCGTCATCGACGTCGGCTACCACAAGATCGCCGTGGCCGAGGCCAAGAAGCTGGGCATCCCGGTGATCGGCATCGTCGACACCAACCACTCGCCGATCGGCATCGACTACGTCATTCCCGGCAACGACGACTCGGCCAAGGCCGTGGCGCTGTATGCGCGCGCCGTGGCTGACGCGGTGATGGAAGGCAAGGCCAACTCCACCGCCGAGGTGGTGCAGGCCGCTGCCGGTGGCGACGAGTTCGTCGAGGTCCGCGAAGGGGCCTGATCCGGCGTCTTTGCCCCGCGGCGGGTGTTCGTACCCGCCGCTGTCGTTTTCACTTCCAGGAGAAACATCCTATGCCCGCGATCACCGCCAGCATGGTGGCCGAACTGCGCGCCAAGACCGACGCGCCGATGATGGAGTGCAAGAAGGCCCTCACCGAGGCCGATGGCGACCTCGGCCGCGCCGAGGAAATCCTGCGCGTCAAGCTCGGCAACAAGGCCAGCAAGGCCGCCGCCCGTATCACCGCCGAGGGCGTGATCGCCGCCTCGGTGGCCGGCAGCACCGGTGCCATCATCGAAGTCAACTGCGAGACCGACTTCGTCAGCAAGAACGATTCGTTCCTGGCCTTCGTCAAGAGCGCCGCCGAACTGGTGGCGCAGCACGCACCGGCCGACGTGGCCGCGCTGTCGGCACTGCCGCTGTCGCAAGACGGCTTTGGCCCCACGGTCGAAGACGTGCGCAAGGGCCTGATCGGCAAGATCGGCGAGAACATGGCCATCCGCCGCTTCAAGCGCTACTCGGGTGGCGGGCAACTCGCCAGCTACCTGCACGGCACGCGCATCGGCGTGGTGGTGGAGTTCACCGGCGATGACGCCGCCGCCAAGGACGTGGCCATGCACGTGGCCGCCATGAAGCCCAAGGCGCTGTCGACGGCCGACGTGCCGGCCGAGCTGATCGAGGTCGAGCGCCGCGTCGCGGCCGAGAAGGCCGCCGAGAGCGGCAAGCCGGCCGAGATCGTGGCCAAGATGGTCGACGGCTCGGTGCAGAAGTTCCTGAAGGAGGTGTCGCTGCTGAACCAGCCCTTCGTCAAGAACGACAAGCAGACGGTTGAGCAGATGCTCAAGGAAAAGGGCACCAAGGTCGCGGGCTTCTCGCTGTACGTGGTGGGCGAGGGCATCGAGAAGAAGGTCGACGACTTCGCCGCCGAAGTGGCGGCGCAGGTCGCGGCTGCCAAGGCGCAGTAAGCGCGGCTGCAAAGCTGCAGCGATGGCCCGCGTTCCGAGCGGGCCCACCGGGGGTGTCAACCCCCGGTGAGGCGGGCCGCCGGGGGTGGCCCGGCCCTTACACTCCGTGCTCTTCCACAGCCCAGGTTCCTGTCGATGCCGGCTTACCAGCGCATCCTTCTCAAGCTCTCCGGCGAAGCCCTGATGGGCGATGATGCCTACGGCATCAACCGCGCCACCATCGTGCGCATGGTGCGCGAGATCAAGGGCGTCACCGACCTCGGCGTGCAGGTGGCCGTCGTCATTGGCGGGGGCAACATCTTCCGCGGCGTGGCGGGTGGCTCGGTGGGCATGGACCGCGCCACCGCCGACTACATGGGCATGCTCGCCACGGTGATGAACTCGCTGGCCCTGGGCGACACCATGCGGCAAGAGGGCATCACCGCCCGCGTGATGTCGGCCATCAGCATCGACCAGGTGGTGGAGCCCTATGTGCGGCCCAAGGCGCTGCAGTACCTCGAAGAGGGCAAGGTCGTCGTGTTCGCGGCCGGCACCGGAAACCCGTTCTTCACCACCGACACGGCCGCCGCGCTGCGCGGCGCCGAGATCGGCGCACAGGTGGTGCTGAAGGCCACCAAGGTCGACGGCGTGTACACCGCCGATCCCAAGAAAGATCCGGCCGCCACGCTCTACAAAAACATCAGCTTCGACGAAGCGATCGCCAAGAACCTGCAGGTCATGGACGCCACCGCCTTTGCGCTGTGCCGCGACCAGAAGCTGCCCATCAAGGTGTTCTCGATCGTCAAGCCCGGCGCCCTGCAGCGCGTGGTGCGCGGCGAGGACGAGGGCACGCTGGTGCACGTCTGATGCCGATTTGACGAGGACGATCGATGACGATTGCCGACATCAAGAAGACCGCCGAAACCAAGATGGCCAAGTCCATCGAGGCGTTCAAGAACGAGCTCCACAAGATCCGCACCGGCCGCGCCCACCCGGGCCTGCTCGACCAGGTGCAGGTCGACTACTACGGCTCGATGGTGCCGATCAGCCAGGTGGCCAACGTGTCGCTGCTCGACGCGCGCACGATCAGCGTGCAGCCCTGGGAAAAGGGCCTCGGCCCCAAGATCGA
>JAIYDH010000010.1 GCA_027487585.1 Rubrivivax sp.
ACGCCGGCCGCATGGACATGATGCCGCGCGACGAGAAGCACGACGAGGTGCTCGGCCTGAACTGCACCTGGTACGCCGACGTGCTGCTGGCCCTGACGGCCGAGCGGCCGCCGGTGGTGCCGGCCGTCGCTGAACAGGCGCTGCCCGCCCCGTCATGAACGACGCGGCCGCCACGCACCGGCGGCGCCTGCCCGCGGCCGCCGACGTGCGGGGTGCGGCGCAACTGGCCCAGGACGCCACCGCGGGGCTGGTCGACCTGGTCGAGGCCGTGCACGCCGGCATCGCCCGCGCGCCGGGCCTGCCGGCGCCGGCCGACGGGCGCACGCGTGGCATCACGGGCCTCGTGTACCGCACGGTGCGGGGCGCCACGCGCCTGGCGGGTGGGGGTGTCGACAGGCTGCTGGGCCTGCTCGCGACCGATCTTGTGCCGGCCGATGCGGCGCAGACGCTGGCACAGACACCCCGCACGCAGCCCGCATCGCCGACGCGCGAGGCCCTGGTCGCGGCCCTCAACGGCGTGCTCGGCGACCACCTCGAGGCCAGCGGCAACCCGCTGGCGATCGCCCTGCAGCTGCGCATCGACGGCCAGCCGCTGGTGCTGCAGGCCGAGGCGCTGCGCCTCCTGCTGCCGCAGGCGAGCCCGGCCGTTGCCGTGCTGGTGCATGGTCTGTGCATGAGCGACCTGTCGTGGGCCCGCGGCACGGCGCCCGTGCCGGGCAACGGGGGCAGCGCCGACGCCGATGCCGCGTCCAGCAGCTTGGCCGCGAAGCTGGCCGCCGCCGGCTACACGACGCTGGCGCTGCACTACAACAGCGGCCGGTCAATCGCCCGCAACGGCGCCGACTTCGCGCAGCAACTCGAGGCGCTCGTGGCTGCCTGGCCCGTGCCACTGCGGCGCCTGGTGATCATCGGCCACAGCATGGGCGGCCTGGTGGCGCGCAGCGCGCAGCACCAAGCGCAGCAGCAGGGGCAGCGCTGGCCCTCGCTGCTGAGCGATCTGGCCTGCGTGGGCACGCCGCACCAGGGCGCGCCGCTGGAGCAGCTCGGGCACGCCGTCACTTCCGTGCTCGGCGCCACGCCCTACGCGAAGCCCTTTGCCCGCCTGGCGCGCCTGCGCAGCGCCGGCATCACCGATCTGCGCCACGGCCGGCTGCTCGATGACCGCTTGGCGCAGGCGCCGCTGCCTGCCGGCGTGCGCTGCCTGGCCCTGGCCGGCACCTTGGGCGAGGCCGATGGCGCAATGCGCCAGCGGGTGCTGGGCGATGGGCTCGTGCCGCTGCCCAGCGCACTGGGCCAGCATGCCGACCCGGCGCGCGCGCTGCACTTCAAGCCCGGGCACACCTGGGTCGGCGCCGGCATCGGCCACCTGGCCTTGATCACGCACCCGGCGGTGCATGCGCAGCTGCTGTCTTGGCTGGCGCTGCCGGCGCCAGCGGCAGCAACGACCTAGTCGGCGACCGCGTCCCGGTAGGCGTGCCACGAAGCATGCCCGAGCACCGGCCCCACCACCAGCAGCCCGGCGAACCAGGGCAGCATCGCCAGCAGCACCAGCACGGCGATCAGTGCGCCCCACCACAGCATCACGGCGGTCTGCGTGAGCACCAGCCGCAGGCTCGTGAGGCCGGCGGTGATGGCGTCGGTCTGGCGGTGCAGGATCATCGGGATCGACACCACGCTGATGGCGTAGATGAGCCCGGCGAACACCGCGCCCACGCTGGCCCACGCGGTGATGAAGCCGATGTTCTCGGGCTCGAGCAGGGCGCGCAGCGAGCCCTTGAAGTCGGGCATGCCGTCAAAGCTGACGGCAAACACCACCAGCGTGGCGCGGCCCCAGAGCATTTCGAGCACCAGCAGCACGAAGCCGAAGATGGTAAGCTGGCTGGTGCGGGTGTCCCAGGCCAGCAGCGAGTCGCCGAAGTCGGGTTTTTCGCCGCGCTCGAGCCGCTGGCTCGTGCGGTACAGGCCCAGACACAGGAACGGGCCCATCAGCAGGAAGCCGGCCGACAGCGCCAGCGTGTAGGCGGGGGCGTGCTCGAACACCTTCATCAGCGCCCAGCCCATGACCATGAAGCAGGCGCCGTAGAACAGGCCGATCAGCGGGGCATGCAGAAAATCGCGCCAGCCCGCGCGCAGCCAGCGCAGCGGCGAACCCCAGCCCAGTGGGCGCAGCACGATGGCAGGCGCGCCGGGTGGGACCGGGCTTGACTCGGGGGCGGAATCCACCATCGCGCCAGCCTACGCCCCGGAGCGGGTGTGCTCGATTCGGGCTTGCCCGAAGGGGCTGCCGGCTCGCGAGCCGGTGCGGCGGCCGCCCGCGTGGCCTGTGGTCCGTATCGCAATTCACGACATCGGGCTCGGCGCGCGGAATCGGCTGCAGGATGGCGCTGGGCGGCTGCAGCGCTGCGGCCGGCGCTCCGATAACGGCAGGGTGCAGGGCTATGGAGCCGTGCGGGTATGGCGCGTTCATGTCGGTCTTCCGGGGGCTTCAACTGTCGATTCAGCAGGCCGTGATGCTGGCGGTGGCGACAGCCGTGATCGGCCCGCTGCTGCTGCTGTGGCCGCTGGACCAGGCGATCACGCGCCAGACCCAGGAGCCCTTGCTCGAGCAGAGCCGGCGCGCCAGCCTGTTGTTGACGGCGGCCACGCTGGTTGAGCCGCTGTGGTCGATCGACGAGACCGCTACCGCGCGCGTAGCCCGCGAGGCGCTGGAGGAGCCGGCGGTGCTGGGCCTGAGGCTGATCGAGAACCGACCCGATGCCAAGCCGCTGCTGTTCATGCGCGAAGGCGCCGAGCTGCAAGGCTCGATCGTCTTGCACACCGAGTTGCTGCGCGAGGGCGAGCGCCTGGGCAGGCTCGAGATGCACTTCGACCCGGCGCAGATCGACAGGCTGTTGACCGAACGCCTGCAGTCCAGCCTGCTGATGGCGGCGGCGCAGACCCTGTTTGGGCTGACGGTGCTGACCTGGGTGCTGTACCGCCGCCTGGCCAAGCCGATCGGCAAGCTGATGCAGCAGGCCAGCGGCCTGGCCACCCGGGGGCAGCAGGGCCGTGTCTCCTGGGGCCGGCGAGACGAGCTCGGCGAGCTCGGCACCCACCTCAACGCCGTGCACGACCAGATCGACACGCTGTTCGAGCAGTTGCAGACGCAGAAGACCGAGATCGAGCAGGTGGCGCTGTACGACGCGCTCACCGGTCTGCCCAACCGCACGCTGTTCGCCGAGCTCGCCCGCAGCGCCGTGGCTTCCGCGCGGCGCGACGGCAGCCAGCTGGCACTGCTGTTCGTCGACCTCGACCGCTTCAAGGCCGTCAACGATGCCTTCGGCCACCCCGGTGGCGACCACCTGCTGCGCGAACTGGCGACGCGGCTGCAGGCATCGCTGCGCGAAGCCGATGTCGTTTGCCGCCACAGTGGCGACGAGTTCCTGGTGCTGCTGCACGGCGTGCGCGGGCGCGAGGTGGTGGCCGCCACGGCCGACCGGCTGCTGCAGGCGCTGGAGGCGCCGGTCGACATTGATGGCCGCGAGGCCGTTATCACCGCCAGCATCGGCATCGCCATCTTCCCTGACGACGCGGCCGACCACGAGACGCTGGTGCGGCATGCCGACACGGCCATGTACGTGGCCAAGCGCCTGGGGCGTGACCGTCACAGCTTTTTCCGCGAGGAGTTCGACGAGCTGCTCAAGGCCACGCAGGCCCTGGAGCACGAGCTCGAGGTGGCCCTGGCGCAGGACCAGTTCGAGCTGCACTACCAGCCGCAAGTGGGTGCGGCCGACGGCATCACGGCAGGCTGCGAGGCGCTGATCCGCTGGCGCCACCCCGAGCGCGGGCTGGTGCCACCAGGCTCGTTCATCAGCGCCGCCGAGCAGTGCGGGCTGATCGCCGACATCGGCGCCTGGACACTGCGGACCGCCTGCCGCCAGATCGCGGCCTGGAAGGCTGCGGGCGTGCCCTTCGGCAGCGTGGCGGTCAATGTGTCGGCGCTGGAGTTCCGCAGCCGCCGGCTGCTCGACACGCTGGCATCGGCCATGGCTGAGCATGGGGTGCAGGCCCATGAGCTTGAGCTCGAGATCACCGAGAGCGTGCTCATGACCGACACCGACAGCGCCCAGCGCATCCTCTCGCGCCTGCGCGAGCTCCACATGCCCCTGGCCGTGGACGACTTCGGCACGGGCTACTCGTCGCTGGCCTACCTGAAGAACCTGCGTCCGTCGAAGCTGAAGATCGACCGCAGCTTCGTGCGCCACATCGAGGACGACCCCGATGACCGCGTCATCGTGCAGGCCATCGTGAGCCTGGCCCACTCGCTGGGCATCCGCGTCGTGGCCGAAGGCGTCGAGACCGAAGGGCAGCGCGCCTTCCTGCGCGACATCGGCTGCGAGCTGATCCAGGGCTACCTGGTGAGCCGGCCGCAGCCGGCCGCCGACGCAGCGCGTTTCATGTGCGGCGCCCGAGAACCCGAGGACGCCGTCGCCTGAGGGCCGGCCTCAGCTGCGGCGCGAACGCCGCACGCGCAGGATCTCGTCGAGGATGAGGCAGATCGCACCCAGCGTGATGGCGCTGTCGGCGACGTTGAAGCTCGGGAAGTAGCCGCCGCGGAACAAGGGCTCCAGGAAGGCGAAGCGGAACTGCAGGAAGTCGACGACGTAGCCGTGGATCAGGCGGTCGATCACGTTGCCCAATGCGCCGCCCAGGATCATCGTCACCGAGAAGCAGAACAGGCGCTCGCTGGGGTGGCTGCGGATCATCCAGACGATGAACACCGAGGCCACGATTCCCAGGCCTACGAAGAACCAGCGCTGCCATCCGCCGGCCCCGGCCAGGAAGGAAAACGCCGCGCCGGGGTTGTGCGCACGCACCAGGTTGAAGAAGTCGGTGACCGGGCGGATGTCGCCCAGCTGGAAAGCGCCGACGATGAGTGTTTTCGTGATCTGGTCGGCGAGCACGACGATGGCCGCAAGCACCAGCCAGAACACGAGGCCTTTTGCATCACCCGTCCGGCCGACCGGGCGGGGCTTGGGGGCGGTTTTGGAGTTCGAAGCCATGGCTTACGCCACCGTGCGCGCTTCGCCCGCGCCGTAGAGGTTGTTGGTGCAGCGGCCGCACAGACCCGGGTGGGCTGCGTCGTGGCCGACGTCGTCTCGCCAGTGCCAGCAGCGTTCGCATTTGGTCGCGGTCGAGGCCTGCACCTGCACCTGCAGCGCCTCACCGGCCACCAGTTCGGCCGCCGAGGTGATGAAGACGAACTTGAGGTCCTCGCCCAGGCTGGCCAGCACGGCATGCTCGGCGGCCGGAGCGGTGATGCGAACGGCTGCCTGCAGCGACGAGCCCACGGCCCCGGTGCCGCGCACGGCCTCGATCTCCTTGTTCACGAGCTCGCGCACGCGCTGCACGGTGGCCCATTTGGCCAGCAGGGCCGCGTCCGGCGCGTCGAAGCGCCAGTAGGTCTCGGTGAAGATCGACTTCCTTGCACCACCGTCCTTGTGGATCACGCCCCAGGCCTCTTCGGCCGTGAAGCTGAGGAAGGGCGCCATCCAGCGCAGCATGGCCTGCGTGATCTGCCACAGCGCCGTCTGCGCGCTGCGCCGCGCCAGGCTCTTGGGGGCGGTGGTGTAGAGGCGGTCCTTCAGCACGTCGAGGTAGAACGCGCCCAGGTCTTCGGAGCAAAACACCTGAAGCTTGGAGACGACGGGGTGGAACTCGTAGACCTCGTAGTGCGCCAGGATCTGCGCCTGCAGCTCGGCCGCGCGCGCCAGGGCGTGGCGGTCGATCTCCAGCATGTCGGCCAGCGGCACGGCGTCGGTGGCCGGGTCGAAATCGGCCGTGTTGGCGAGCAAAAAGCGCAGCGTGTTGCGGATGCGGCGGTAGGCGTCCACGACGCGGGCGAGGATCTTGTCGTCGCCGGCGATGTCGCCCGAGTAGTCTGACGCGGCCACCCACAGGCGGATGATCTCGGCGCCCAGCGAGGAGCTCACCTTCTGCGGCTCGATGCCGTTGCCGAGGCTCTTGCTCATCTTGCGGCCGGCACTGTCGACCGTGAAACCGTGCGTGAGCAGGCCGCGGTAAGGCGCGCGGTCGAACAGGGCGCAAGCCAGCAGCAGCGAGCTGTGGAACCAGCCGCGGTGCTGGTCGTGGCCTTCCAGGTACAGGTCGGCCTCGGGGCCATCGGCATGGAAGCCGCCCGGGTGCTGGTTGCGCAGCACGTGCCAGAAGGTGCTGCCGCTGTCGAACCAGACCTCGAGGATGTCGCTGCTCTTGGTGTAGGCCGCGCCGTCTTCGGCACCCAGCACGTCGGTGGCCGTGAGCCGGCTCCAGGCCTCGATGCCGCCGCGCTCCACCACCTCGGCCGCCTGGTCGAGGATCTCCATCGTGCGCGGGTGCAGCTCGCCCGAGTCCTTGTGCAGGAAGAAGGGCAGCGGCACGCCCCAGCTGCGCTGGCGGCTGATGCACCAGTCGGGCCGGTTGGCGATCATGTCGCGCAGCCGCGCCCGGCCGTTCTCGGGGTAGAAGCCGGTCTGGTCGATGGCGTCCAGCGCCAGCTGGCGCAGCGTCTTCGGCGCCTTGTCCTTGGTGAAGACACCTTTTGTCGACGAGTTCTCTTCGTCCATGCGCACGAACCACTGCGCCGCGGCGCGGTAGATCACCGGCGTCTTGTGGCGCCAGCAGTGCGGGTAGCTGTGCGTGATGGTCTCGGTGGCGAACAGGCAGCCGGCGTCGCGCAGCGCCTCGATGATCACCGGCACCGC
>JAIYDH010000380.1 GCA_027487585.1 Rubrivivax sp.
AGGCAGCCGGTGAGCAGGTTGCTCTGCGGGTGCGTGTTGGCAGCGTCTTCGCTGATCTTGCCTTCGTCGATCAGGCGCTGCACGAAGCTGTGGTCGATGGTGCGGCGCATCATCTCGGCCCCACGGAAGTGGTACACGCGCGAATCACCGGCATGGATGACGTGGCACTCCATGTTCGGGCTCACGTGGTAGGCGGCCAGCGTGCTGTGCGGCTCTTCTTCGGAGGTGATGGCAGTGAGCTTGATCATCAGGTGGGACTCGGTCACCACCTGCTTGAGCATCTCGCCAGCATCCTCTTCCAGGGGGGCGAAGCGCTCGTAGATCTGGCGTGCGGTCAGCAGCACCTGGTCGGCCGCCTTGCGGCCGCCACTCTTGCCGCCCATGCCGTCGGCCACGACGGCCATGACCGAGCCCTGCGTTCGCGGGTGCGGGATGACCTCGACCTGGTCCTGCTGATAGGCGCGATCGCCACGGTGCAAGCCCGTAGCGGCGCTGAAACGGAACGGAACGGTCGAGATGGCCATGCGGGAAATATAAACTCCGCGCGCTCGCGCCAACGGCGAATCGATGGACCAGAACCTGCATTCCCCCCAGCGCTTGCTGATCGAACTGCGCATTGAGCACGCCGACCTCGACGACCTCATCGACGCCCGGGGTGTCGTGCCGGTCGATGAGCTCGCGCTGCGCCGTCTGAAGAAGCGCCGCCTCCTTCTGCGCGACCAGATCGCGCGCCTGGAGGCCGAGCTCGACCCGCCGGAGCCGGCCTGAGCGCCGATCTCGTCAACGCCGTCGCGCAGGCCTTCGCGGTGGATGGCCCGCTGGCGCGCCAGGTCGGCGGCTTCATGCCGCGGCCGCAGCAGGACCGCCTGGCGCTGCGCATCGCTGAAGCCATCGAGTCGCGCGAGGCCCTGGTGGCCGAGGCCGGCACCGGCGTCGGCAAAACCTTCGCGTACCTCGTGCCGCTGCTGCTGAGCGGGCGCCGGGCGCTGGTGAGCACGGCCACCAAGAGCCTGCAGGACCAGCTGTTCCTGCGCGACCTGCCGAAGCTCTGCGACGTGCTCGGCCTGCCCACCCGGCTGGCGTTGCTCAAGGGGCGCGCCAGCTACCTGTGCCGCTGGCGGCTGCAGCAGGCGCAGCACGGCGCCCAGCTGCCCGACCGCTTTGCCGTGCGCGCGCTGCAGCGCGTGGCCGTCTGGGCCCAGGGCACGGCCACCGGCGATCTCGCCGAGATCGAAGGCCTGGACGAGCGGTCGCCGGTGATCCCGCTCGTCACCAGCACGCGCGACAACTGCCTCGGCACCGATTGCCCCGAGTACCGCGCCTGCCACGTGATGCAGGCGCGGCGCGAGGCGATGGCCGCCGACGTTGTCGTCGTCAACCACCACCTGTTCTTTGCCGACCTCACGCTGCGCGACAGCGGCGTGGCCGAGTTGCTGCCCACGGTGGACGCGGCGGTGTTCGACGAGGCCCACCAGCTGGTCGAGGCCGGCGTGCAGTTCCTGGGCACGCAGCTGGCCAGCGGCGTGGCGCTGGAGCTGGCACGCGATGCCTTGGCTGCCGGCCTGCAGCACGCCCGTGGCCTGCTGCCCTGGGCCGACCTGCAGGCCGCGCTGGAGCGCGCGGCGCGCGAGCTGCGCCTGGCGGCAGCCGGCCCGCTGCGAGGCGATGCGGCCGGGCGCGGCGTGATCAAGCGCCGCTGGGAAGACTGCGAATCGGCTCTGGCCGGCGCCTTGCCGGCGCTGGCCGATGCCGCGCGCGAGCTGGCCGATGCGCTGGCCTCGGTGGCCGAGACGGCGCCCGACTTTCCGCGCCTGGAGCAACGGGCGCGCACGCTGGCCGCGCTGGCCGGGCAATTTGGCGAAGAAGCCGAGTCAGGCCACGTGCGCTGGGTCGACATCACGCCGAACCAGGCGCGGCTGGTCGAGTCGCCGCTGGACATCCGCAACATGATGCAAGGCCAGCGCGCCAGTGCTCCCAAGGCCTGGGTCTTCACCTCGGCAACGCTGGGCGACGACGACGCACTGAGCTGGTTCACGCGCCGTGCTGGGCTCGAAGACGCTGGCACGCTGCGGGTCGGCAGCCCCTTCGACTACGCCGCCAACGCCCGTGTCTGGGTGCCGCAGCGCTTTCCGTTGCCCAATGCACAGGCGCACCCGGCGGCCGTCGGGGCGCTGGCGGGCCGCTTGGCGCGGGCGCTGGGCGGCCGCTGCTTCGTGCTCACCACCACCTTGCGCGTGTTGCCGCTGGTGGCCGACGCACTGGCCTCCGCAGCCCCGGAGCTGACGCTGCTGGTGCAGGGCAGCGAGCCGCGCCGCGCCTTGCTGCAGCGCTTTGGCGACGGCCGTGGCGCCGTGCTCGTGGGCTCGGCCAGCTTCTGGGAAGGCATCGACATGCCGGGCGACGCGCTGCAGTGCGTGCTGATCGACAAGCTGCCGTTCCCGCCGCCGGGCGACCCGCTGGTCGAAGCGCGCGTGAAGCAGTTGCGCGACGAGGGCCGCAACCCCTTCGACGACTACTTCGTGGCCGAGGCGGCGGTGTCGCTGAAGCAGGGCGCCGGCCGCTTGATCCGCACCGAAACCGACCGTGGCCTGCTGGTGCTGTGCGATCCTCGCCTGACGCAGATGCGCTACGGCCGCCGCCTGCTGGCCGCGTTGCCGCCGATGGGGCAGTTGCCCGACGAGGCGGCCGCGCTCGATTGGCTGGCGGAGCTGGCCTCAGCGCATTGAGCTCAGTGCCCCGAGCCCGCTACGCCAATTACCACAGCTTCCACCAGGCCTTGCCTTTCTCGCGCGCCAGGAAGCCCTGGCTGAGGAACTCGCTGTTGGGGAAGTTCTGCTTGAGCACACGTTCCGTGGCGTCACGCAACGAGGTCATCTGCAGTTTCTCGTAGCTCTGCATCAGGATGAACAGCGCTTCTTCGGCGGCCGGTGCCTGCTGGTACTCGGTCACCGCCACCTGGGCGCGGTTGACCGCGGCCAGGTAGGCGCCGCGACGGAAGTAGTAGCGCGCCACGTGTACCTCGTGGGCAGCCAGGGTGTGCAGGATGTGGTTCATGCGCAGCCGTGAATCGGCTGCGTAGCGCGACTGCGGGAACTGGTCGATGAGCTGCTTGAAGGCCTGCCAGGCGTCGCGCGCGGCGCGCTGGTCGCGCTCGGCGATGTCCTGGTTGGCGATGCGACCGATGAAGCCGAGGTCGTCGTTGAAGTTGATCACGCCCTTCAGGTAGTAGGCGTAGTCGAGGGCCGGGCTGCTGGGGTTGAGCTTGATGAAGCGGTCGATCGTCGACAGCGCCGTGGCCTTCTCACCCGAGCGCCAGTTGGCGTAGGCCAGGTCGAGCAGCGCCTGCTGCGCCAGCAGCGACCCGGCCGCCAGGCCCTCGATGCGGCCGAGCAACTGGATGGCGCGGTCGTAGGCGCCGGCTTCCATGTCGTCGCGCGCCTCGCGGTACAGGCGATCGGCCTGCGCAGCGGGTGTGATCGTCGTGTCGGGTGTCGAACCGCAGGCGGCCAGCAAGGCCACCAGCGCGACAATCGATGCCTTGCGCACCGCCGGGCTGATTCGCGTCTTCCACACAGTGTCTGTCTCGATCGCCCGGTCCATGAACAAAACGGCGGATGAAAACCGAAGAGTATAAGGACGGCCCCCTGGCCACCGAGCGCGCCCCACTGGCCGACGAGGCCGCGCTGGACGGCGAAGACGCGGCGCCCGAATGGCGCGGCGGCGCCATCCACCGCAGCCTGCACGGCACGCGCCTGGACAAGGCACTGGTGGCGCTGGCGCCGGAGTTCTCGCGCAGCCACCTGCAGCGCCTGCTCGAGGCCGGCCACGTGCGGCTCGACGGCGCTCCGGCGCAAGCCGCCTCGCAGCGCGTGAAGTCGGGGCAGCAGCTGGCGGTGGAACTCGTGCCCACCGACGAGAGCAAGGCCTTCCGCCCGCAGCCGATGGCGCTGAACGTGCTGCACGAGGACGAGCACCTGCTGGTGCTCGACAAACCCGCCGGCCTCGTCGTGCACCCGGCCCCGGGCCACTGGCAGGGCACCCTGCTCAACGGCTTGCTGGCCCACCATGCCGGGGCGTCGCTGCTGCCGCGGGCCGGCATCGTGCATCGGCTCGACAAGGACACCTCGGGCGTGATGATGGTCGGCAAGACGCTGCCGGCCGTGACGGCCCTGGTGCGCGCCATCGCCGCGCGCGACGTGCACCGGCGCTACCTCGCCATCGCCGCCGTCGGGCCGCGCAGCGAGCGGCCGCCGGCGGCCTTCAGTGTCGAGGCGCCGATCGGCCGCGACCCGGTGTCGCGCCTGCGCATGGCCGTCGTGGCATCGGGCCGGCCGGCGCGCACCGACTTCGAGGTGCAGGTGCAGCACGACGACTTCGTGGCGCTGCGCTGCACGCTGCACAGCGGCCGCACGCACCAGATCCGCGTGCACCTGGCCTCGCGCGGGCTCCCGCTGGTGGCCGATGCCTTGTACGGCGGCCGGCCGGCACTCGGCATGGAGCGCCAGGCGCTGCACGCCGCCGAGGTGGCACTGGCGCATCCGGTCAGCGGTGCGGCGCTGGCTTTCAGCTGCCCGCCGCCGGCGGACTTTGCCGCCGCCTGGGCCGCGTTACACTAGGGGCCGATCCGGCGCAGCAGGCCAAGCCGCCGCCGAACGACCCCTGACTAGCACTACGCCGCTGGCGCACCCCACCCGGGAGCCCCAGCCCGCCGCTCCACACGAGCCCGGAACCCCAGCTGCCCAAGCCTCGCTCGCCTGACCGCGGGCCTCGATCGACACCCCTCCCGGCCAACCCAGCCGGGCCTTCATTGCACCCCGCGCCGTCCATGAACACCGCCGAGGCCAAGCGAGTCCTCGAAACCGCGCTCATCTGTGCTGCC
>JAIYDH010000205.1 GCA_027487585.1 Rubrivivax sp.
CCTCGACAACGTCGTCAACTTCATTCACAACACGCCGACGAACCTGGTCAATCCAGAAGCGCTGAAGGTGCTTCGATGATCGGCCCGGCGACAGCGGCGCACCGCCGATGAGCCTGGCCTCGGCCCGGCTGGCGCTGCTCGCCGGCAACTTCGCCATCGGCTGCGGCGTGATGGTGGTGCCCGGCTCGCTGAACAACCTCGTCGAGTCGCTTCAGGTCTCGGTGGCTGTCGCCGGCCAGCTGATCACCATCGGCGCGGTGGCCATGGGCTGCGGTGCGCCGCTGCTGGCCTTGCTGCTGGGTGGCATGGACCGCCGGGTGCTGCTCACCGGCGCGCTGGCCTGGTACGCCATCGGTCACCTGGTCTGCGCGCTGGTGCCGGGCTACGCCGCGCTGCTGCCGCTGCGCGCGCTGGCGGTGCTGGCGGCGGCGGTGTTCACGCCGCAGGCCGCCGCGGCCATCAACGTGATGGCGCCCGAGGGCGAACGCGGCCGCCACATGAGCTACATCTTCCTCGGCTGGAGCCTGGCCTCGGTGCTGGGCATGCCGCTGCACGCCTGGATCGGCGAAAGCTTCGGCTGGCGCTACGCCTTCGGCGTGGTGGCCGTGCTCTCGGCCGTGGCCGCCGTGGCGGTGTGGCGCACCGTGCCCGACGGCGTGCGGCCGCCGCCGATGTCGCTGGCCGGCTGGGGCCGCGTGCTGCGCAACCCCTGGCTGATGGCGCTGGTGGCCGTGACGGTGCTCAGCGGCGCCGGGCAGTTCACGCTCTTCAGCTACATGGCGCCCTACTACCGCCAGGTGCTGGGCGCCAGCGCCGAAGGCATCAGCTTCCTGTTCATGTGGTTCGGGCTCTTCGGCCTCGTCGGCAACGTGCTGCTGACGCGCTGGATCGAGCGGCTGGGGCCAGCCCGCTGCGTCAACCTGGGCCTCATCAGCGTCGGCCTGGCCTTCTTCGCCTGGCACTGGGCCGATTCGTTGTGGGTGGCCACGCTGGTGCTGGTGCCCTGGGCCCTGGGCACCTTCGCCACGAACTCAGCGCAGCAGGCGCGGCTGTCGGCGGCAGCACCTTCGGTGGCGCCGGCGCTGCTGGCGCTCAACACCTCGGCCATCTACGCCGGGCAGGCGCTGGGTGCGGCCGGTGGCGGCGCCATCGTGGCCGCGGGCGGCTTTGCACCGCTGGCCGACGTGGCGCTGGCCTGGGTGGGCGTGGCGCTGCTGGTGAGCACGCTGCTGGCGCGCCGCGCCAGCGTGGGGCGCGTCGATGCCTGATGCCGCGCCGGCACCGGCAGCGCCGGCCTCGCCGGCTGCGCTGTTCAAGGCCTTCAACCGGCTGGCGATGCAGGGCTTCGGTGGCGTGCTGCCGGTGGCGCAGCGCGAGCTCGTTGAGCGCCTGGGCTGGCTGACGCGCGAGCAGTTCCTCGAGCTGCTGTCGCTGTCGCAGGTGCTGCCGGGGCCCAACGTCATCAACCTCGCACTGATCTACGGCGACCGCTGCTTCGGCTGGCGTGGCGCCCTCGCCGCCTGCACCGGCATGCTGGCGCTGCCGCTGCTGGTGGTGGTGTTGCTCACGATGGCGGCGCTGCAGTTTGCCGACGTGCCCGCAGTGGGCGGCGCGCTGCGTGGCATGGGCGTGGTGGCGGGCGGGCTGGTGCTGGCCACGTCCATCAAGCTGGCGCCCGGGCTGCGGGCCAACCCGCTGGGGCGCACCGCCGCGATCGCCTTCGTGGCGGCCACCGTGGTGGCGATCGCCGTGCTGCGCTGGCCGCTGCCGCTGGTGGTGCTGGTGCTGGGCCTGGCGGGCATTGCGCTGGCGGCCTGGAGAATCGGCAAGGAGCGCGGCAACGCGCCCGGGGACGCGGCGTGAACGGGTTCTGGCCGACGCTGCTGTGGGGCCCGGTGGGCATCGACGCCGGCGACGCGTGGCGGCTGTTCCTGCACTTCACGGCCCTGTCGCTGGTGGCCATCGGCGGCGCCATCACCACGGTGAGCGAGATGCAGCGCCTCGTCGTGGCCAAGGAGGGCTGGCTGACGCCAGGGCAGTTCAACGACTGCATCGCCATCGGGCAGGCGGCGCCGGGGCCCAACGTGCTGTTCGTCGCCGCCATCGGCTACAGCGTCGGCGGCCTCATGGGCGTGGCCGCCACGATGGCCGGCTCGCTGCTGCCTTCGGCCGTGCTGGCCGTGGGCGCCGGGCGCTTCGGCGAGCGCTACCGTCACTCGCGCGGCGTGCGGGCCTTCACTGCCGGCTTGGCGCCGCTGACCATCGGCCTGTTGCTGGCCACCGGCGCGGTGCTGCTGCGGCCGATGGCCAGCGAGCCGGTGGCCTGGCTGCTGGTGGCGGGCACGCTGTGGCTGATGCTGCGCACGCGGCGCAACCCGATGTGGGCGCTGGCGGCCGGTGCGCTGGCCGGTGTGCTGGGGTGGGTGTGAAGGGCCTGCTGCGCCGGCTTGTGCCCCGGCTTGTGCGCCTGGCGGCCATGGGGGCGCTGGTGTGGGCGCTGCTGGTGGCGGGGCTGTGGTTCAAGCAGGAGTGGCTGATCTTCCGGCCGCACACGCTGCCCGCCGACTGGGTGTTCGACAAGGGCCCGGACGTGCACGAGCGCTGGATCGAGGTACCCGGCGGCCGCCTGAACGCGCTGCACCTGAAGCTGCCGCGGCCCGACGGGGTGGTGTACTTCCTGCACGGCAACGGCGGCAGCCTGGAGGGCTGGTTTGTCAACCTCGACGTCTATCGCCGCGCCAACTTCGACCTCTTCATGATCGACTACCGCGGCTACGGCAAGAGCCCCTGCTGCATCACCAGCGAGGCGCAGCTGCATGCCGACGTGCGCGCCGCGTGGCAGGCCGTGGCGGCCGACTACGCAGGCCGCGGCGACGGCTTCACGCGCGTGTTCTACGGGCGCTCGCTGGGCACGGGTCTGGCGGCCGTGCTGGCAGCCGCGGTGCAGCCGGAGCTCACCATCCTGGCCTCGCCCTACCTGGGCATGGCAGCGCTGGCCGACGAGCACTACCCGTGGGTGCCGAAGGCCGTGCTGCGCTACCCGCTGTCCACGGCCGAGGCGCTGCCCAGAGTGAAGACGCCGGTGCTGATGCTGCACGGCACCGAAGACCGGCTGATCGACATCTCGCATAGCCACCGGCTCAAGGCGCTGGCGCCCGGCGTGCGGCTGGTGGAGGTTGCCGGCGCCGGGCACAACGACGTGTCGCGGTTCGAGGTCTACCGCGATGCGGTGGCTGAGGCGTTGGAACAGGCTCGGTCGCGATGAGGGATGAAGGGATGAAGGACGAGGGCCGCTGACCCCCGTTCGCGCTGAGCCTGTTGAACCTAAATCCGGCAGTTACCCCGTCGCCGGGAGCCCCGGCGGCGGCGGTGGCGGCCCGACGACAGGCGCGATCCGGTTGCTGATGTAGCGCAGCAGGCAGCCCCAGCGGTCGAGGC
>JAIYDH010000390.1 GCA_027487585.1 Rubrivivax sp.
ATCCTGGTGCTGATCTCGCCGCTGCTGCTGGCCATCGCCATCGGCGTGAGGCTCACGAGCCCGGGGCCGGCGCTGTTCCGCCAGCGCCGCAACGGCCTGGACGGCACCGAGATCGTGGTCTGGAAGTTCCGCAGCATGCGCACCCAGGACGACGGTGCCGTGGTGCCGCAGGCGACCAAGGGCGACCCGCGCATCACGGCTTTCGGCGCCTTCCTGCGCCGCACCTCGCTGGACGAACTGCCGCAGTTCTTCAACGTGCTGCAAGGCCACATGAGCATCGTCGGCCCGCGCCCGCACGCGGTGGCGCACAACGAGCAGTACCGGCAGCTCATCAAGGCCTACATGGTGCGCCACAAGGTCAAGCCCGGCATCACCGGCTGGGCACAGATCCATGGCCACCGCGGCGAGACGGACACGATCGAGAAGATGCAGGCGCGAGTCGAGTACGACCTCGAGTACCTGCGCAACTGGACGCTGGGCCTGGATCTGCAGATCATCGCGCGCACCGTGAAGCTTGTGTTCATCGATCGCCATGCGTACTGAGCTCCTGGCGCGCACGCTGAAGCTGGCCCGCCTGTCGGCCGTGGGGCTGGCCGTCATCGGCCCGGCAGCCGCCCAGGTGAGCCCCTGGTACGTGGGCGGCGCGCTGTCGCTGACCCACGACGACAACCTGCTGCGGCTCGGCGAGACCCAGACCGCCCTGCCCGGCCAGAGCCGCAGCGACACCCTGACCAGCACCTCGCTGACCGCCGGGCTCGATCAACCCTTCGGACGGCAGCGCGTGCAGGCCAGCCTGGCGCTGCGCGACAACCGCTTCGCGAACAACGACCGCTACAACAACCAGAGCTACAGCGGCAGCGCCAGCCTGGACTGGTCGACCGTGAACCGCATCTCGGGGCAAGTGGGCATCGGGCGCTCGCGGGCGCTGTCCACCTTCAATGCCGATGTCATCGGCCTCTTGGCGCAGCGCAACTTTGAAACCAGCGAGGGCCTCAACGCCAGCGTCAGCGTCGGCCTCGTGACGGCCTGGAGCCTGGAGCTGTCGGCCGGCCACCGGCGGGTGCGCAACTCCATTGACGTGGCCTCGGTGCAGGCGCAGAACCTTGACCAGGACAACGCCGCCGTCGGCGTGGCCTGGCGACCCGGCGCCGCGCTGGAAACGACACTGGCCGTGCGCGAGGTGCGCGGGCGCTTCCCCACCTTCCGCCAAGTGGCGGGCAGCTTCGAAGACGACGCGTTCACGCAGCGCGGCGTCGACCTCGGCGCGCGCTGGCAGGCCAGCGGCTCGAGCCTGTTCGACGCCCGCATTGGCACCGGCCAGACGCAGTACCTGCGCGGCGGCGACCGCGACTTCGACAGCATCAGCGGCTCGCTGGGCTGGAACTGGCGCGCCACCGGCAAGCTCTCGCTGAGCGCGCGGCTGGCGCGCGAGAAGGGGCAGGACAACTACCCGACCTTCGTGCGCGTGGCGCAGGGGTTCTTTTTCGACGATGCGCCGGCTGTGCAGTCCGACCTGCGCACCATCGACACGCTGCGCGCGCAGCTGGACTGGGCGACGACGGCCAAGCTGGCCGTGTCCAGCAGCGTGCAGCTCACCCGTCGCGACGTGGCCAGCCGCACACGCACGGTGTTCGACGGCGTGCTGCGTGGCGAGGCGGTCGGCACCGACGAGACCACCATCACGACGCTGGGTGCCCGCTGGGCGCCTTACCGCTGGTCGCTGCTGGGCTGCGACCTTCGCCACGAGACCCGCCGCGCCAGCGGCAACGTGACCTCGGGACTCAAGGGCACGAGCCTGGGCTGCTACGCCCAGGCGACGATGCGTTGAGCGCCCACGCCGCCTTCAGCGCCCACGACCAAGAGGACACCATGGCCACCATCCTGCTTACCGGCGCCACCGGCTACATCGCCTCGCACACCTGGCTGGCGCTGTGGCAGGCCGGCTTCGATGTCGTCGGCGTCGACGACTTCCGCAACAGCTCGCCCATCGTGCTGCAGCGCCTGGCCGAGCTCGGCGGCCGCACGCCGGTGTTCGAGCGGGCTGACATCAGCGATGCCACCGCCGTGGCGGCCGTGCTTGACCGGCACCGCATCGACGCCACCGTGCACTTCGCAGCGCTCAAGGCCGTGGGTGAGTCGGCGGCCCTGCCGCTGGCCTACTACCGCAACAACATCGGCGGCCTCGTCACGGTGTGCGAGGCCCTGCTGGCGCGAAAGATCGGCCGCTTCGTCTTCAGCTCCAGCGCCACGGTCTATGGGCAACCCGAAAGACTGCCCCTGGATGAATCGGCCCGCGTCGATGCCACCAACCCCTACGGTCGCACCAAGCTGATGGGCGAGCAGATCCTGGCCGACCTGGGCGCGGCCGAGGCAAGCTGGCAAACGGCCTTCCTGCGCTACTTCAACCCCGTGGGCGCCCACGCCAGCGGCCGCATCGGCGAAGACCCGCGCGGCACGCCCAACAACCTGATGCCCTACGTGAGCCAGGTCGCCGTGGGCCGGCGCGACAAGCTCTCGGTCTGGGGCGATGACTACGACACACCCGATGGCACCGGCGTGCGCGACTACATCCACGTCGTCGATCTGGCCGAGGGGCACGTCGCGGCGGTGCAACGCTTGCTGGATCACGCCGGCTCGTTCACCGTCAACCTGGGCACGGGCCGCGGCCACAGTGTGCTCGAAGTAGTAGCCGCCTTCGCCGCCGCCAGCGGGCGCGCGATACCCTACGAGATCCGGCCCCGGCGCCCCGGCGACGTGGCCTCCTGCTGGGCCGACCCAACACGCGCGCAGCAGTTGCTGGGATGGCGCGCGACGCGGGATCTGGCGACCATGTGCACCGATGCCTGGCGCTGGCAATCGAACAACCCGAACGGATTTGAAGCATGAGCACACGCGAAACGACAACGACGGTATGGCCGGTGGTGATGGCCGGCGGCTCGGGCACGCGCCTGTGGCCGCTGTCGCGCAGCGGTTTTCCGAAGCAGTTTCTGGTGCTCGGTGGCGGCACACAGAGCCTGTTCCAGCAGGCCGTGGGGCGCTTGATGGCCCTGGCGCAGGATGGCAGCGGCAAAACCATCGCCGTGGCGCAGCCGGCCATCGTCGGCAATGAAGAGCACCGCTTCATGGTGCTCGACCAGTTGCGCGACATGCAGGTCGAGCCCGGCGCCGTGCTGCTGGAGCCGGTGGGCCGCAACACCGCACCAGCCCTCACGCTGGCGGCGCTGCAGGCACTGGAGTCCGGCGCCGACCCGGTGCTGGTGGTGACCCCAGCCGACCAAACGGTCACCGACGAGGCTGCGTTCACGGCCTCGCTGCGGCGCGCGGTGGAGGCGGCGGCCGAAGGCGCCATCGTCATCCTCGGCATCAGCCCCGACCGCCCCGAAACCGGCTTCGGCTACATCCGCGCCGACGGCCCCAAGGTCGCGCAGTTCATCGAGAAGCCTGATCTGGCCACGGCGCAGAAGTACCTCGCCCAGGGCGGCTACTTCTGGAACGCCGGCATGTTCGTGCTCAAGGCCTCGGTGTGGATGGCCGCGCTGGAGCGCTTCCGCCCCGATATTGCGGCAGCCTGCCGCGCCGCGTTTGCACCGCGCCGCAACGACGGTGTTTTCGTGCGGCCCGACAAGGCGGCCTTCGCGGCCGTGCCGTCGGAATCGGTCGACTATGCCGTGATGGAGAAGTGCCCCGGCGTGCTCGACATCCGCATGGAACCGCTGGCCGCCGGCTGGAACGACCTCGGCGCCTGGGAAGCCGTCTGGCAGGTGGCGCCGAAAGATGCCGCCGGCAACGCGCAGGTGGGCGACGCCATCGTGCACGACTGCCGCAACACGCTGGTGCAGGCCACCAGCCGGCTGGTCAGCCTGATCGGGCTGGACGACGTCATCGTGGTGGAGACGCCCGACGCCGTGCTCGTGACGCGGCGCGAGCGCAGCCAGGACGTCAAGGCCATCGTCAACCGCCTCGGCAAAGAGCAGCGCGGCGAGCAGGCGCTGCACCGCAAGGTGCACCGGCCCTGGGGCTGGTACGACAGCATCGACCAGGGCCCGCGCGACCAGGTCAAGCGCATCATGGTCAAGCCGGGTGCCAGCTTGAGCCTGCAGATGCACCACCACCGCGCCGAACACTG
>JAIYDH010000044.1 GCA_027487585.1 Rubrivivax sp.
GGGTGCGTGATGCCCGCCACCTGGCTGCGCCGGGTGCGCAGCACGCGGTTGTGCTCGTACAGCGCGGTCAGCAGCCGGTTGGCGGCCTGCAGCGCGTCGACACCGGTGTGCGGATAGGCGGCGTGCGAGGCCAGGCCGTGCAGCGTCACCTCAAGCTGCAGGCAGCCGTTGTGCGCCGTCACCACCTGGTAGCTGAAGCCGGCGGCGATGAGCAGGTCGGGCTTCGTGATCTTGTTGCTCAGCAGCCAGCCGGGGCCGAGCTCGCCGCCGAACTCTTCGTCATAGGTGAAGTGCAGTTCGACGCCGCCCTTCAGCGGCGCGCCCAGGGCCATCAAGGCGCGCAGCGCAAAGGTGTAGGTGGCGAAGTCGCTCTTGCTCACGGCCGAGGCGCGGCCGTAGAGCTTGCCGTCCTCGATCTCACCGCCGTAGGGCTGGTGCACCCAGCCCTCGCCGGGCGGCACCACGTCGCCGTGGGCGTTGAGCGCGATCACCGGGCCGCCGTCGGCAAAGCGCTGGCGCACCACGAGGTTGGTGATCGACTTCAGGCCGTACTCCTCAACTGCCGAGGCAGGCACCGGGTGTTTCTCGGCCTGCAGGCCCATGCCGGCCAGCAGCGTGGCCGTGACCTCGGCGTGCGGCGCGTTGTCGCCGGGCGGTGTGTCGGTGGGCACGCGCACGAGGGCCTGCAGGAAGCGCACCTGCTCGTCGAAGTGGGCGTCGATCCAGGCGTCGAGTGCGTCGTAGTTCGGTGTCGTCATGGCGTATCGGTGGCAAGGTCGTCGAGCAGCCGCTGGAACGCGGCCACGCAGAGCTCGGTGTCGTCGGCGGTGATGGTTTCGAGCGGGTTGTGGCTGATGCCCGAGTTGCCGCCGCGCATGAAGAGCATGGCCTGCGGCATGCGCTCATGCAGCTTCATCGCGTCGTGGCCGGCGCCGCTGGGCATGCGGAACACCGGCAGGCCCAGGGCCTGCACGGCCCGCTCCCAGCGCGCCTGCCAGGCCGGGTGGCTGGGCGCGGCCGAGGCGGCCATCGTGGGCTCGAGCGTGTAGGCCAGGCCGCGGCGCTCGCAGATGCGCGCCAGCGCCGCCTGCACATCGGCCGCGAGCGCGTCGCGCGCGGCGTTGGTGGTGGCGCGCAGGTCCAGGCTGAAGCGGCAGCGGCCGGGCACGACGTTGATGCTGCCGGCGGGCACCTCGAGCTGGCCCACGGTGCCGACGACATCAGGCACCGCGCCGGCGCGCTGCTCGACGTAGAGCACCAGCTCGGCCACGGCAGCCGCGGCATCGCGCCGGCGGTCCATCGGCGTGGTGCCGGCGTGGCTGGCCATGCCCTGCACCTCGCCGAGGAAGCGCACGCTGCCGTTGATGCTGGTGACCACGCCCAGTGGCAGATCGAGCTCGTTGAGCACCGGGCCCTGCTCGATGTGCACCTCGACGAAGCCGAGGTAGCGCGCGGCGTCGCGCTCGAGCGCGGCGATGGACTCCAGCGTGCCGGGCAGGCCCGCGGCCTGCATGGCCTCGCGCATCATCACGCCGTCGGCGTCGCGCTGCTCGATCCAGGCGGGATCGAAGCCGCCGACCAGCGCGCCGCTGGAAAGGAAGGTGGCCTTGTAGCGCTGGCCTTCTTCTTCGGAGAAGGCCACCACCTCCAGCCCGAAGGGCAGCCGGCGGCCGGCGGCCGACAACTCGCGCACCACCGCCATCGGCACCAGGATGCCCAGGCGGCCGTCGTACTTGCCGCCGTTGCGCACGGTGTCGAAGTGGCTGCCGGTCATCAGGCGCTTCGCCTGGGCGTCGCTGCCGTGATAGACACCGACGACGTTGCCGACGGCGTCGATCTCGACCTCGTCGAAGCCGCACTCCTTCATCCACCAGCGCAGGCGCTGGGCCACCGTGCGGTGGGCCTCGGTGAGGTAGGTCACCGTCAGCTGGCCCTTCTCGGCAAAGCCGGGGTCGCTGTGCACGGCGAGTTCCTCGGCCCAGTCCCAGACTCGGCGGCCCAGCAGCGGCACGGCGCCGGCCTCGCCGGCAAAGCGGTCGGCCAGGCGGATCTCGGCGATGCGGTGGATGTGGCGCAGGCACTCGGCGAACTCGAAGTCCGGGTGCCCGGCCTGGCGCCGCGCGAAGGTGGCGATGATCTCCGTGCGCGTCAGGCCCTCGCCGCGCGGGCCGCGCACGGCCAGGATGAAGGGCCAGCCGAAGCGGGCGTTGTAGGCGGCGTTGAGCTGCTGCAGCTGCGCGAACTCGTCGGCCGAGCAGTGCGTGAGGCCGGAGCGGGTCTGCTCGTCGGTGCTCTCGGCCGTGAGCGACTTCGCCACCATCGCCTTGCCGGCCAGTTCGGGGTGGGCGCGGATGAGGCCGAGCTGCGCCTCGCGCCCGGCTTCGCGCACTGCCGTCACGAGTGCGTGCTTCAGCGCCGCCAGGCTGCCAAAGCCGCCTGCCGGACGCGAGCGAAAGGCCGCCGCGGCAATCCACGGCGAGTGCTCGTAGATGCCGTCAAGCGCGGCGACGAAGGCGGCTTCGTCGGCGGTGTTCAGGGCTTGCAAGGTGGCCATGCCCTCACTCCCAGACGAAGGCCGTCGCGGCATCGAAGGGGTGCGTGGCGCGCCAGTGCCGAGCGATGTCGATGCGGCGGCAGACCCACACGTCCGGCCGCGATTGCACGTGGTCGAGAAAGCGCTGCAGCGCGCCGATGCGGCCGGGCTTGCCGAGCAAGCGGCAGTGCATGCCGATGCTCATCATCTTGGGCCGGTCCTCGCCTTCGGGGTTGCCTTCGGCGTAGAGCGCGTCGAAGCTGTCGCGCAGGTAGGTGTAGAAGTGCTCGCCGGTGTTGAAGCCCTGGGCCTGCACGCAGCGCATGTCGTTGGTGTCCAGCGAGTAGGGCACCACGAGATGCGGCACACGCACACCGTCGGACTTCTGCACCTGCAGCCAGAACGGCAGGTCGTCGCCGTAGTAGTCGCTGTCGTAGTCGTAGCCGCCCTGCTCCACCACCAGGCGGCGCGTGTTGGGGCTGTCGCGGCCGGTGTACCAGCCGCCCGTCCAGGCCTCGCCGCAGAGCTCCTTCAGCTGCTGCGTGGCCTGCGCGATGTGCTTGCGCTCGGTGGCCTCGGGCATGTGCTGGTGGTGGATCCAGCGCAGGCCGTGGTTGGCGATCTCGTCGCCGCGCTTGACGAACACGTCCAGCAGCTCGGGGTAGCGCTGCAGCGCCGAGACGACGCCGAACACGGTGAGCGGCAGGCCGCGGCTGTCGAACTCGCGCAGGATGCGCCAGACGCCGGCACGCGAGCCGTACTCGTACATGCTCTCCATCGTCATGTGCCGGTTCTCGTAGGCCTGCGCCGTGACGAGCTCGGACAGGAAGGTCTCGCTGGTCGGGTCGCCGTGCAGCGGGTTGTTCTCGCCGCCTTCTTCGTAGTTCAGCACGAACTGCACGGCGATGCGGGCGGCGCCCGGCCAGCGCGCGTGCGGCGGGCGGCGGCCATGGCCGCGGAGGTCACGGGGGTACGGGGCGGGTGAGCTGGTCATCGGCGGTTCGGGTGGGTGCAGTGCCGGGACCGGATTGTCGGCCCAATACACTGGGGCCCGTTCCTTGCAAGCATGCGGCAACCCGAAGACTCCACACCCATGGGCCATCTCAGCACCCACGTTCTCGACACCGCCCATGGCTGCCCGGCAGCCGGCATGGCCGTCACGCTGCAGCGCGTGGCCGCCGACGGCAGCGCCACCACCGTGAAGCGCGTCGTTCTCAACGCCGACGGCCGCGCCGACGGCCGGCTGCTCGAAGGCGACACCATGGCCGTGGGCCGCTGGCGGCTGCTGTTCGAGGTGGCGCCCTACTTCCGTGCGCGCGGCGTGGTGCTGCCCGAGCCGCCGTTCATCGACACGGTGCAGCTCGACTTCGGCATCGCCGACGCCGCCGGGCACTACCACGTGCCCCTGCTCGTGAGCCCGTGGAGCCACAGCACCTACCGCGGCTCGTGAAGGCTCGCCGATGGACCTGACCTATCTGTTCGACTGGGCCAACCTGCTGCTGCGCTGGGCCCATGTCATCGTGGCTATCGCCTGGATCGGCTCCAGCTTCTACTTCGTCTTCCTCGACTTCAGCCTCGTCAAGCCCACGGCCCCCGAGCTCAAGGCCAAGGGCGTGGACGGCGAGCTGTGGGCCGTGCACGGCGGCGGCTTCTACAACCCGCAGAAGTACCTCGTGGCACCGAAGACGCTGCCCGAGCACCTGCACTGGTTCTTCTGGGAGAGCTACAGCACCTGGCTGACGGGATTCGCCCTGTTCACGGTGATGTACCTGTTCAACGCCGAGACCTTTCTGATCGATCGCAACGTGCACGCCTGGGGCGCGCCGTGGCAGGCGGTGGCGGCGGCGCTGGCCTTCCTGGTGGTGTTCTGGCTGCTCTACGACGGCATCTGCCGGCTGCTCGGCGAACGCCAGAAGGGTCAGGTCGGCAGCGATCTCGGCGTCGGCGTGGCCGTGCTGCTGTTCGTGGTGGCGGCCTCGTGGCTGGCCTGCCAGCTGTTTGCCGGCCGCGCGGCCTTCTTGCTGGTGGGCGCGATGCTGGCCACCGCGATGAGCGCCAACGTCTTCTTCTGGATCATCCCGGGCCAGAAGACCGTGATCGCACAGATGCGCGCCGGCCAGCCGGTGGAAGCCATCCACGGCCAGCGCGCCAAGCAGCGCAGCGTGCACAACACCTACTTCACGCTGCCGGTGCTGATCGCGATGCTGTCCAACCACTACGGCTGGCTCTACCAGGGCGCGTGGAACTGGGCCGTGCTGGTGGTGCTGATGTTGGCTGGCGCGCTCATCCGCCACAGCTTCGTGGCGCGGCACAAGGCGCTGGTCAACGGCGTGCGCGTGCCCTGGGAGTACGCGGCCATCGGCACGGTGCTGCTGCTCGGGCTGGCCGTGGCGCTGAAGCCACCGCCGCGCGCGCCGGCACCGGCAGCGGCCGTCGCCACGCCGGCCACCTACACCGAGCTGCGCGCCGTGCTCGACCAGCGCTGCGCCGTCTGCCACAACGCCGTGGTGGCACAGAAGAACGTCGCGCTGCACACGCCTGAACTCGTGAAGCAACACGCGCAGGCCATCTACCAGCAGGCGGTGGTGCTCAAGCTGATGCCGCAGAACAACGCAACCCAGATCACCGAGGCGGAGCGCGAGCTGATCGGGCGCTGGTTCAAGGCCGGGGCGCCGGGGCCCTGAGGCACGCGCAAGGCACGCGCGCCCTCAGGCGTCTTCCGCGTCCGCCGCCGGGGGACGCGAGAACAGCGCCCCAAAGCGCTTCACGTCGTGCTCGTAGGAGCTGATGGTGTGCTCGGAGATGGGAGCGTTCAGCAACATGGCGCGCGCCACCTCGGTGTAGCGCTCGAAGGTCTCGGCCATCTCGGCGCGCTGCGCGTCGGGCAGCGCGGTGATGAGCGTTGTGACCACGGCGTCCAGCGCCAACAGGCCGCCCTTGAGCTCGCAGATCTTTTCGGTGGCTTCCTGGAGGTTGTTCACCGGGGCTCCTGCAAGGCGAACGCACAAATGAAAAAGGGCGCGCCGAAGCGCGCCCCGGGTCGCCCGGGCCTGCCCGAGAGCAGGGCCCTGGCGGCACCAATCAGCTCAGAACGCGGATGTTCGAAGCTTGCGGGCCCTTCTGGCCTTGCGTCACTTCGTACTCGACCTTCTGGTTCTCGAGCAGGGTCTTGAAGCCCGAGCCCTGGATTTCCTTGAAGTGGGCGAAAAGGTCCTTGCCGCCGCCATCAGGGGCGATGAAGCCAAAGCCCTTGCCTTCGTTGAACCACTTGACGGTTCCGGTTTCTTTGTTGGCCATGAGAGTTTTCCTTTCGGTGTGAGGTTGAGACGCGTACCGGCACCTTTGCCGCACACGCGTGCGAAAGACGCCTAACGCTACTCACCGATGGAAGAACTGGGCCTAGCACGACAGCACGACTTTGGGAGCCGTGGAGCCGGTCAAACTCAATAGAACCGACAAACGAGAAGAGATCGGAGCGAATCCGCGAGCCGACTGTACCCCACATCGCCTCAGCGCCGGCTTGATCTTTCGTAAAGAACGTCGGGTATGCCCTCTTCGTTGCCGCTGCCGTCGGTGAACTCGACGGCGACGAAGCCGTGGCGCTCGTAGAAGCGGCGGGCGCCGGTGTTGGCCTGGAAGCACCACAGGCGCACGGTGTCGGCCCCTTGCGCGTGCAGCTCGGTCAGTGCCTGCTGCAGCAGCCGGGTGCCCAGGCCCTGGTGGGTGGAACCGGGCCTGGCATAGAGCTGCTCGATCCAACCGATGCCGTTGTCCACCGCGTGTGCCACCACCGCGAGCATGCGGCCGCCCTGCTGCGCCACCCGCACGCCACCACCGGGCAGCAGCACCTGTGCCACCCATGCCTGCATCTCGTCGGCCGTGTGCACCTGCGGCAGATAGGGCAGGTGCGCTGCACGCGACGCCTGCAGCAGCTCGGCCACGGCCGGCGCGTCGGCGGGATCGGCGCAGCGGACGACCCCGTCGTCCGCGCGCGCACCGCCGCTCATCGGGACGCCGCCGCCGCGGCCGCGCCGATCTCCTGCAGCGTGGCCGGCCGCTCGGGCGTGGCCAGGAAGGCCTCTTCCGCCATCGCAAAAGCGGGGTCGAAACCCAGCGCCGCAACGAAGGCCTCGCGCGCCTCGGTGAACTTGTCTTCCGACAGCAGCTGCAGCCCGCGTGCGAAGCGGGCGTAGGCCTCCCAGCTGCGTGTGTGCACCACGTCCACCGCGGCGGGGCGGTTGGGCACCTCCAGCAGATCGAGGATGCCGTGCACGATGCGCTTTTGCAGCACGAAGAACTCCGACTGCAGGCCTTCGATCTCGGCCTGGCCGAGCAGGCGTCCGCGCGACACATCGCCCACCGCCGTGCTCAGCCGGTAGCGGCCCGACCCCGGCCCCGTGGGCCCGGGTGCATTGAGCACCTCGCCGCCCACCACCGTGCCGGCGCCGAGCAAGCGCCCCGGGCGCGCGGCGGTGGCGGGGTCGACCAGCGCGCCGGCCGACAGGCGCAGCTCCGCCGTCAGCAGATCGACCTTCTCTCGCTCGAGCACGGTGAGGCCGGGCACACGCGCCAGGTCGACGGCGATCATGGCGACGATGGCGCGGTTGAAGCCGGCGGCGGGCGCCGGGGCGGCCGGGCTCGACGATACGTTTGGCGATGGGCTCGGCACGGCATTGGCAAACGGCAGCACCGCCACATGCAGCCGGTCGGTGCGCCGCTGGCCCGTGGCGGCCTCGGCCGCGGTGGCGCGCTGCACGAAGCGCCGCGCGGCCTCGCGGCGCAGCAGCGTGAGATGACCACGCAGCTGGCGCGCGCGCGGCAGCGTGCTGGGCGCCTGCTGCGCGTAGCGGCTCCAGCTGGCGATGGCGCCCTCCACGTCACCGGCCAGCAGCGCCTGGCCGCCCTGCAGGTCAAGCGCTCGCAGCGCGGCGGCCTCGGTGGCGGGCAGTGTCGGCGCGGGCGCCTCGATCAGGCCCAGGCGCTGCAGCAGCGGCGCCAGGCCCAGGTTGGTGGCCATCTGCGCGCAGCCGCCCAGGCCGGCGCCAGCGGCCAGCATCAGCAGCAGGTGGCGGCGGGTGGGCGTGGCGGGTGTCATGCGGGCATCCGTGCAGCAAAGGCCGTGCATTGTCGCCACCGCGTCGCGCGGCCGGCCCACACGGCGGGCAGGGTCAGCCGCCGGGTAGATCGAGCACCGACCGCAGCCCGCCCGCCGGCGCGGCATCCAGCCGCAATTGCCCGCCGTACAGCGCCGCCAGCTCCTGCACGATGGCCAGGCCCAGGCCGCTGCCGGGCACCGACTCGTCGAGCCGCGCGCCCCGCGCCATCACGGCCTCGCGGCGCTCGGCGGCGATGCCGGGGCCGTCGTCGTCGACCACTATCTGCAGCCGGCTCGCCCCCGGCGCGCCGCAGGCCCGGGCCTCGATGCGGACGCCGTGGCGGGCCCACTTGCAGGCGTTGTCGATCAAGTTGCCGGCCATCTCCTGCAGGTCCTGCTGCTCGCCCGCGAAGTGCAGCGCCGGCGCGATGCCCTCGCTGCGGATGTCGAGCCCGCGCCCGGCGTGCACACGGTCCATCACGCGCACCAGGCCTGCCAGCGCCGGCCCCACCGCCGTGCGGCTGCCCGGCAGGCCCAGCGTGGCGGCGGCACGGGCGCGGGCCAGGTGCGCGTCGACCTGGCGGCGCGCCAAGGCCACCTGCTCGCCCACCAGCACCGGCAGCGCGGCCGCTTCGGCCGCCGAGGTGTGCGCGGCCTCGGCCGCCTGCGCCAGCACCGACAGCGGCGTCTTGATGGCATGGGCCAGGTTGCCGGCCTGCGTGCGCGCACGCGCCACGCCCTCGCTGTGGCGGTCGAGCACGCGGTTGAAGTCGTCGACCAGCGCCTGCACCTCGGCCGGCACCGGGCCTTGCAACCGCGGCGTGCGGCCTTCCTGCACCGCCATCAGCGCGCGCTGCAGTGCGCGCAGCGGCGCCAGGCCCACCGCGCCGAGCGCCAGCGCCGCCGCCGCCAGCAGCAGTGCCAGCACGCCGAGCGAGGCGGCGAGCACGCCGTTGAAGGTGGCCACGGCGTCGCGCGTGCCGGCCAGGTCGGCCGCGACCATCAGGCGCCACGCGCCGGCCGGGCTGTCGCTGGCCGACACCGTGCGCTCCACCAGCAGCAGCGTGGCACCGGCCGGGCCGGGCAGTTCGTGCTCGTGCACCTCGCCATCGGCCAGCGCGTCGCCGGGCGGCGTGAGCACGGCATCCCACAAGGAGCGCGAGCGCAGCACGCCGTGCTGCACGGCGCCGTCAACGCGGTCGATCTGCCAGTACAGGCCCGAGTAGGGGCGCAGCCAGCGCGGGTCGCTCAGCGACTGCGGCTCGATGCGCGGGCGGCCGTCGGACCCAAAAGCCAGGCGCGTGGTGACCTGGTCGAGCTGCACCGTCAGCGCCTGGGCGAACTGGCGCATCACGTGCTCGCGGAACAGGCCGGACAGCAGCACGCCCGACAGCAGCAGCGCCAGCAGCAGCGCCAGCAGCGTGGCCACCAGCAGGCGCAGGCGCAGCGAGCCGCGCCAGGGTGCGAGCACGCGTTTCAAGGGAGCAGCGCGAGCCGGTAGCCCAGGCCGCGCAGGGTGTCGATGGTGCCGGGCGGCAGCTTGCGCCGCAGGCGGCCGACAAAGACCTCGATGGTGTTGCTGTCGCGGTCGAAATCCTGCGCGTACAGGTGCTCGGTGAGCTCGGTGCGCGAGACCACCTGGCCCGGGCGGTGCATCAGATAGGCGAGCAGGCGGAACTCGTGGCTCGTCAGCACCACGGGCTGGCCGTTGAAGGTGACGCGGCTGCTGCGGGTGTCGAGCGCGAGCGCGCCGTGCTGCAGCAGCGGCGAGGCCAGGCCCTGGGCGCGGCGGATCAGCGCGCGCACGCGGGCCAGCAGCTCCTCGGTGTGGAAGGGCTTGGTCAGGTAGTCGTCGGCCCCGGCGTCGATGCCGGCCACCTTTTCGGCCCAGCCGTCGCGCGCGGTGAGCACGAGCACCGGCGTCAGGCGCCCGTCTTCGCGCCAGCGCTTGAGCACGCTCAGGCCGTCGAGCAGCGGCAGGCCCAGATCCAGCACGACGGCGTCGAAGGCCTCGGTGGCACCCCGGTGCAGCGCGTCGGTGCCGTTGTCGGCGGTGTCGACGGCGTAGCCGGCCTGCTCGAGCGCAGACCGCAGCGCGGCGCGCAGCGTGGCGTCGTCTTCGACGAGCAGCAGCTTCACGGCGCCGGCCTCGTGCTCGGTGCCGGGCGGCTGCGCGCCTTCAGCACCTGGCCGGTGGCGGCATCGAGCTCCAGCTTCAGGAGTTGTCCGCCGCCCTGCAGCAGCTTGATCTCGTAGATCCAGCGGCCGTCGTCGCGCTCCAGCTCCACCTCCAGCACCTGGCCCGGGTGGCTGCGCTGCAGCTGCTGCAACAGCGTGGCCAGCGGCAGCACCTGGCCGGCCTGCACGGCGGCACGGGCGCGTTCGTGGTCGCGTTCGTGGTCGCGTTCGCGGTCCCGCTCGCGCTCACCGCCCGCATGGGCGCCGGGCATGAGCAACAGCAAGGCCAGCAGGGCGCCGCCCGGCCGGGCGAGACCCAGGAAGCAGCGAAGCGAGGGCAGGCGCATGCCGGGATTGTCGGCACCCGAATCTGAACGCGCCATGAACGCCGTCTTCACGGCCCGTTCAGGCCTGGGTTTCAAGAATGACCTCCATCCGAGTTGCAGGCCCCCCATGCGAACCACACCCGATCCCTCCCACACCGACCGACGCCTGCCGCGCGTGCTCGCGCTGGCGCTGGCTTCATGCCTGCTGGCTGCCACGCCGGTGCAGGCGGCCGACACCACGGCCGCGCAGCAGCTCGACCGCTTCAGCACCGCCGCCGGTGCGCCCGGCCAGGCCGAGCGCGGGCGCGTGTTCTTCACCACCGCGCACGGCGGCGAGTGGTCCTGCGCCTCGTGCCACGGCGCGCGGCCGGTGGCAGCGGGCCGTCACGCCAGCACCGGCAAGGCGCTGGACGCATTGGCACCGGGCTTCAACCCGCAGGCCTTCACCGACACCGCCAAGGTCGACAAGTGGTTCCGCCGCAACTGCAAGGACGTGCTGCAACGCGAGTGCAGCCCCGCCGAGAAGGCCGATGTGCTGGCCTACCTGCTGAGCCTGAAGCCTTGATGCCCTGACGCCGCTGACGCCACAGACCCCCAAGGACACGCCATGAAGCCCACCCCCCTGCTGCCCGCCTTGCTGACGCTGCTGGCCCTGGCACCCACCGCGCGCGCCGACGGCCCGCTGATGCCGCTGCGCGTGCCGCCGGCCTACACGCAGGAGTGCGGCGCCTGCCACACCGCCTACCCGCCGGCCCTGCTGCCGGCGCGATCGTGGAAGCGGGTGATGGGCGGGCTCGAGCAGCACTACGGCAGCGACGCCACGCTCGACCCGAAGACGCTGCAGCAGCTCGACGGCTGGCTGCAGCAGCACGCCGGCACCTCCCGCCGCACGGCCGAAGAACCCCCGCAGGACCGCATCACTCGATCGGCCTGGTTCGAGCGCGAGCACCGCAAGATCGACGCGGCGGTGTGGAAGCTGCCCAGCGTGAAGAGCGCCGCGCAGTGCGCAGCCTGCCACGGCGACGCCGACCAGGGCCGCTTCGACGAGCGCGCCCTGCGCCTGCCGGCCGGCCTGAGCGCCAGCCAGCGCCGGGCCTGGAACGACTGAAGCACCGGAGAGCCTGATGAGCACCACCACCGCACCCCACACCACTGCCGAACCCATTGCCGCACCCGGCCGCCGCATCGTCGACGCGCCCACGCGCATGTTCCACGCCCTGTTCGCACTCAGTTTCCTGGGCGCCTACCTCACCGCCGAGGGCGAACGCTGGCGCGCGCTGCACGTGACGCTGGGCTACACCTTCGCCGGCCTGCTGCTGGCGCGCGTGCTGTACGGCCTGCTCGGCCCGCGCCAGGCCGGGCTCGGCCTGCTGTGGCGCAAGCTGCTGGGCGCGCCAGCCTGGCTGCGCGCGCTGGCGCAGGCCGCCCGCGCCCGGCCGCTGGCGGGCGCGCTGCAGGCCCTGCCCTGGCGCCAGGGCCAGAACCTGCTGATGGCGCTGGCCATCGTGCTGCTGCTGGTGCTGGCCCTGCCGCTCACCCTGAGCGGCTACGCCGCTTATCAGGAATGGGGCGACGTGTTCGGTGGCGAGCTGTTCGCCGAGTTGCACGAGACGCTGGGCAACGCGCTGCTGGCCCTGGTGCTGCTTCACGTCGGGCTGGTGGCCCTGCTCAGCCTGCTGCGCCGTCGCAACCTGGCGATGCCCATGCTGAGCGGCCGTGTCGAAGGGCCCGGACCCGATCTCGTGAAGCACAACCGCGTCGCCCTGGCCCTGGCACTGCTGCTGGCGGTGCTGGCCTTCGGCAGCTGGCAGTGGCAGACCACGCCGGGCGGCCTGCTGCCCTCGGCCGGCTCGGCCGCGAGCGAGCGCGGGCATGTGGATGACGACGATTGAGCCCGTCGAGGCTCACCCTCCGTTCGGGCTGAGCCTGTCGAAGCCCCACCCTCCGTTCGGGCTGAACCAGTCGAAGCCCCACCCTCCGTTCGGGCGGAACCAGTCGAAGCCCCGCCCTCCGTTCGGGCTGAGCCTGTCGAAGCCCCAACCGCCGTTCGGGCTGAGCTTGTCGAAGCCCTGTCTGCGCACCAGAAGGCCCTTCGACAAGCCCAGGGCGAACGGGGCAAGAACCCTTCGACAAGCTGAGGGCAAACGGGGCAAGTGCCCTTTGCCAGCCTCAGCCCAGCAGCCGCCCCGCCACCACCGCACCCCAAGTCACCAAGGCCATCAACAGCGCCAGCGTCACCGCGGCGCTGCCCAGGTCCTTGGCGCGGCCCAGGCGCTCGCGGCGATCGAGGCCGATCTCGTCGGCCAGCGCCTCCAGCGCTGAGTTCAACAGCTCCGCCACCCACACCGCTACCACGCTGCCGGCCAGCAGCAGCGCCTCGGCCACGCTGCGGCCCACCCAGGGCGCCGCCAGCAGCAGCGGCAGGCCCAGCGCCAGCTCCTGGCGGAAGGCGGCCTCGTGGCGCAGGGCGGCCTTGAAGCCGGCCCAGGAATAGCCGGCGGCACGCACGATGCGGCGCAGGCCGCCGTGGCTCTTGAACGGGCTGCGCTCGCTGGATTCGGTAGATGGCTTCATTCGGGTTCAGGTACCTCTCAAACTGCAACCGGCGGGCCCAGGTCCATCACCACCGCAAAGCCCCGCGCCACCACCGGCAGCGTGACACGCCCACCGTGGGCGCGCGCCACGCGGTCGGCCAGCATCAGGCCAAGGCCACCGGTGTCGGCATAGCGCTCCTCGGCCAGGGCCTGCGCCAGTTGCTCGCGGCGCGCGGCGCTCACGCCGGGGCCGTCGTCGACCATCTGCAAACCGTGGCCAGCGGCCGTGACGCTCAAGCTCACGTGCCGGGCGCCGTGGCGCTGCGCGTTGTCGAGCAGGTTCAGCAGCGCAGCCGACAGCAGGTCGGCATCGGCGTCGAGGCTGTCCGTGCCCTGCACCTGCACCTCCAGCGCAAAGGCCGGCAGCCGCGCCACGAGCGCGGCCAGCTGCACCGGCCCGCGCTGTAGCGAGGCCGTGCCGTCGGCGCTGCGGAACAGCCCCAGCAGCGCCGCCACCACGTGCTGCAGCCGCGCCGCCGCGCCGCGCACGCGCACCAGGCGCTCGGCCAGTTCGGGCGGCGCGCTGCGCGCGGCCACCGCCAGCTGCGCGTCGATACCGGCCAGCGGCGTGCGCAGCGCGTGCGCGGCGTGGGCCGAAAACGCCTGCTCGTGGGCCAGCCGCGAGGCCAGGCGCACCGCCAGGCTTTCGATGGCCTCGTGCACCGGCGCCAGCTCCTGCCGCGCCGGCGCGCCCAGCGCCACCGACGGCGGGCCGTCGTCCAGCCGCCACTGCCCGAGCCGCTGCGACAGCTGCTGCAGCGGCTCCAGCTCGTGGCGCACGCGCGCACGCAGCCACAGCTGGCCCAGCAGGCCCACGGCCAGCGCCGAGAGCACGGCCCCCAGAGCCACCTCGCTGCGCGCCTCGGCGCGTTCGGCTCGCGTCTGCGCGGCGTACAGGAAGCGCCCGTCGCGGCCGGCGGCCTGGCCGTAGATGCGCCAGCCCGGCACGTCGGCGAAGCCTGCTGTCGGCGCAGTGCGCCACGCGGCCTGCGGCGCGCGCACCGAGCGCCGCAACACGCGGCCGTCGGCCGCCACCAGCTGCCATGCAAAGTGCTTGGCCGGCACGGCGCCAATGCCGCTGGTGGCATCGGTGACATCCAGGGCCTCGGCCACCAGCACCGTCATCAGTTCGGCCGAGTCGCGCAGCGCTTCGTCGAGCAGCTCGTCCACCTCGTAGCTGGCGGCCAGCCACACCGCCAGGCCCACGGCCAGGCCCCACACCAGCGCCCAGCCCAGCAGGGCCCGAATCAGGCGGCTGGCAATCGACGGCGGCGAGGCTGTGAGCTTGGGCATCGGCGGGCCGGCTCGTCTCAAGGCGCCGACTTGTCGACGCGGTAGCCCAGGCCGCGCACGGTGTCGATGAGTTCGCGGCCGAGCTTGCGCCGCAGCGAGGACACATGCACCTCGAGCGCGTTGCTGGCGAGCTCGGCCTCGAAGCCGAGCACCAGCTTTTCCAGATCGGCCTTGGGCACGATGCGGCCGGCCCGCAGCACCAGCGCCTCGAGCACGGCCCACTCGCGCGCCGTGAGCTCCACGCGCGCACCAGCCAGCGTGACCGCACGCGCCTGCAGGTCGATGGCCACCTCGGCGCGGCGCCAGTGGCCGTCGGCCGCGCCGCCGCTGCGCCGCGACACGGCGCGCAGGCGGGCGGCCAGTTCCTCGGGAGCGAAGGGCTTCACGAGGTAATCATCCGCGCCGGCATCCAGGCCCTCGATGCGCTGGGTGAGCAGATCGCGCGCCGTCAGCATCAAGGCCGGCGTGCGGTCGCCCCGGCTGCGGCGCTGGCGCAGCCAATCGAGGCCCGAACCGTCGGGCAGCTGCCAGTCGACGAGCAGGGCATCGAAGGGCTCGCCCGCCATCGCGCCGGCCTCGGCCAGCGAGCGGCACCAGTCGACGACATGGCCGTCGGCAGCAAGCCAGTCGCGCAGGCCTTCACCGAGCAGGAGATCGTCTTCGAGCAGCAGCAGGCGCATGGGTGTGAGTGGGTGGACAGGAGGACGCTATCACCGCCGCCGCACCAGCACCGCGGCCGTTTGACAACAAGCCGGTGCGTGCCGAGCATGGCGCTCCTAGATGAAGCCGACCTGAAGCCCGCCCATCCCACGCCCGGGCCGCGGGTCTTCAGCTTGGCTTCACCGAGCTGGAAGCCAATGGACGCCATGAATTTGCCCCGGGAACGCCCCTTCCGCATCCGCGCCAGCATCGAAGAGCTGCTGCTCGCCGCAGCCGTGTTCTGGCTCCTGGCCGGGAACCAGTCCTTCCTGCGCGAGGCGCTGCAGGGCCGCAGTCTGGCCAGCGGCGGCGGCCTGCAGCTGGCGGCCACGCTGGTGCTGGCCGTGGTGGCGATGCACGTGCTGCTGCTGGGTCTGGTGGCGGAGCGTCGCACGGTCAAGCCGCTGCTGGCCGTGCTGACGCTGATCACGGCGCTGGCGTCCTGGTTCACCAGCCGCTACGGCATCGTGCTCGACCCGACCATGCTGCGCAACGTGCTGCGCACCGACGTGGCCGAGGCGTCGGAGCTGCTGGGCTGGGCGCTGTTCATTCACCTGCTGCTGTACGCCGCCGCGCCACTGGCGCTGCTGGCGTTCGTGGAACTGCGGCCGCACCGTTCGTGGCGAAGCGCCATGGCGGCTCGAACGGCCCTGCTGATCGGTGCAGCCGCGGTGCTGGTGCTGTCGATACTGGTGAGCTACCAGCCGCTGGCGTCGTTGATGCGCACACAGAAGGAACTTCGCTACCGCATCACACCGGCCAACGTGCTGTGGTCGGTGGGCGCGGTGGCCGCTGCCGAGGCGCGCGGCGCCGCGCAGCCGCGGCAGCCCATCGGCACCGACGCACGGCCCGGCCCGGCGCAGCTGGCACGGCAGCGCCCGCTGGTGCTGGTGCTGGTGGTGGGTGAGACGGCGCGGGCCGCCAACTGGGGCCTGGCCGGCTACGCGCGCGACACCACGCCGCGGCTGCGCCAGTTGCCGGTGCTGGACTTCGGCGCCGTGCAGGCCTGCGGCACCAACACCGAGGTGAGCGTGCCCTGTCTGTTCGCCCCCGTGGGCCGGCGCGACTATGACGAATCGCGCATCCGCGGTCAGGAGTCGCTGCTGCACGTGTTGGCACGCGCCGGCGTGGCCGTGCACTGGCGCGACAACCAGAGCGGCTGCAAGGGCGTGTGCGACGGCCTGCCCGGCGACCGCCCCACGCCGGCCAGCGCGCCCGGGCTGTGCGAGGGCGACCGCTGCCTCGACGAGGCGCTGGTCCACGACATCGACCATCGCATCGAGCAGCTCGGCGGCACCGCGTCGACGCAGGTGTGGGTGCTGCACATGCTGGGCAACCACGGGCCCGCCTACTTCCGGCGTTACCCGCCGCAGTTCGGCTTCTTCGAGCCGGCGTGCCGCGACGAGGACCTGGGCCGCTGCAGCACACAGGCCATCGTCAACGCCTACGACAACGCGTTGCGCTACACCGATGAGGTGCTGGCTCGCACCATCGAGCGCCTCACGGCGCACGCCGGGAAGGTGGATTCGGCGCTGCTGTACGTGTCGGACCACGGCGAGTCGCTGGGCGAGCGCGGCCTGTATCTGCATGGCCTGCCCTACGCCATTGCGCCCGATGTGCAGAAGCAGGTGCCGATGCTGTTCTGGGCCTCGAGCGGCTTTGAGCGCGCGGCAGGCCTGGCGCCCGGCTGTGTGCAGGGCCCACTGCGCCAGCGCGCCGGTGCCGGCGGCGTGGCGCACGACCACGTCTTCCACACCGTGCTCGGCCTGCTCGATGTGCAGACAGCCCTGCACGAGCCGACCCTGGATCTGGTGGCCGGCTGCCGGGCTGCATCCGCATCCGCTCCCACACCCGCACCCGCACGATGAATGCACAGCCGCGGCCCGCCGCCGACGCGCTGCTGCTGGGCGGCACGCTGTTGCTGGTGCTGGCCTGGGATTTGTCTGGTACCGACCTCGCGCTCAGTGCCCTGGCCGGTGGCGAGGCCCGCTTTCCGCTGCGCGCGCCCGGCACCTGGGCCAGCCGCCTGCACGAGGCCGGGCGCTGGCTGGCCGGCCTGATGCTCGCCTTGCAGGCCGCGCACGCGCTGGGGCCGCAGCGCAGCGCTGCCCGGCTGTGGACGCTGCTGGCCACGCTGGCGACCCTGGCGGCGGTGCCCTTGCTCAAGCGCGCCAGCGCCACCAGCTGCCCCTGGGACGTGCTCGACTTCGGCGGCCCGGTTCCCTACGTGCCGCACCTGTGGCTGTGGGTGCGCGACGGGGGCCCGGGCCACTGCTTCCCCTCGGGGCACGCCGTGGCGGCCTTTGCCTTCTTCGTGCCTGCGCTGGCCCTGCGCCGGCACGCGCCGCGCGCGGCATTCGCGGCGGGTGCCGGCGTGCTGGTGTTGGGCACGCTCTTCGGCGCTCTGCAGGTGATGCGTGGCGCGCACTACCTGAGCCATGTGATGTGGTCGGGCTGGCTGTGCCTGGCACTGGCGGTGGCAGCCGACCAGGGATGGGCGGCCGTGCAGCGGCGCGCCGCGGCGCGCGCAAGATGATCCAATCCGGTGGCATGAACGCCCTGCGCCGCATCCACCCCCACGAGCCACTGCCGATCGACAGCCTCGCCGCACTCACGATCGACTGCGTCGACGGCGGCGCCTCCATCGGCTTCATGCACCCGCTGTCCGAGGCCCAGGCGCGGGCCTTCTGGCAACGTGTGGCCGCGGGCGTGGCGGCGGGCGAGCGCGCGCTGCTGGTGGCCGAAGACGCCGAGGGCGTGGTCGGCACCGTGCAGTTGCTGCTCGCTCAGCCCGACAACCAGCCGCACCGCGCCGACCTCGCCAAGCTGCAGGTGCACCGCCGCGCGCGCGGCCGCGGCCTGGCCGAGGCATTGATGCGCGAGGCCGAGCAGATGGCCGCCGACTGCGGCAAGACGCTGCTGGTGCTGGACACCGTGACCGGCAGCACCGCCGACCGCCTCTACACGCGCCTGGGCTGGCAACGCGTGGGCGAGGTGCCCGACTTCGCGCTGTGGCCACGTGGCGGGCTGTGCCCCACGACCTTCTTCTACAAGCGCGTCGGCGGCTGAAGGCTTGCGAAGCAGCCCGGCGCGTCCGCGCGGACGAACCGGAACAGGCCTTGCCGCGCACTAGCATCGCCGCATGAACACACCCTCCCTGCTGCGGCGCCACGCCGTCTGCCTTGGCTTGCTGGCCCTGCTGGCGGCCTGCACCACCGCCCCGCCCGAAGCCCCGGCGGAGACGCCGCTGCCGCCGCCGGCCGCGCTGCGCGTGGAAGGCGCGCCACCGCTCACGGCATCTGCGGTGCAGGCCTTCCAGCGCTATGCCGACATCGTGGGCCACGCCTTCGTCGACTGGCACCCCACGCAGCGCGAGATGCTGGTGGCGCACCGCGCACCGGGCAGCAGCACGCCGCAGATCTTTCGCCTGCGCGGCCCGCTGCAGGCACTGGAGCCGCTGACCACCGGCCCCGAGCGCGTGACCGACGCCGAGTGGGAGCCCGAGCGCGGCCGCTACATCGTGTTCGAGCGCGACATCGGCGGCAACGAGGCCGCGCAGGTCTACCGCCTCGACCCGGACACCAAGGCCGCGACGCGCCTCACGGCCGACGGCGAGCGCCACGCGCTGGCCGGCTGGCTGCCGAAGCAGGGGCGCCTGATCGTGAGCTCGGTGCCGCTGGACCGCACCGCCGCCGGCGGCCGCCGCACCGAGGTGACGACGCGCTTCACCGCCATCGACCCGCTCGCGCCCGACGCCCCCGGTGGCCGCCGCGTGCTGGCCGAGCTGCCGGGCCCGGGCTGGTTCAGCCTGGTTGTCGCACCCGACGAGCGCCAGGCCGTGATCACGCGCTACATCGCGGCCACGCAGTCCGAGACCTGGCTGATCGATCTGCCGGCGGCCGGGCAAGCGACCGACGGCAAACCGGCCGAACGCCGCCGCCTGCTGCCCGCGCCCGGCGAAACGCTGCGCGCGGCGCACTTCGCCAGCGGCTGGTCGGCCGACGCGAAGCAGCTGTTCCTGGTGAGCGACCGCGCCAGCGAGTTCCGCGAAATGATGCGCCTGGACATCGCCACAGGCGCGCTGACCCGGCTGACCGGCCATATTCCCTGGGACGTGTCGCGCGGCGACGGCGACCCGGCGCTGCCGCTGCTGGCGGCCTCGATCAACGTCGATGGCCGCGACGAGCTGCGCTTCTTCGACCGCGCCACCGGCGCCGAGCGCCGCGTGCCGGCAGTGCCGCCGGGCAGCGTGGGCGAGCTGCGCTTCCACCGCAAGACCGGCGAACTCGCCGTCGTGACCGACAGCCCGCAGGGGCCGTCGCAGATTCACGTGCTCGACCCCACCAGCGGGCGCCTGGAGGCCTGGACAAAGCCGCTCACGCCGCCGGGCCTGGACCTGCGCCAGGTGCCCGACCAGCAGGTGGTGCGCTGGAAGAGCTTCGATGGCCGCACCATCAGCGGCGTGCTCAGCCTGCCGCCGGCGCGCTTTGCCGGCAAGAGGCCGGTGCTGATGCTGATGCACGGCGGCCCCGAGGCGCAGAGCAAGGTCGGCTGGAACGGCCGCCTGAACCACCTTCTGCTGGAGCGCGGCGTGGCCATCTTCGAGCCCAACGTGCGCGGCTCCAGTGGCTACGGCAAGACCTTCCTCGACCTCGACAACGGCCGCCTGCGCGAAGACAGCGTGCGCGACATGGCCGCGGCCATCGACTGGACGGCCACGCACCCGCGCCTGGACGGCAGCAAGGTCATCGTGGGCGGTGGCAGCTACGGCGGCTACATGGCGCTGGCCGCGGCCACGCGGCTGTCGGACAAGATCGCCGGCGCCTACAGCAGCGTCGGCATCAGCCACTTCGTCACCTTCCTCGAGAACACCGAGAGCTACCGCCGCGACCTGCGGCGTGCCGAGTACGGCGACGAGCGCGACCCGGCGATGCGCGAGTTCCTCCACTCCATCTCGCCGCTGACCAATGCCGATCAGGTGAAGAAGCCGCTGCTCATCACCCAAGGCAAAAACGACCCGCGCGTGCCCTGGACCGAAAGCGAGCAGATCGTGCGCAAGCTGCAGGCCCGCGGCGTGCCCGTGTGGTACCTGCTGGCCGAAAACGAAGGCCACGGCTTCGCGCGGCGCGAGAACGCCGACTACCAGTTCGCAACGCTGGTGCGCTTCGTCGAGGACACGGTGCTCAGGAAGTAGCCGGACGCCTCATGCGCGTAGCGCCACCCGCTACACGTCATCCGCGAGAAAGAGGTTCGGGCAGGCGCCGCCCGGCCGCTGGCCGGCGTGGCGGCGCAGCAGCTCGTCGGTGCTCATGCGCGGGTGCTTCCGCACCAGCTCGGCGTCCACCGGCATGAAGCGCCCCCAGCGCAGCTGGATGCCCGACACCAGCGGCTCGGGCGTGAACAGCGGCACCACGACGGTGGGCGCGCCGGGGCGGCCCTCACGCACCCAGCACACGAGCGTGCGCCGCTCGCGGCCCTCTTGGCCGCGCGGCAGCGCCCACTCCACCAGCACCAGGTGCACGCCCTGCTCGGTTTCCACCAGACCGGCCGGCACGTGGCTCGGGTCGCCGATCCACGACAGGCGAAAACCGTCGCTGAAACGGGCCTGCAACGACAGGCCGCCGATGCGGAAGAAGTTGCGCGTCAGCGAACCCTCCAGCCGCACCACCGAGGACTCGGGCGGCGGCTCATCGCGCCATTCGTAGGAGGTCTCGCCACCGAGCACAAACGCGATCGTGGTGCCCAGCACCGATGCACCTGTGATCCATCGCTTCCAGTGCCCCATGGGCTTCTCCTGCCGGCCGCCGGTTCAGCGGAACACCGCATGGTCACCCAGGCCGGCGTCGACACCGTTGCCCAGCAGCGCGGCATAGTGCGCATGCAGCGTGTCGGCGCCGAACTCGGGCGTCGCGTCGGCGTCGTAGCGCCCGGCCTGGGCGTCCCACACCAGCATCGACTCGGTGGCGTAGTAGCGGCCGATGCGCGCCAACTCGGCCTTGGCGCGCAGCGGCGGCAGCACCCGGCCCAGCAGCGCCAGCGTGGCGGCGATGCCGTCGAGCAGCTGGACCGGCACGCGCTTCACCCGCAGCTCGCGGCCGAGCAGCTGCGACAGCAGCGCCACCTGGTCCAGCGGCGTCAGCGCCGGCCCCGGGCCGCCGATGGGCAGCACGCGGTCGTGGCGCGAGCGGTCGTCGATGCAGCCGGCGATGTAGTCGGCCAGGTCGCGGTCGCTGATCGGCTTGCAGGCCGTCAACCGGCCGTCGCCGAACACGAGAAAGGGCTTGCCCGCCCGCACCCGCGCCAGCTGCCCCGACAGCGACTTGAAGAAGGCCGTCGGCCGCACGATCGACCAGCGCAGGCCCGAGGCGCGCAGCTCGGCCTCGAAGGCCAGCTTGGCCTGCTGGAAGGCGAGCTTCGGCTTCTGCACACACACCGCCGACAGCAGCACCACCTGCTGCACACCGTGCGCGCGCAGCAGCGCCAGGGCCTGGCTGTGGGCGCGGTGGTCCACGCGCCAGGCGTCGGCCGGCTCGCCGGTGCGCGAGGCCAGGCACGACACCCAGACGTCGAAGCGCTCACCCGCCAGGCCGTCGCGCGCCAGGGCTGCCGCATCCAGCACCTCGGCCTCGCGCACGGTGGCCGCTGCAGGCAGCGCGGCCTTCGCCGCCGAGCCCGGCCGCACCACTGCCACGACCTCGAAGCCGCGCTGCAGCAGCGCCTGCACGGTGGCGCGGCCGATGGTGCCGGTGGCGCCGGTAACGAGCACGCGCTTCATCGTCTTGCCCTCGGGCTCGCCCCCATTCACACCACTCACACCACGCGCTCCACCGACACCGCATGCCGCGGCCGCCCTTCCGACTCGAAGACATCGAGGTTGTCGATCGTGATGTCGGCGATCGCCGTAAGCGCCTCTTCGGTGAAGAAGCCCTGGTGGCCGGTGATGACGACGTTCGGAAACGTCAAGAGGCGCGCGAAGACATCGTCGCGCAGCACCACGCTGCTCAGGTCGCGGAAGAACAGGTCGCCTTCCTCCTCGTACACATCGAGGCCCAGGCTGCCCAGGTGCCCGCTCTTCAGCGCGCGGATCACCGCGCGTGTGTCGACGACGCCGCCGCGGCTGGTGTTGACGAGCATCGCGCCGCGCTTCATCTGCGCCAGCGCGGCGGCGTCGATCAGGTGGTGGGTGGCGGGCGTGAGCGGACAGTGCAGGCTGACGATGTCGCTGCCCGCCAGCAGCTCGGGCAGCGGCACGTAGCGCGCGCCGAGGGCGATGCAGGCCGCGTCTTCGTCGGGCGCGTGCGCCAGCAAGTGGCAGCCGAAGCCGGCCATGATGCGCGCGAAGGCGCTGCCGATCTGCCCGGTGCCCACCAGGCCCACGGTGCGGCCGACGAGGTCGAAGCCGAGCAGGCCGTCGAGCGAGAAGTTGCCCTCGCGCACGCGGGCGTAGGCCTTGTGGATCTTGCGGTTCAGCGTCAGCACCAGGGCCGCGGTGTGCTCGGCCACGGCGTGGGGCGAATACGCCGGCACGCGCCCCACCGCGATGCCCAGCGCCGCGGCGGCGGCCAGGTCGACATGGTTGAAGCCCGCCGAGCGCAGCACCACCAGCCGCACACCGCGGGCCTGCAGCGCGCCCAGCACCTCGGCGTCGAGCCGGTCGTTGACGAAAGCACACACGGCGTCGGCGGCGCCGGCCGCGGGCACGGTGCTCAGGTCGAGCCGGGCCTCGAGGTAGTCCATGCGATGCCGGCCGGCGGCGTTGGCGCGGTCGAGGAACTCGCGGTCGTAGCGGCGGGTGCTGTAGACGGCAACGTGCATGAGCGGGCTTTCGGTGGCGGCAGCCCGCACCGTAGCACGCCCTCCGCGGCCGGGGATGCGGGCCCGGGACTGGGCCTGGGCCTGGGCCACCGGCATCGACGACGACGGCCGCAGCCGCGACAAAGGCGTCGATCCCGAAGGCCCGGCCCGTCGGCGTGCTTGAGTCCGGCTCAGGGGCTGATCACGCCCTGACCAGGCCCTGCTTGAGCAGGGACCGCGCGCAGTCAAGGATGCTGTCTTCCTCGGCCCGCGTCTGCCAGCCCAGCCGCTGGCGCGCATGGCTGGCATCGTGGTGGCGCACGGCGCCCAGTTCGGTGGACACGGCGCGCGCCACGGCACTGAAGGGGGCCGCCAGCCGCATCACCCAGTCGGGCAGCGTGCGCGTGGGCACGCGCGCGGCTTGCAGGCCGAGGGCAGCACGCAGCACGCCGGCCACCTCGATCATCTTCATGAAGCGGCCGGAGGCGATGAAGCGCTCGCCGTCGAGGCCGGGCGTGACGAGGGCACGCCAGTGCAGATCGGCCACGTCGCGCACGTCAACGATGCCGAAGCCGATGTCGGGACACGCCCGCACGCGGCCGTCGAGCAGCATCTTCACGATCACCACCGAGGCCGAGTAGTCGCCGCTCCACACCGGGCCGAGCACCACCGAGGGGTTGATGGTGCACAGCTCAAGGCCGCCGCCTTCGGAAGCCACCCAGTCGCGGGCCGCACGCTCGGCGATGGTCTTGGAGCGGATGTAGGGCGTGAGGCCGGGATCGCTGAGTTGCGTCCAGTCGGCCTCGGTGTAGCGGCGTTCGCCCGCGCCATGGCCGTAGGCCACGGCGGCCACCGACGAGGTCATCACCACGCGCTGCGCACCGGCGTCGCGGGCGGCACGCAGCGCACGCAACGCGCCGTCGCGGGCCGGCACGATCAGCTCGTCGGCGTGTTTGGGCACGCCGCGCGGCAGCGGCGAGGCCAGGTGCGCCACCAGGCCGCAGCCGGCGGCGGCCTCGGCCCAGCCGGCATCGGCGGTGAGATCGGCCTCGAAGACGCGCAGGCGCTCGCCGATGTCGGCCGGCGCGCCGGCCGCAGCATGGGCCTGCAGCAGCGCCCGCAGCGGCGCCTCGCGCGAGCGGCTGCGCACCGTGGTGTGCACGGTGCAGCCTTCGGCCAGCAGCCGCTGGATCAGGAAGCCCGCGATGTAGCCGCTGCCGCCCGTGACGAGCACGGGGCCGGCGACCGGGGCCGGGGCTGTTGCCGCCGAATTCGATGTCATCAAGAACCCTCCTGCCTTGTTCTGCAGTCTTGACGCGGTGCACGCGGCCGATGCAGGTTCGGGGCCGAACAGACGCAACTGCGCTCACATCGTAGGCTGCCTCTGCGATGAGGGTACCGCAGGGCCGCCCTGATGCAAGGGTGGCCCCCGGCCCCTATCGGCGCCATTGGCACGATCTGTTGGCCCCGCCGTCGTGCGGCTCCTAGACTGCCTCATCGCTGCCCGGGTGGGCGGCTCGTCAGAGGAGACACCCATGTCGACCGAAATGAAGTGCCCGTTCCCGCACGGCGCCCAGACCATGGCCGCAGGCGGCCGCAGCAACCGCGACTGGTGGCCGAACCAGCTGAACCTGGACATCCTGCACCAGCAGTCCGACAAGACCCGCCCGCTCGGCGCCGACTTCGACTACGCCCAGGCCTTTGCCCAGCTCGACCTCGATGCCGTCGTGGCCGACCTGAAGGCGCTGATGACCGACTCGCAGGACTGGTGGCCGGCCGACTGGGGCCACTACGGCGGCCTCTTCGTGCGCATGACCTGGCACGCCGCCGGCACCTACCGCATCCACGACGGCCGCGGCGGCGCGGGCAGCGGCGCACAGCGCTTTGCGCCGCTGAACAGCTGGCCCGACAACGGCAACCTCGACAAGGCCCGCCGGCTGCTGTGGCCGGTGAAGCAGAAGTACGGCCAGAAGCTGTCATGGGCCGACCTGCTGGTGCTGGCCGGCAACGTGGCGATGGAGTCGATGGGCTTCAAGACCTTCGGCTTTGCCGGCGGCCGGCCCGACATCTGGGAGCCTGAGAAGGACATCTTCTGGGGCGCCGAGGCCGAGTGGCTGGCCACCTCCGACAAGTCGCAGGGCCGCTACACCGGTGAGCGTGCGCTGCAAGGGCCCTTCGGCGCCGTGCAGATGGGCCTCATCTACGTCAACCCACAGGGCCCCGACGGCCACCCCGACCCGGTGGCCAGCGGCCGCGACGTGCGCGAGACCTTCGCCCGCATGGCCATGAACGACGAAGAGACGGTGGCGCTGGTCGCTGGCGGCCACACCTTCGGCAAAGCCCATGGTGCCGCCCCGGAAAGCCACGTCGGCCGCGAGCCCGAGGGCGCGGGGATCGAGGAGCAGGGCCTCGGATGGAAGAACAGCCACGGCAGCGGCCGCGGCGCGCACACCATCACCAGCGGCATCGAGGGCGCCTGGAAGCCCCACCCCACGACCTGGGACCACGGCTACTTCGAAACCCTCTTCGGCTACGAGTGGGAGCTCGTCAAGAGCCCCGCCGGCGCGCACCAGTGGCGCGCGGTGAACTGCAAGCCCGAGCACCTGATCCCCGACGCCCACGAGCCTGGCAAGAAGCACCCGCCGATGATGACCACGGCCGACCTGTCGCTGCGCTTCGACCCGGCCTACGAGAAGATCTCGCGCCGCTATCTGGCCGACCCGGCCGCCTTTGCCGATGCCTATGCGCGCGCCTGGTTCAAGCTCACCCATCGCGACATGGGTCCGAAGAGCCGCTACCTCGGCAAGCTGGTGCCAAAGGAAGAGCTGATCTGGCAAGACCCGGTGCCCGCCGTCGACCACGCGCTGGTGGACGCCACCGAGCAGGCGGCGCTGAAAGCCGCGGTGATGGCCGCAGCGCGCGCCTCGGGCCTGGGCACCGGGCCGCTGGTGCGCACGGCCTGGGCCTCGGCGGCCACCTTCCGTGGCAGCGACAAGCGCGGCGGCGCCAACGGCGCGCGCATCCGCCTGGCGCCGATGAACCAGTGGCAAGCCAACGAGCCGGCCGAGCTGGCGCGCGTGCTGGCGGCGCTGGAGGGCATCCAGACAGACTTCAACACCCGCGCCGCGGCCGGCAAGAAGGTCTCGCTGGCCGACCTCATCGTGCTCGCCGGCAACGCGGCGGTCGAAGACGCCGCACGCCGCGGCGGTGTCGAGCTGAACCTGCCGTTTGCACCCGGCCGCACCGATGCACGCCAGGACCAGACCGACGTCGAGTCCTTCGCCGTGCTCGAACCGCGGGCCGATGGCTTCCGCAACTACGTGAAGCCGGGGCTCGCGAGCCTGCAGGCCGAGCTGCTGGTCGACAAGGCGCAGCTGCTCACGCTGACGGCACCCGAGATGACGGTGCTCATCGGCGGCCTGCGTGTCATCGGCGGCAACCACGGCGGCCAGGCGCACGGCGTGCTGACGGCCCGCGCCGGCACGCTGAGCAACGACTTCTTCGTCAACCTGCTCGACATGCGCACGGCCTGGCAGAAGACCGCGACCGAGGGCGTGCTCGAAGGCAGCGACCGCAAGACCGGCGCCGCCCGCTGGACGGCCACGACGGTGGACCTGGTCTTCGGCTCGAACTCGCAGCTGCGCTCCTACGCCGAGGTGTACGCGCAGGCCGACGCGGCTGAGAAGTTCGTGCACGACTTCGGCGCCGCCTGGACGAAGGTGATGAACCTGGACCGCTTTGACCTGCGCTGAATGACCGTCGGCACCAGGCCCGGGGCGTGCTGCGCCTCAAGGCCGGCGTCAGCCGGCGGGCCCACGCGGTGACCCGATGTCCAGGTGAATCGGTCACGGGCTCAAGCGCCTGATGCGTCGAAGATACTTGCGGCGACACACCAGGAGCAGAGACCGGGAATGCGCATCGCGATCATGGGTTCGGGCGGTGTCGGCGGCTACGCCGGCGCCTGGCTGCAGCAGGCCGGCCAGGAGGTTCACTTCATCGCCCGTGGCGCGCACCTGGCGGCGATGCAGAAGCAAGGCCTGCGCATCGAGCACCCCGAGCAACCCCTGACGCTGCCCCGGGTGGCGGTCACCGACGACCCGGCAGCCGTCGGCCCGGTCGACCTGGTGATCTTCGCTGTCAAGCTGTTCGACACCGACAGCGCCGCCGCCGCGATGGCGCCGCTGGTGGGCCCGGGGACGCGTGTGCTGACGCTGCAGAACGGCATCGACAGCGCCACGCTGCTGCGCCAGCAGCTGGGCCCTGCCGCGCAGATGCTCGAAGGCGTGATCTACCTCTCGGCCGTGATCGACCGGCCCGGTGTCATCCGCTCGCCCGGCGGCTTCCATGTCATCGTGGCCGATGGCGCCGGGGGTGACCCGGTGATGGCGAACCTGGCCGCCGCCGCAGCCGGCCTGCCGGGGCTGACGGTCAAATTGAGCGACAACGCACGCCAGACGGTGTGGGAGAAGTTCGTCACGCTGGCCTCCTTGTCCGGCGCCACCACGCTGCTGCGCGCGCGCATGGGCGCCATCCTGGCGCACCCCGAGACCCGCGCCTTCCAGCGCCAGCTGATCGACGAGACGCTGGCTGTCGCCCAGGCCGAAGGCGTGGCCTTGCGGGCCGGCCTCGGCGACGAGGTCATGGCCAAGCTGGCGCTGATGCCGCCCATGTTCCGCGCATCGATGGCCGAAGATCTGGAGCGCGGCAACCGCCTCGAGCTGCGCTGGCTGAGCGGCCGTGTGCACGCGCTCGGCCAGGCCCATGGCGTGCCCACGCCGGGGCACACGGCCGTGTTCCGCGGCCTCGTGCTGCACGAGCAGGGCCGCAGCGCCTGATCCGCCATGTCCCACACCGCCCACCCCCTCGACGAGCTGCTGCTGGCGCACCTGCGCGCCTTCCTGCCCGACGCCGACGAGCCCACGCTGGCGCAACTGCGCCACGAGCTCGACTGGGTCGAGCTGCCCGCCGGCGGCGTGCTGATGCGCCAGGGCGACCCGGGCGACGCCATGTACATGCTGGCCAGCGGCCGGCTGCGCGTGAGCATCACCGGCGCCGATGGCGAGGAGCGCGTGGTGCGCGAGATCACGCGCGGGCAGGTGGTGGGCGA
>JAIYDH010000201.1 GCA_027487585.1 Rubrivivax sp.
CGCCGCCTGAAGCTACCGACTGCCTGCCATGCGATCCCGCGTTCTCTCCGGCATGCGCCCCACCGGCGCCTTGCACCTGGGCCACTACCACGGCGCACTGAAGAACTGGGTGCGCCTGCAAGACGAGCACGAGTGCTTCTTCTTCGTCGCCGACTGGCACGCGCTCACCACGCACTACGAAGAGCGCGACGTGATGGAGCGCTACGTCTACGAGATGGTGATCGACTGGATCGCCGCCGGCCTGGACCCCGACCGCTGCACCATCTTCATCCAGAGCCGGCTGCCCGAGCACGCCGAGTTGTTCACGCTGCTGGCCATGGGCACGCCGCTGGGCTGGCTCGAGCGCGTGCCGACCTACAAGGACCAGATGGAGAAGCTCAAGGACCGCGATCTCGCGACCTACGGCTTCCTCGGCTACCCGCTGCTGCAGGCAGCCGACATCCTGATCTACAAGGCCAACCACGTGCCCGTGGGCGAGGACCAGAGCTCGCACGTCGAGCTCACGCGCGAAGTGGCGCGCCGCTTCAACAACCTGTACGGCCGCCACAAGGACTTCGATGCCCTCGTGGCCTCCACGCTGGCCAAGCTGCCGAAGGACGACCAGCGCTACTTCGAGAAGCAGCGCAAAGCCTTCGGAGAGACCGGCAGCGCCGAGGCCCATGCCAAGGGCGAGGGCATCGTGAAGAAGGCCGCCGTGGCGGTGAGCGGCTGGACGCCCGACGACGGCGAGCTGCTGCTCGGCCACCTCAAGGGCAGCGGCAAGAGCGTGCTCACCGAGCCGCAGGCGCTGCACACCGAGATTCTTCGCCTGCCCGGCACCGACGGCACCAAGATGAGCAAGAGCTACGGCAACGCCATCCTGATGCGCGACGAGCCCGCCGAGGTGACGAAGAAGGTGCGCGGCATGGCCACCGACCCCGCCCGCGCCCGCCGCACCGACCCCGGCGACCCGGCCAAGTGCCCGGTGTGGCAGTTCCACAAGGTTTACACCGACGAGGCCACGCACCAGTGGGTGCGGCAGGGCTGCACCACCGCCGGCATCGGCTGCCTCGAATGCAAGCAGCCGGTCATCGACGCCATCGTCAAGGAACAGCAGCCCTGGCGCGAGCGCGCCGAGGCCTACCTGGCCAACCCGAAGCAGGTGCACTGGATCGTCGAGATGGGCACCGAGCGCGCACGCACGGTGGCACGTCAGACGATGAAGGACGTGCGCGGCGCCATGGGCCTGAACTACTGAAGCCGACGATGACGACCCCGATCCAGACCATCGAACTCCACCCGGCCGCGCCGGCGCGCGCCAGCATCGTCGTGCTGCACGGCCTGGGCGCCGACGGCACCGACTTCCTCTCGCTCGCCGACGAGATGCGGCTCGAGTCGCTCGGCCCGCTGCGCTGGGTGTTCCCGCGTGCGCCGGTGCGGCCGGTGAGCGTGAACAACGGCCACCGCATGCGCGCCTGGTACGACATCTACGCGGGCACCGACGCGCGCGATCCGTTCAGCCGTCAGGAAGATGAAGCCGGCCTGCGCGACAGCTTCGCCGGCGTGCACGCGCTGCTCGACCGCGAGGTCGCGCGCGGCGTGCCGGCCGAACGCATCGTGCTGGCGGGCTTTTCGCAGGGCTGCGCCATCACGCTGGGCGCCGGGCTGCGCTACGGGCAGCGCCTGGCCGGGCTGGCCGCGCTCTCGGGCTACCTGCCGCTGGCCGGCCACACCGCGGCCGAGCGCCATGCGGCCAACGCCGCCACGCCGGTGTTCGCGGCGCACGGCAGCCGCGACGGCATCGTCGTGCCGGCGCGCGGCCGCGACAGCCGCGATGCGCTCGTCGCGCTCGGCCAGCCCGTCGATTGGCACGAATACCCGATGGAACACTCGGTGTGCCTGGAAGAGGTGCGCGATCTCGAGACCTGGCTGAAGCAGGTGCTGGCCTGATCACCTGATCGAACAAGGCCAAGGCCTCTGCCCGACGGCAGAGGTGCGCGTCAGCGCCACTGCGCTAAGGTCGGGGCATGAATGCACCCGCCTCCCACCGCTTCTTCCGCGTGCTGCTGGCACCGGCCCTGTTCGCCTTGGCATCGGCCTGCGCCGCGACCGCCGGCGGTGACGCACCGCCGCTGCGCGGCACTGTGTGGCAGCTCGGCGCCGACGGCCCGCGCGCCGCGCACATCCGGCTCGACGACAAGGAGTCGCGCTTCGTCGGCTACGGCGGCTGCAACCGGCTGCTCGGCGGCTACACGCTCGAAGGCCCGCGGCTGCGCTTCGAAGGCATCGCCTCCTCGCGCCGCGCCTGCGCCGACGACGACGGCAGCGAAGACCGCTTCCTCGCGGCGCTGGGCGGCGTGCGCGGCTGGCGCATCGAGGGCGGCAAGCTGAAGCTGTTGTCCGAAGGCGGTGGCACGCTGCTCGACCTGCGGCCCGGCAAGGCCCCGCCATGAGCGGCAGCGCCACCCCCGCAGCGCGCACGCGGCTGCGCGTGCCGACGCTGGCCTTGCTGCCCACCTACCGCGCCGCGCTCGAACGCGGCTGGACACCCGACAACGTGCGCGGCGAAGCCGCCAACCGCGAGACGCTCTCGCGCATCGCCGAAGACCCCGCCGCCTTCGTCGCGCTCACCGACAACCGCCAGGGCGGCGGCCCGCTAGTGACGTTGCCCGACGGCTCGCAGGTGCCGCGCGTGCCCAGCCTGCAGCGCTGGATCTGGGACGCGGCCGACGAGGGCCCGGGCGGCTTCGTCGGCCTCATCAACCTGCGCTGGAACCACGGTCATGCGCCGCTGCCGCCCTACGTGCTGGGCCACGTCGGCTACAGCCTCGTGCCCTGGCAGCGCCAGCGCGGGCACGGCACGCGGGCGCTCGGCCTGCTGCTGCCCGTGGCGCGCGAGCTGGGCATGGGCTACATCGACCTCACCACCGACCCCGACAACCTGCCGTCGCAGAAGGTCATCACGGCCAATGGCGGTGTGCCGATGGGCGCCTTCAGCAAAGGCGCGGCCTACGGCTACAGCGACGGGCTGCGCTTCCGCATCGAGCTGGGCTGAGAGCTTGTGAAGCATTCCGTCACGCCCGCTCGTGCGCCCGAAGCGGCGCCGCTCGTCGTTGCAAATGCTCGCCGTAGCCCGGGCTACGGCTGCGCTTTGCGCCTAGATCGACACCGTTTCGGACGCCCGCTCGGACGCGCCGGAATACTTCACAAGCTCTGAGC
>JAIYDH010000388.1 GCA_027487585.1 Rubrivivax sp.
GCTGTATCGCCGCCGGCCCACCACCTTGTCGCTTGCCATCGTGTCCACGTGGAGATTAGGTGGACACGATCCTTCAGGGACACCGGGGTCGAATCAAGATGGGTTCGCTGGACGCTTACGTTCTACGGCTGGGTGCTGGCTCACTACGCCGTGCGCTGGCTGCTGCACGAAGGGGCGGCACGCTGCGGCTAGGCCGACGAGGCGCTGTCGTTCACGGCCCACGTCCAGCTGCTGCGGCGCGAGCTGCCCCGATCCGGGGCTTTTCCCCCCAGCGCAACCCAGACGCCGACAGCGATGGCTTAGTGAGCTGCTGCAGGCCAGCGCCAAGGCCCGCTGCGTGCGAACGCTCAACCAACAGCGGCCCCGCATGGTCAAGCGCCGCAACTCGCCGTACGCCTCCTACACGACACCAAGAGTTCACCGCCCGTGCAGCTTTGAGCCATGCATCAGTGCGCCCGCGGGGAGGCGAACCGCGGCGGCCGGGCCAAGGGCAGCAAAGAACGAGTTCGTGAACTAATGGAACAGTATTGAGACCTGACCCCGTCTCCGGACATGTCGGACTACAGATTTGAGACCTGACCCCGTCTACTGCTGGCGGTCAAGCGATCAGTTAGCCGTGTCGAGGCGCCCCCACTGATCCTCCGGTATATCGCGAAGCGTTCCGCGATCTAACTTCGCCACCCACTGCCCTCGCTTTCCCCGCCGCAATATCGCCTCACACTCGAGAGACTCGTCGTATAGGAGAACCCTGAGATCTTCAATCAAGCTCGACTCGTCGATTTCGGCGTTCAGTCGCAAATCGGCGCGAACGACTATGAGATCAACATCATCACAGTAGTTGAAGTCCACGTAGAACCGAAGCATTTCGACATCCTCTGGTCAGTTTGGCCCGCGCGCTGGATTTTTCATCTGCCTGAACACATTGCTAATTTGAGTGGCACGAGCCGGGTCCAGCGGTATCGGAACTACAGCAGTTCCATGTAGCGGCATCCTGTCAAATGGCGTCGGCACAACTGGCACACCAATCTTTGCAAGTTCCTGCACCGTAGTCCAACTAATCTGCCCATTCGGGTAGTTGGCAACCAAAGCAAGTTGGTCAATCGACATCTTCGGGGCGGTAGTAACCGAGAACCCGGTTAGGGAGTCGTACGGCGCGCGTACAGGGCCCGAACCAGCCGCAAGGCTGCCCGGTGTCGCAAGACCTCCTCGTATAACGTACTGAACATCGCTGGCCAAAGCCCAGTCTAGAGCTGCTTGTAACGGCGCGGAGAGAGTGTCGAGGATGTTGTAAATCAACTCCCCGAGTGGGCGCAGGCTCGGTGCCGGGAATCCGGGTGCGCCGCCAGCCCCCGGACGATCATCGCCGTGAGCTACTTGATTAAAGAGGTACCCTACCTTGCGAAACCCGCCTTTAACTTCATCGCCACTGCCCCCACCTCCATCGTACCCATCGCCATACCCCGCTGCCTGAGCAGCACGCCTCGCCTCCGCCTGCTGCCGCTCATAAGCCTTATGTGCTGCCACCGCACCGTCAGTAACGTACGTCCCGGCACGCCCCCCGTAGTATCCCGCAAGTCCATCACCGGCGCCTCTTCCGCAATTGCCCCCCTGCAGCTTGGCGTTTGCGCAACCTGCCAGCGCCGCTCCCCAGGGCCCGTATTGCCCTCCAAAGTAGCTCACGAGCCCAGACACCGCGCCCTGACCGCATTTGCCGCCGCTGGCTTCTGCGTTGATGCAACCGGCTGCGGCCTGCCAGAACCCGGCGTACGAGGCGTACTCGCCGGCAGGGCCGAACTGCATTCCGATTTGGGCAGTAACAGCCGCGAAAAATGCTCCTTGCCAGCCGCCGGCCTTGTATCCCCGATAGCCAGCCACGGCGGCGGTGCAGTAGCCGCAATAGCCGCTCAGGTCTAACGCCACAGCGGCAGCCATGATGAAGCCATCACGGAACTTTGTCCAAGCCGACAGGCCCGTTGGATCGACGCAAGTCAGGGGGTTGTTGTAGCAATAGGCGTAGCGGTCGTAGTTCTGAAGATTGTTAGGGTCCTGGATCAGCGGGTCCGCCTGCAGGAACCGGCCTAGAACGGGGTCGAACAAGCGCCCATTCATGTGAATCAGACCGACGTCATCCAAGTGCTCGTGGCCTGTAAACCCCCGATCGGTGCCGCTGTTGACGTCGGTGCGCCAGTCGACAATCAGCGCCCCGAAGGCATCGTAGGTTCCTGTGGTGTACCGCCGTTTCCCGAAGGGGTCATAGGCGTATCTTCCGGTAACCGCCCCTGCATGATCGGTGGTCGCTATCAAGCTACCTAGATGGTCCTTGTGCCAGTACTCCACCTTGACGGCAGCGACCGTCGTCAGCACGGTGGGGGCTGTGGCCGTGCTGGCCAAGGTCGGGAGCGCGCCAGACGTCACGATAACGGCAAATGCACTCCCCCCGGCTGACACGTAATGGCGGTTGCTCTGCTGGCCGTTGGGCGCCACCTCTCTTTCGAACCCGAGTCCACCTTGATTGTCTGGATGGAGATACCACGTGGTGCGCGTACCCTGGGCATTGACCCGAACCTCCTTGATGCGCTGGTGGTTCTCGTCGTACTGCCACGTTAGCTTGGGACTGCCCGCTGGGCCTTGAACGCCAGAAGCACCGTCAGGCAGGTTGAAGCTGGTGTAGGTCATGCTCCGCCATGACCCGCCCGAGGCGGTTCGGGCGTTGCCGTTCAGGTCGTAGGTGTAGCTCGCTGTGTAGGCACCCACGACCGAGGTCACCGCGTGAGGTCGACCGTTGGCGACACCCTGGGCGGGGTACGTGAAGTTGCCGACATCGCTCTTGCTCAGCAGCATGCCGAGTGCGTTGTACTTGAGGGTGACGGTTCGGGTGGCGGGTGTTCCCGAGGTCCCACCCGATACCTGGTACTGAGTCAGACGACCCAACTTGTCGTACTCGAGGGTGTCGGCAACCTGAATGCCCGTGTTGTCACCAATCGCGTCAATCCGCTGGCTCAGCTGGCCAACGCGGTCCCAGCTGTATCGATGGTCGACAACGTTGTTTGTGTCCCCCCGGCCTGCCCTGAGATTCAACAAGCGCCCGTTTTGCGGGTCAAGCAGTCGCCGGTTGTTTATCTCGTTCGCGTACGACGTTTGCTCCGCTTGGCCCCAGGCATTGATTTGCACCGCGTACCAAAGGCGCGTGTTGGCTGCAATCGTGGTGGCTGCAATCGTGGTGGCCGCGCCGGGTCTGCCGCCCGGTGTGGCCGGCAAGGGGTTCAAGGTGGCCTGGGTGTCCAGATGCACCGCATTCATGTACCCCTTGCCGCTATAGCGATAACTGACCCTGAGGCCAGTGGGGTAGGTCTGGTTGTTGATTCTGCCGGTGGCCGTGTCGTACGACACAGCCGTCGCCATCGTCGGGCCACCCGTGACGTCTGTACGGGAGTTAACAGGTCGCCCAAGTCCGTCGTAGGCCACTCGCCTGGTGACGCCATTGGTGGTACTGCTTCCACAGAGTTTGCCCACGCCCATGGCACAGTTGTCGTAAGCCCAGGTGGTTGCATACTCGGGCGAGATGCGGTGGGTCAATCGGCCCGTGACGTCGTATGCAAATGTGGTCCACTTGGCAACGCTTGGCGCCGTACTCCCCGCTCCGCTGACAGTCGGACAGGGCTCCGGGGTGTGACTCTTCGGCACCCGCATCTCCGACGACTGTTGTGCCTTCAGTTGGCCAAGAGCGTCGTAGCAGTATGAAGTCACGCCCGCATCCGGGTCATTGAGCGTCAGCCGGCGCCCACGAATGTCGTAGGTGACCCGAATGAGGTTGCCCAGTGCGTCCTTGGTCGTGAGCAGGTTACCGAACGCGTCGTGCTGGTACGCGATCTGGGCACCTGCGTCAACGCTGCTGCCGCTGCCGTCTGTAACGCGAATGAGTCGGGCCGCTGGATCGCGCTCCTCCTTGCGGGTTCGCCCCTTGTCGTCTGTCGTGATGGTCGTCAGGCCCGCGTAGGCGTAAGCGGTCTTGGCCGTCTGGCGATTACCACGGGTGCCGAACTGCCGGACGCCCCCTGCTCCAGCTTCCTGTTGGGGGCCACCTGCCAGAGTGGCATACACCGCGACAGGGCGGCCCAGCACATCGACTTCTGTCAACGTCATCCCGTAATCGCCAGCACCCGAGGTGCTGCTGCTGCCACTGTCCAGAAAATACGGCTGCGTAGTTACACTGGCAACGCCGTATTCGCTGTAGTCGGTATCCTGCACGATCAGCCGTGCTGCACCAGCTGCAGTCGTGGCACCGTCCGGCGCCTCCGTCACTGAGCGGATCTTGCGGCCAGCGCGGTCGAAGTAAGTTCTTTCAAATGCACCAATGGCGACTCCGGCGGAGTCCTGTGAAACCGAATGCTCAAATCGAACCGCGTCGTCGGGCACTTCTGCAGCTGATGGCACCGGACAGTTCGCAGTATTCGAGCTAGTGTCGATACTGGTTCTGGAGAAGTTGGGCGAGGGGGTTTTCAGCCAACAGAAGAACCTTGCCGTACGCGTGGTGTCGGCGCGCCTTTCGACCGTTCGGCGCCCGAACGCGTCCACCGTCCAGTCGGTATTGAGGGCGTTGGGGCCAGTTAGGCGAAGCACCACACCGAACCGCGGATCGTAGGTGCGCGACTCGCTTTGGCTGAGGGCATTGCTGACCCTGGTCTGAAACATGCCGGCAGGGACCGGCACTTGAGTGCCGATGATGCTTGCGATCCGCCCTATCTGCGCCTCGAACGCACTCGTGCTTGTTCGGCTGGAAATCTGCGCTAGACCTGACGCGCCTGTGCAGTTGCTGGTCGTGACACCCGTTCTGTTGCCGTAGACGATCGCAGAATTGTTGCCGTCGTAGATGTACGTTGTGCTAACGCAAAGTTCGGCGCGGTTGGGTTCTAGCGTTTCGCTCGCAATAAGGCCGTTGGGCAGGTACGTGAAGGATGTCGTTCTGCTGTAGTTGAACACATCAGCAGGCTGGGCCTGCGCAGTGGCCATGTCGGTAGCCATGACGGCGCACACCATGACCCAGATGGCTGAGTCGCGCCGCGTGCTTGGCTTCCGATTGACATTGGCAACCACTCTCCAAATGCGTCGCAACATCCTTGCTTCGTGACCCAGTTTTCGGATGCGCATGAAGCCGCACCGCACCACCGCAGCGGCTCCTGCCCAGTTGGCAGCTACCGCATCCAGGCGATCCCGCATCGTGCGGCGATCAGCGTTGATTGCTTCCATGATGTCCGCCATCACATTGGCCAGGAGGCAGGGCTGTTGGTAGCGTTGGTTCCCGAGACCCGCGGCGTACAGGCAACAGACGCGATGGAGGCCTTGTACCAGCTCAACGTCATTGATTCGCCGGGTGCTAACGACGCTGGCGCGCTGGATGTTGGCACACAGCCCGCAATTCCTATGTTGACCAAGTTGAACGAGATACCCGTGATGGTTCCAGAGCCGGTGTTCTGAATGGTGATCGTTCCGACGCCAGTGCCTCCGCTGCCGCTGCCTCCAGGCGAGGAGCCGCCGGTCCTGGTGAAGGTGCCAAAGGCTGGAGCGTTAACCAAGAGGTTGACACCCTGGCTTACCGCGTTACCCGTGTTGGGGGTTGCCGTTAGCGTGCCGGAGTAGCTGCCCGCTGCGCTGGCTGTTGTGACCACAACTGTGCCGCAAACAGATCCTGCACCGCACGCTCCCGTCGGCCCAGATACCGTAGTTCCGATCGGCGCGCTGTAACTGATGCTGCTCACGCCCGAGCCGCCCGAGTTGCTCAGTGTGCAGCTCATCGTTGCTGGAGTTGGGGCTGTCGTCGGCGTGACGCTGGTGCAGCCGTTAAGGGACAACACAGGTGGCGGCGTCGTCACGACCAGGTTGACGGCCTGGCTGGCACTGTTGCCCGAGCTGGGAGAGGCCGTCAACGTGCCCGAGTAGGCGCCTACCGCCGTGCTGGTAGCGACTGTCACCGTTCCGCAGGTCGCACCAGCGGCACACGCGCCGGTTGGGCCACTCACACTGGTTCCCGGGGCTGTGCTGTAGCTGATGGAGTTGGCAGGGTTGCCGCCGACGTTACTGAGTGTGCATGTGAGCGTGGCGGCCGTCGGTGTCACGGCGGGCGAGCTCGAGGAACAAGCACTGAAAGCAAGTGTTGCCGGCTGTGTTGTGCTCAGGTTGACGAAGCCCTGCGCTGTTGAGCCGGTGTTTGGCGTTGCCGACAGAGTGCCCAGAACCGGTCCACTGGATGCAGCTGTAAGTGTTACGGTTCCACACGTAGACAGCCCGGCGCATGCAGTCGGCCCAGAGACGTTTGGCGACGTCTGGCCGCCGAAGTTCGGCGCGAAGCTGTAGCTGATGTAGCCGATGTCCGTCCCGCCAGTGTTCACCAAGGTGCAACTGGCTGAAGGCAGAGACGGCGCAATCGCTGAACCTCCGAATGAACAGCCATTGAAGGAGAGACTGGCAGGCGTGGCGGGGTCAACCACCAAGTTGTACGCTTGGCTGGCTGCGGCCCCGGCGCTAGGTGTTGCAACAAGCGAGCCCACATAGGTGCCAGCGCTCGGTGAGGTTGTGACTGTGGCTGTGCCGCATGTCGAGCCGGCCTCGCATGCGCCCGTCGGTCCAGTTGCGCTGGTTCCCGTCGCAGTCGAGTAAGAGATCGATGCGGCAGCGGTACCCCCGGCGTTACTCACCGTGCACCTCATCGACGCAGCGACGGGTGAGCTGGTGGGAGTGGTTGAACTGCAGGCGCTCAGAACCAATGCCGGCGGTGCTGCATTCACAGCCAGACTGAAGCTCTGGCTGGCCGGCGTCCCCAGATCAGGTGTCGCTTGCACGCTTCCGCTGTAGGTGCCCACCGCTGTTCCGCTGGTGACCGTAACTGTTCCGCAATCAGCACCCGAAGCACAGGCACCCGTTGGTCCCGACACTCCCGTGCCAGCTGGAGCGGAGTACGCAATGCTGCTCACTGCCGCTCCTCCAACGTTCCTGACCAGGCAACTGAGTGTCGCGGGGTTAGGACTGGTACTGGGCGAGTTGCTTGTGCATGCGGAGATGGAAAGGGCCGGAAGCGAATTGACTACTAGCGTGACAGCTTGGGTTGCAGCCGTTCCGCTGGCCGGGGCCGCCACCAGTGTTCCTGCGTAGGTGCCCGCTGCCGTTTGGGTGGTGACCGTAACAGTACCGCACGTGACGCCCGCCCCGCAGGCGCCCGTCGGTCCGTTGACCGTTGTGCCGGTGGGCGAACTGTAGCTAACCGTGGAAGCGTCTAACCCGCCAACATTCATTAGCGTGCACTGCAGCGTCGCTGCATTGGGGGTAACCGTCGGAGAATTTGTCGTACAGCCGGCAAAGGACAACGTTGCCGGGGCTATGCTGGTTAGCCGAACAAAGCCTTGGGCAGCTTGGGCTGTTGTGCCGCCACTTGGCCTAATGTCGAGGGATCCCAGAACCTGCGCGCTCGTCTGCGCTGTCAACGTGACCAAGCCGCACTCGGCGCCAGCAGGACATGATTGAGGGCCAGTGATGGAGGAGGTAGTTTGGCCGCTGTAGACGGGTGCGAAGCCATACGTAATGCTTGCTGCGGCCGTACCGCCAGAGTTCGCCAGCATGCAAGCAGCCGTGGGTAAGTTCGGCGTCACGGCTGATGCCGTGAATGCACAACCGTTGAGGTTGAGACTCGCAGGGGTGGGTACATTGACTGTGAGGTCGATGGCCTGACTCGCACCGGTTCCGACGTTCGGTGTGACGGTCAGCGTTCCGCCGTAACTCGCAGCCGCGGTGCCTGTCGTTACCGTTACCGTGCCGCAGGTCGCTCCAGCCGCGCACGCTCCAGCAGGCCCACGCACCGTGCTGTTGGAGGGCACGTTGTAGCTAACGGAGGCAACGGCTGTGCCTCCAACATTCGCCAAGCTGCAAGTCATGGTCGCCGGTGTCGGGCTGAATGTCGGTGACACCCTTGTGCAGGCGCTGAGAGTCAGCGCTGGCGGTGTGTTGTTGACGGTGAGACTGATCGGCCGGCTTACAGAGCTTCCGGCACTTGGCGTAGCAATCAAGGTCCCGCTGTACGTACCGGCCGTAGCGCCAGAAGTGACTGTCACCGGGCCACAAGTCGCTCCTGCCGCGCACGCCCCTGTCGGCCCGCTGACTGTGGTACCCGCGGCGGTGCTGTAAGACACCGAAGTCACACCCGAGCCCCCGACGTTGGAAAGCGTGCAGGTCATGCCCGCTGCAGTTGGCGTGATGGTGGGAGAGGTGCTTGAGCAGCCTGAGAACTGCAATGCGGCAGGTGCAGGGTTCACCTGCAAGCTGAAAACCCTGCTGGCAGGCGAGCCGCCACTTGGGGTAGCCGTGAGCGTGCCGCCGTAACTGCCCGCTGCGTTTGCCGAGGACACGGTGACGGTTCCGCAATTGGCACCAGCCGCACAGGCACCCGTAGGGCCGCTTACGGTCGTGCCAGCAGGTTGTGTGTAACTGACAGAAGTTGCCGCAGCTCCCCCTGTGTTAGACAGGGTGCACGTCAGCGTTGCCGGTGTGGGCGAGATGGTTGGAGAGTTTGCGGCACACGAAGACAGCTCAAGCGCTGGCGGCGTCACGACAGACAAGTTGATGGTTTGCGTGGCACCGGTACCCGTGTTCGGCGTTGCGCTCAATGTGCCGCTGTAGGTGCCAACCGCTGTTCCTGAGGTGACCGTGACGCTCCCGCAACTCGCACCTGCCGTACAGCTGCCAGTCGGACCCACGACACTTGTGCCTGCAGGCACTGAGTAGGCAATTGACGTTACATCAGAACCGCCCGTGTTGGTCAGCGTGCAGGTCAGTCGTGCGGCCGTGGGCGTGGTCGCTGGGGAGGTGCTGCTGCAGGCGCTGAACGACAATGCAGCGGGGACCGTCTGGATCAGGTTCACAAAAGCACTGCCCGCGCTGCCACTGGAAGGCGTTGCGGAGAGTGTTCCAAGCACCCTCGATCCGCTCACCGCCGACACCGAAACCGTCCCACAGGCCGAGTTCGCAGCACACGTACTCGGCCCGACCATGGATGGTGACGACTGCCCACCATAGGCCGGCGCGAAGCTGTAAGAGATGGCGCTTGCCGGGACATCCCCGACATTGCGCATTACACAGTTTGCAGAGGGTAGCACCGGCGTGATAGCCGTGCCTGTAAATGCGCAGCCTTCAAAACTCAAGGTCGCAGGTGTGAGAGGGTCAACCTTCAGGTCTACAACCCAATTGGCCGGGCTACCTGTGCTCGGTGTAGCAACGAGCGCGCCAAAGTAAGTGCCTGCGGCAGAGGACGTGGTAAGCGTGACGGTTCCACAAGTGGCTGCTGCGGCACATGCTCCGCTGGGTCCGACTACAGTTGTATTGGCGGGTGAGCTGTAGCTGATGGAAGTCGTTGCCGCAGAGCCCGTGTTGGCCAAGGTGCAAGACAGAGAAGCTGGCGTAGGCGTCTTTGTGGGCGTCACCCTGGTGCAGTTGCTGAACACGAGAAGGGGCGCAGGCGGTGGGTTGACCACCAGGCTGACTGCCTGGCTAGCTGCAGTTCCGGTATTGGGGGTGGCAGTGACCGTGCCCGAGTAACTGCTGGCCGTGTTGTTCGTTTGCACGGTAACGGTACCGCAGGTCGTATTGCCCCAACACGTGCCGTTGGGTCCGGTGACGGTAGTGCCCGGCGCTGTCGTGTAACTGATCGTGCTGATGGTCGTGCCACCCGTGTTGCTGAGGGTGCAACTCATCGAAGCGCTGCTGGGCGCATTGACCGGGGAATTGGACGTGCAGGCGCTGATGCGAAGGGCTGCAGCCGTCTGGTTCACGATCAAGGCGACAGCCTGAGTGGCCACCACGCCGCTGTTGGACGTGGCAGTCAGCGTACCTGTGTAGGTTCCGGCGGCTGAACCGCTCGTGACGGTAACTGTGCCACAGGCAGCACCCGCTCCGCATGCGCCTGTCGGTCCGTTAACCGTAGTGCCACTTGCTGTGGTGTATGCAATCGACGAAACACCAGTTCCCCCCGTGTTCCGGATTGAACAGGTGAGAGTCGCGGCCGTTGGTGTAATGGTCGGAGTTGTGCTGGAACACCCGCTAAATGCCAGCGTCGCGGGCGGATTGGAAACGGCCAGACTCACCGGCTGACTGGCGGAACTTCCTGCGTTAGGAGTAGCAACCAGTGTGCCAGTGTATGAACCTACAGCCGTGCCAGAGGTTACGGTCACCACGCCACAGGTTGAACCGGGCAAGCAGCTTCCGCTGAAGCCACTGACCGTGGTACCAACAGGCCCTGCATATGAAATAGATGCGATGGCGCTGCCGCCCGTGTTGCTTACACTGCAGGTCATCGTCGCCGGGGTTGGCGTGACGCTCGGCGATATCGCGCTGCAGGAGTTAAGGCTCAGCGCCGGTGGTGCCACGCCAGAAATAGCAGTGGCGTTCGGTGCGTCACCAGCGCTCACGCCCAGGTTGGGCATCAAATTCGGCACACTACTCGTCACCGTAGTGCTCAACATGCGCCCAAGGAGCCAGTTGTCTCCGGCGATTTTGTTGGGGCAACCAGCGCTGTCTGGTGCGCAAAAGTCGCTCACCGTTAAGCGCGTGTAACGTTGAGCGCTCAGTCCTGCGACAGACGACTGTGTAACAACCGAGACGCTTACCGGATCCCCGTAGTCGTTGTACGTGTTCGTGGTCGTTGTCGTAGGCAGGGCGGTTCGATTGCCGTCGATATCGAAGCCGCCTTCGGTGGTCATGTACAGGTAGGGGCGTCGAATTTTTGCGGTTGTTGGACAGGGTGCACCCACAGCGACCGCCGCGGAGCGCGGTGTGGTCGAGGACGTGCGATCACAATACACATACGTTGACCAATTGAGCAATTGGGCGTCAGGCTGGTTCCAAGCGCCGAGGCGAGTTTCAGCTCGGCTGGGAACACCGGAATATGGTTCGATCTGCAGGAACTCGGTCCAAGTGCTTAGCGTCTGCCCGTTTGGCGCCTGCACTTGCTGAACAATGCGGCGGAACCCTAACTCACCTCGTCCATCCAATGCTGCCTTGAGCCCTTGGTATGCATACTCGGTCAGAACCTTAGAAGACTTAACGCCGGTCTCCGCCTCGAGGGTCACCACAACTGGCCTGGCCGGTGTGAGGTCAAGGACTGGCGTGATGGCAGCGTTCGCCGTGCCTCGGTCGCTGAGATATCTCCCTTGAGAATTGGCAAGTGACGCGTAAGTGACCGCAGTTCTGAGGCCGGCAGAAGAGACAACAGCCGTCAACAGATCGGGCTGGGCGTTCGAACCCCGAGCGAACAGGCGATTGCGGTCCGCGGAAGTCTGACCAGTGGCCGCGTCGACGCTCGTACGTAGGATCTGGACAGTGCCATCGCCAAGAAAGTCACCCAGAACGAAGCTCTTGGCTGGGGCAAACCCTGGCGTGGCGCGGAACAACTCCTCGGCGGCGCCATTGAACTTGAGCATTCCTGTCTTGGTAAAGGAACCGTTTCCGTTACTTACGAATAGCACGTTAAGAGTGGGGTCTTTGGCAATTCGCAGAATGTCAGAGAGCCCGTCACCAGTGAAGTCTGCGGTTGCGTGAATGACTCCAGCCATCGACGGCGAATCAACAAGCTCGTCACCACTGCCGTTTAGCACGGTCGTTCCATTGCCGCCAGATACCTGGGTGGCAACGAACATGCTGTCGGGATTACCAGTCGCAATTGACACGCGATTACTCGACACACTCTGCTGCGCGCAGAGATAGTCGGATTTCCCGTCCCCATTGACATCGAAAAGCGAACCGATCCACCAAGTCTTGGCGATGCTGTTGTAGCAATTTGGCAAAGAGCCTGATGCAGCAGAAAAAACCGGCGCACCGAGTGTGCTCAGATTGTTTATGAAGACGCCACCGCGTCCTGCCGTCGACCCGATGTCAAGATCGGCAAGTCCGTCTCCGTTTACGTCAAGTACTTGCGACAGGTACTCTGACGGAGGCCGGTACAAAGTGATGGGTCCCGACTCCAGCACAACCTTTGCAGAGAAGGTACCTCCAGGCTGGCCGGCATAAAAGGCAGTCTCGCATGTTCCTGGTCCCGATAGGCAGGTCAGGGTTGAACTGGTTTGGGACAGATAGCCGGCGAAGGCCGCGCGTACCGTAACGAAATCGAGCAGTGCGTCGCCGTTGAAGTCGCCGACGAAGAAGTTGTGACCTCCTGCGACACACGAGACGTACGGCGAATAGCAAGTAAACGATGTACTTTGACTGCGCGCTAAAGGCGGCAAGGTTGTGATACGACGAAAGGAGCCATCCCCCTGGGAGATAAGCAACACAGAACCAGCCGTATTCGTTAGCCCGCAGCTCGAACTCGACTGTCTCAAGACATCTGTAAGCCCGTCTCCGTTAAAGTCAGCGGCAATCGAGAGAAAGCATTCAGGTCGGTTCTCAATGCTGTCGTATCGACGATAGAAGAAATTGATGTCCGTTAGGTCGAACCGTCCAGGGCCTGAACCCAGCGGAACTTCTGCAAACGTCCCGTCGCCGTTACTAAGGTACAGTCGATTCTCGGAGGAATTGTTCGACCATCGCAGTATGTCAGTGCGGCCGTCGCCATTGAAATCACCCGTAAGAGGATCCGTCAAGTTGGTGGTCGCCAACGGGCTGCGGTCAAAAGCTTCGACACCGCTGAACGAATCGACAGCGGCCCCATCGCTGTAGCTGAAAACAGTCGGCGGCTGGCATATCCTGGCCGCAGTGTCCTGACACTCGCTCAGTGAAATGAGCCGCAGCCGCCGACTGCTGCGGCCCGTGTCGTAGCGGAGTTGTAGTCGCCTAACCAGTACGGAGCCTGCAGCGGGGCCCAAGGCGCCTGGATTGGCGCTCTTGACATAGGTCTCGATCGCATCAAGCCTGCGAACGCTGATGTTCTTTGATCCCGCGTGATATGCCTCGCTTCGCATCTGGGTTCGATCACTGTAGCGAAACACAACCTTGCTGGACGAAGCCTGCCCTGCCGTCGTGTTGCCGGTGTATTGGACTTCCGCGAGGTTCCACTCGAGCCCTGGAGCGGGCGACGTACCTGCACCACTGCCCCAAGATAGTGCGGGACGGACTTCATACTTGAAGTCCATGTAGTTTCCGAAAAGGTCACTTACTCTCGCTGTTGCCCACACGGCAACTGCCGTCTTTCCCTGCGCGACGATCGCTGCCTTTGTATTGCCGTCAGCAGACGGGGCTGCGCCGTAGTCGTAGATCTGCCCCGACTTGGTCCAGACCCTAAAGAAGAGTGGCCCATTCGCGGCGACACCAGCTGTTGCCCCGTACGCACGCACGCGAACGAAGGTGTCTTTCTCAGTTCGGTATTCACGCCATCCGCTGATCAGTCCAAGTGCATCGCCTGTCTGCGGGAATGGCAACGCAACGCCAGACTCATTGGTCTGGATGAGACGCTGTCCGTCTAGACAGAGTCGGTCAGACCCATCGAAGCTGACATCCCGGGCGAGCGCATCAAGACGCCTTGAGGAAGGACATCTTGTAATGACAGACACCCCTTGCACAGACCATCCGTGGCCAACCGGCCCGTTGACACCACCCCCCGAGTACGCCACGGAGAGCGATGGCTGGATGCCTGCAATGCCCGGCGGTACCGCGATCGGGTACTCGTAGCCAGGTGCCCCACCCGCCGAGACAGTTAACTGCGACAAAGCGGGCTGCGAGAACACCAAGCCCGCCAGGGCAACCAGCCCGACATAGACAGCACGAGTGAGGCAAGCTCGACCCGCCGCGCAAAAGGCGTTGAGCAGAATGACCATCTCCCTCCCTTAGTCACGCAGCCGGCGCGTAGGGTTGTGTTCTATGCCGATCCAGAAAAACCGGAGTCTGGACCTTAGCGGCAAGTGCTTAGTTATGTCTGCGGGGGATCGTATCGGAAGATCCCGCGCCTTTGGGCAGCGACATCTCTGGACTTTCCCTAGTCTTCCGCCGTCTCAAGCGTAGCGTTGCGTTGGCAGGCAGGCAGGCGAGAAGGGTGCCGTCGCAGAGCTCTGAGTAAGCCTGCGGTGCTAAGTGACGGCAATCTCGTCATGAACGATCGGTCGTGGTTTTGCGTTCCCGGCGGTTCCGCGAGGGATCTGACGCCGTCAGGGTTGTGGTGCTTGAGGTGGTTAGGAGAGTTGACTGTTGACGGACGCTTCTTCTGTGTGTATGACCCTGGCCAAGTTCCTGGATCACCTACGAAGGCTTCGTCGCCTTCCAGGCCAGCGAGCTGGGTTTCATCTTGGCGGACCTGTGCGACTGGAAGGCTGCAGCCAAAGCCAGACGCTGGGGCGGCGGGCCGCGGAAAGCGGTGGCGTGAGGGTGGCGCTTTTGTGCAGTGGGATGCATCGACGCAGCCGTTGCATGAAAAATGTTGGTTGCAACGAGGAAAATGATGAAAACATGGGTCTTGTACGGAAAAACCTGGAGCCGCCGTGATCGGCTATGAATTTATTGTTGCCGAGGTGGCGAAGCTCACCGGACTGCGCCTACCGCCTGTGCAGCGTCCGGCGCAGTTGCGGCCCGTCACACGGATTGAACCCATGGCCGAAATGCTGGCTGTGCCTCGCCATGTGGCGCCTGCCAAGGATGCCACGCTGCTTGACCATGTGCTCTTTGCCCTGAAGCACGAAGACCTGCAGTTGCACCTGCTGCTGGAAGCGCTACGCCTGATCAACGCCGAGGAGTTGACTAGCGCGCTAGCCGTGCAGCGTACAGGCAGCTACCTGCGCAAGGCTGCTTTTCTTTGGGAGAAGGCGCACAGCCGCGAGCTGCCACTGCCCTGGGACACCACCGGCGGCAACTATGTGGACCTGTTCGACACGGAGACCTACTACGTGGGCCCGGTATGGGAACGCAGCCAGCGCTTGCGTGTCAACTTCAACGGCATTGGCCCCATGGAGTATTGCCCCGTGGTTCGACGGGACGATGCCTTGGCTACCAAGGGGCGGAAGGTGCTGGACCGCTTGCGGGCTTGGGCTGGCGATGCAAGCAACCAAGCCACACTGGACCGCGTCTTGAGCTGGGCCTATCTGGCCGAGACCCGCGACTCTTTCGCCATCGAAAACGAAGTGCCTTCGCCCGACAAGGAACGGGCGTTTCTACAGGCCTTGGCCACCCTGCGCGAGCGGCGGCTCTTGACCGAGGACTACCTGCTCGAGCTGCAGAACACGGTCATCTCGAACCCAGTGATGGCCGAGGCGGAGTTCCGCAACCGCCAGAACTGGCTGCAACGTGGCGGTCACGGCGCGCTCGCTGTTCGCTATGTGCCGCCACCGCCCGACGCCATGCTGACCTTGATGAACGGTTGGGCGCGGATGGCCAACAGCATCGAAGGCGATGTGCCGCCCCTGGTGCGGGCCGCCCTGGTGAGCTTTGGCTTCGTGTTCCTGCATCCGTTCATGGACGGCAATGGACGCCTGTCGCGCTTGCTGGCCCACCACAGCCTGAATCTGCAACAGGCGATGCCGCTGGTTGACGGACAGGCCACGCTCTTGCCTTTGTCGGTGGCGATGAAGCGGCACGAGGCCGACTACCTGAGCGCACTGGAGTCCTTCAGCCGGCCTGCACGTCTGCTGTGGGACGTCACCTACCTGGCTGACAACGATTTCCTGTTCGACTTCAAGTCCACGCCAAATGTCTACGCGCACTGGAACGGCGAGACCGCGGCACGCTTCGTCACCACCTGTGCTGAGCAAGCGCTGGTGCAGTCACTGATCGAAGAGACATTGTTCATCCGGGCCCACGACCGGGCGTTCGACCTGATCGACCGCGCCTTCAACCTGCCCAACCGCACAGTCAATCTGCTGATCCAGTGGATCCGCCAGAACGGCGGCAAGATGCCCGAGCGGCGCCGCAACTCGTCTGAGTTGATGGGGCTGCAACCTGCGCAGATCGACCACATCGCCGCCATCGTGGCCGAGTGCTTTTGCGCAACCGAACAGGCCCCTCCACCGATTGATCAACAGGCCAATGAAGCCTGAGGGAGTACTCTTGTGGCGCGTGCACGGGATGCACGTACGCTTCGACGTTTGGAATGACGGCGCAAGTACGCGCAACCCGAACATGGGCGATCAGTTTCCGCCGTGGGTGACTGCTTTTGCTGCAGACCCGTCCGCCATCACAGCCAAGCAGACAATCCAAAGGCCGGGCGCTGGCGAGGTTCGTTGGGGCGCCACACCTCAACCTCATCGGCGTGGATACTTGCTGACTTGTTGACGATCGCTGCGCCGCACGGCCACGCCACCGTACCGTGGCGCAGGTACGCAGCCGCGAACTCACCCTCCTCGCTCGAGGTTGCCAGCGGCCCTGAAGCTCGCCCGCGATCCACGGAAGACTGTTAATCCGTAGGTCCCTGGTTCGAGCCCAGGTCGAGGAGCCACGAAAAAGCAAAAGTCAGCAGGTTCGCGCTTGCTGGCTTTTTTGCTTTTTGGGGTCGTTGGATGTGGTGCCTTTGGCGCAAGCAAGGGGCGGCTGCATGATGCACGCCTGTGCCAAGAGGCTGCCAAGTCCTACCCGCAAAGGGAGGGCTCTGTCCGCAAGGTAGTGGGTATGCCGCCAAGGCTACGTCGACGCCGGCACCCACCCATGCAGCCTGACGTAGTAGCGCGTCGAGCGGCCACCGCCCACTTGCTGGAGCAGGCCCTTCGCCTCGAGGTCGATGAGTTCGCGCGACGCCGTCGCACGTGAGGCGCCCGTGATGTGCTCGTACTTCTGCGTGCTCATGCCGCCGTCGAAACCACCGGGCCTGGCATCCAGCAGCAGGTTCATCACCTTGCGCTGCCGCTCATTCAGCGTCTGGTTGCCGTGGTCCATCCAGAAGCGGAGCTTGATGAGCGTGTGGTCCACCACAGTCGACGCCTCTTCGCAGGCCGCTTGCATCTGCTCGATGAACCAGCACACCCAATCGGTCACGTCAGGGCCGCCATGCTGCGCGCGCTCCAGGTTTGCGTAGTAGTCACGGCGACGATCAAGCAGACGCTGGGATGTACGGAAAAGGCGGCTGGCTTCGCCGCTGTCGCGGGCCAACAGTAGATCGACCAGTACGCGCCCGAGGCGGCCGTTGCCGTCTTCGAACGGGTGGATGGTCTCGAACCACAGATGCGCAAGTGCAGCCCGGACCAGGGTGTCGGGTTCGCTGTCGGCATTGAACCACCGAAGGAAACGGTCCATCTCGCCAGGCACCCGGCTCGACGGTGGTGCATCAAAGTGCACTCTCTCTCGCCCCACCCGGCCACTGACGATCTGCATCGGCTCACCGTGTTCGCGGTAGCCACCGACGCGGATCTTCGTCATGCCGGAGTAGCCGCTGGGAAAGAGCGCCGCGTGCCAGGCATGCAGGCGATCGTGCGTCAGCGGGTCGTGGCAGCGCTGGACCGCGTCGTCCATGATGTCGAGCAGGCCTTCCACGCTGCGTGTCGCTTGGGGGCCATCCTGCTTGCCCACGCCCAGCCGCCACGCGACCGAACTGCGCACAGCGGCCAGATCCAGGCGCTCGCCCTCGATGGCCGATGTCGCCAGCGCTTCCTGGCTCCAGGCCTCTGCCGCCAGCACCACGCGCTATTCGAAGCCCAGAATGGCGAGCTTGCCCTCGACCACGCCCTGCACGCGGCGCGCCTTGCCCAAGGCCCCGCCGACACGAGCTGGGTCATGCCGAAGATCCGGCCAGTCCGGGTGCTGCCAAAGGTAGACGGGCGGGCGAGCTGTCATTCAATGAGGCCGACCTGAGTCGAATACCTCGGACTATCGACTTGCTTTCTGAGTTGAATACGATGCGCAGTCAACGGCTGGGTGACAAGCCGTCGGGCCACCCTGCGAACCACCATCAATCTCGGCGCCGATCAGCGGCGCTCCTGCTCGTGCATCCACGCGTACCCGCCGAGGCCGGCAAACGCCGCAGCAACGAACATCAGGAACGCCGTGCCGCTGCCATAACCCGCCGCCAGCAGTGCGGCGGCGCCGGCCCACAGCAGGTAGGGGCCCAAGGTCGCCGGCACCGCGATGATGCGAAGCGTCCACACGCCCAGGCCGATGAGGGCTGCGCCCGCCACGAGCATCGGCAGCTTGAAACCGATGAGCCCCGCGATCAGCAGCAGGCCACCGGCCGCCCAGAGCAGATAGGGGCCGCTCAGCCAGCGGGTGTCGAACTTGCGCAGACTCCACAAGCCCAGGCCGATGAGGGCCGCGGCGGCGGCAAACATCGGCAGCTGAAAGCTGATCAGGGCGAGGATGAGCACGGCTCCGCCGCCTGCCATCAGCAGGTAAGGGCCGGTCGTGGGCTTGAGCTGCATGGGGAGACTCCTCTTCTTTGGGTATCGATGGGTTGAAGGGCTGCAACTGCTGGGGCACCCGGGCTTGACCACGGGCGGGGCCGAGTGTCTGGCGAAGCGGGAAAAAGCGCCAGTCTGGACGTCCCTGGGTCGGCCGGGCGGCGCGCCCCCTCTACAGTCGCTGCCAGAAAACGGCCCATGACCACCGCCCAGTACACGACCTTGCCGCCCTGGCCCACGGCCTATCCGGCCAGCGGCGCCTGCGCCACGCTGAAGCGCCTCAACGAGGACTTCATCGTCACCGAGCTGCCGCTGCAGCGGCCCTCCGGCGAGGGCGAACACCTCTGGCTCGACATCGAGAAGAACGGTGCCAACACCGCCTTCGTCGCCCAGCAGCTGGCCGCGGCGGCCGGCGTGCACGACAGGGACGTGGGCTATGCCGGCCTCAAGGACCGCTACGCCCTCACCCGCCAGTGGTTCAGCATCTACCTGCCGAAGGGCCAGACGCCCGACCTGACGGCGCTTCAGCACCCGGAGTTCAAAGTGCTGAACCAGACCCGCCACGTGAAGAAGCTGCGCCCTGGCGACCTGCAAGGCAACCGGTTCCGCATCGTGCTGCGCGACGTGAGCGGCGACCGCGACGCCATCGAGGCCCTGCTCAAGGCTGTGGCCTCACAGGGCGTGCCCAACTACTTTGGAGCTCAGCGTTTCGGCCACAACGGCGGCAATGTCGAACAAGGCCGGGCCATGCTGGCGCGCGAGATCCGCGTGCGCAACCCAAAGACCAAGGGCATCTACCTGTCGGCGCTGCGCTCCTTCGTCTTCAATGAAGTGCTCGCGCAGCGCATCCAGCAAGGCCTCTGGGGCCAGGCCCTGCCCGGTGACGTGCTGGACGAGGCGGGCCAGGCCACCGGGCCGCTGTGGGGACGGGGCCGCCTCACGTCCAGCGGGCCGGCGCTGGCCCTGGAAAGCGCCGTCGCCGAACGTCATGCCAGCTTGTGCCACGGCATGGAGCACGCCGGTCTGGATCAGGAGCGGCGTGCCCTGGTGGCGAGCCCGGCGGACATGTCATGGCAATGGCCGCAAGCCGATCAGCTGGTGCTGGCGTTCTCCTTGCCCGCCGGCGTTTACGCCACCTCGGTGCTGAGCGAGATCCTGCGCACCACCGAGCCGGAGCGACACACCGAGCACGAGCCTGCCGCTGCCGAGTGACCGGGCCTTCAGGGCGCGAACTCGAAGGCCAGCGACGTGACCGTGCCGACGAAGTAGGGTCTGCGCCCTTCGGGCCTCATCCAGGCCACTTCGCCCGTCAAGGGCACCTGCACGCCATCGCGCAGCTGGTAGTTCGACCAGATGCCTTCCCACGGCGCCATCACCAGCTGCTTGCCGACCATGCCACCACGCGCCTCGGCACGAAACGAACCGATCGAGCCGGCTTCGCTGAACCTGAACAGCAGCGTCAGCGTGAGCTGGCCCTCCGTGAAAGTGGCGTGGGCCGATTGCTCGTCCACCGCGGTCCAGCGCACGCCTTGGCTGGGCAGCAGCGCGGTCGGGTACCAGGCCACCTCAGCGCACCAGCGCATGAACTCGCCGCGGGCGATCTCGCCCTCGCCCTGGATGTGCGCCATCGTGAACAGGCCCTGCATCGCCGCGTGCAGCAGGCCTTTGCCGACGATGTAGCTGTCGACGACGCGCACGTGCACACCAGGCCCCATCGCGATCGTCGCGTCCCACAGAAACCCCGGCCGGCGCGTCACGACACGCTGGCGCGAGCTGAAGGGCTTCCACTGCTCGCCGGTGGGCGACAGGTTGAAGCGGCCGGCGATGTCGATGCGGACAGCGGTGATGATGGGCTGGCCGTCCTTCAGCACTGCGCGGAAGTAGCGCTGCACGGGCGCGGGCAGACCTTCGAGCTCGCGCGTGTCGTAGCGCGTCGGCAGCGGTGTGGTGCCGGCCTTGCCGTCCACGCGCCCGGCCTCGAGGCCGGCCTGCAGCGCCGTCGTCCGGGCGGCCCAGCGGTGTTCGCCAAAGACGGTCAGCCCGACAGCCGCCAGTACCAGCACGACCCCTGCGATGCCCAGCCACAGCAGCGTGGTCATGCGTGTTCCTCGCCAGCAGTGGCGGCCTTCACACCATCACCGCATCGACCGGCCGGCGCAGGGACCTGGGCATCGTCGGCCCGCGGCCGAAGCGCACCACAAGGTCCGGGCGTTGGCCCGGGAGCCCCAGCGCCGCAGCGAACAGCGAGCGCACGGCCGCCACTTCCAACGGTTGGTTCAGGAACGCGTTGCGGATGCCCAGCGCCGTGGCCTGCAGCGCGAAGCGTTCGTACGCGCGACCCACGTCCACCCAATGAGCCTTGTCGGCCACCGCGCCCACAAACACCGCCAGGCCGGCCGAACTGCGCAGCTGCCGCGCGATCTTGTCGTTCTCGCCCTGGGCGGTGAAGAACCAGCCGAAGGCCCGTTCGCCGAGCCAGGTGGGGATGGACGGGTTGCCCGTGGTCAGGCTGAACAACCCGTCGCGCGTGCGCACGGCATCGCTGGGGTTGAAGCGGATCCACGACTTCAGCTCACTGACGAAGGCCGGGTCTGCCAGCTGCGCCGTGTTGCCTTGCACGATGTACTCCAGTGCCCGCTCCATCGCGGGGCGATCGGTGGCCAGCCACAAGCGCACGCGGTCCGACGAGCCGGCCGCCTGCAGCAGGGCCAGCTCGTCCCGGGCGAGTGGCACGCCGTCGTAGTCGCCACGCGTGCATTGCCGCGACGCGATGGCCTCGAACAGCGGCGACGCCTGGGCGGCGGCTGGCGTCAGTGCCACGTGCACATGTTCGCGGGTGGCGTCGAAGCTGGGGGCTGCGAGCAGGCCGTGGGCCCGTGCCGCCTGCACCAGGTTCTCGGTGGCGCAGCCCAGGCTCACGAACAGGTGGTGGTCGTCAGGGTCCACGGCGGGGCATCGACGCGCCCGGTCGGGCTGGATGGTGATGGCCTTGTCTCCCACCTCGAAGCGCCAGCACTGCGTGTTGTGACTCGACGGTGCCAAGGTCGCGCAGCGCACCAGTTCGCGCATCAGCGCAGCGCCTTCGACACCGGTCTGAACCTCGGCGCGCCAGGTCGATGCGGCGAGGGCTTCGTAGCCCTCGGCAGCGTCGTGCGTCGAGCAGGCTGTGGACAGGGCTGCACCGCCGAGAACAACAGGTGCTTCGACCACGAACTGCCTGCGCGACAAGGTGAACACCTCGGCTCCATCGGTGATGACGGCCGGTGAGTGGCGGTCACGTCGAATCTAGAACGCGCGACGCGCCGCATCTGTTCACCAGCGCACGCAGCGTGTCGCCAGCACCAGCGCTGTCAGCGCCGTTGTGCCGGCAGGGGCCAGCCCTCGTCGAGGCTTGCGTTGGGGCTGCGCGTGCCCGGTCCATTGGTCACAACGGCGCGCACGGCCAGTACCACGGCGGCGCCGGCCAGCAGCGGCAGGCCGAGGCGCCCGCCGCCACGCAGCAGGTCGGACCACAACACCAGCGCCTTGAGGGCCGGCTGCGGGTCTGCCTGCAGCAGCAGCTTCCACACTTCGGCCAGCAGCACCAGCGGCGTGTCGAGCAGCATCCACGCCGCCAGCACCGGCAGCGCCAGCGCCAACCGCGCCAGCAGCTCAGCGCCACTGCGCGCCAGAGGCCAGGCCAGCAGCACCCACAGCAGCAGCACCGGCCCCTGCCAGATCTGCGCGGCAGGCACCTGGGCCCAGGCGTGCCCGCGGGGGTGCGGCATCACCACCCGTTCGCCGGTGATCACGGGCTGTGTCAGCGCCACCTGCATGCGCACGCGGTCGCCTTCGGGTCGGCTTTGCCCTTCGAGCCTGAGCACCGAAAACGCCGGCTCCACCCAGGCCATCCATGCCGAGGCTGACGGCAGCAGCTGGGTGCCCAGCCGCGGGCCCAGCCATCCCGCCAGCGCCAGCAGCAGCAGCCCGGCCAGCAGGGCTCGAAACAGCGTCCTCACGGCTGGTCGAAACGGGCGGTCCAGGCCAAGAGCAGGCTGCCCAGCAGCATCACCATGGCCAGCGGCAGCCACAGGGTGTGAAGCGGATCGAACCAGGAGGGCTCGCGCAGGTGCGCCAGCAGCAACACCAGCAGACGCAACTGGTTGAGCACGAAGACGGCCAACAACATCGCCGTCAGCCCCAGAAGCCGCCAGCGCCAGGCCAATGGCGCAGCCAGCATGGCGCTCGCCGACAGCAAGGCCAGGTCCGCACCCTCGCAGCCCGGCAGCACGTGCAGCGAGCCCCCCGTGACCCACAGCCGCGCGCCGGCCGCCTGCGGCTGCCAGTCCGGTGCCAACAGGCCGAGCAGCCAGACCGCGGGCCGGACCGTGGCGTCCTCGATGAACCAGGCCGCGGCCGCCGGCGACAGGCCATACAGCGCATAAAGGACCACGAACCACGCCAGGCCCTGCAGCAAGGGAACGGCAGCCGCCTTCACGGCAGGCAAGGCCACGGCGGGCGTCTTCAGCGGCGCCGTCGCACCAGGGCGGCGGCGGCAGCAGCACCCAGCAGCGCAAGGGCCCACGGAGGCAGCGGCACTTCGGCATCGGCCTGGGGCGGCAGCCAGCTCACCACCAGCCGCGGCCGGCCCGTCGCACTGCTGCTCTCGCGGCTGCCCAGCCGCGTGGCGTTCTGGGTGCCCGACTCGGTGCCGATCATCATCCAGCCATGGTTGCTGCCAGGGTTCTCGATCCAGCCCTGCACATCGTTCACCAGCGCGGGCGTGCTGGCCCAGACCACCGGCGCAGGCCAGCCGCTCACCGGTGTCGTGGCGCTGGCACTGAGCCAGTAGTCGCCCCCGCGCGAGGCCCAAGGTGTGTTTGGCCACACGCGGTGCGACCAAGTGCAGTCGCCTGCGCCCGCAGGCGCACCCACCCCGGCGTCACCGCCGTTGGCCGGCCCTTCGCTCCAGGCGGCGTCGATGCGGTGCAGCGCCAGCGACTGGGGCTCCCGCAGCCGGACCATGAAAGCCTCGACACGCGCTGCCAGCACCTGCGATCCGGGTGGCAGCGCCGACATGTCGAAGCGCACCAGCGCCCGTCGCACGACACCCGCGGCAAGCACCGACGCCCACAGGCTGGCGCCCCGGCCATCGGCTACGGCGTCGTAGGCCGTGCCACCGCCCTGGTCAGCAAAGATGGTGGCATCGGCGACAGCCGGCAGCACGGTCTCGGTGACCGGCTGCGCACGCGCAGCCCATGCGGGCAGCAGGCTGGCACTTCCCAGTGCCAGCCGGGCCGCATGGCGCCGATCCATCACGCCGCCAGCAGGCTCAGCCTCAGGGCGACGAATCAGCCTTGCGTGCGACGGCGCACCATGGCGCCGATCGCCAGCAGGCCGGCGGCCATCATGGCCCAGGTACCGGGCTCGGGCACCGGCGCCGCGTGCGTGAAGTTGTCCAGCACCGCCACGCCCTTGAAGCTGATAGCGCTGATGTCGGCCGAGGGTCGCAAGATGCCCACGAAGAGGCCGTCATTGACGCTGTCGGCAGCGGTGTCGATCGTCAGTCGGTGCGTTTCGATGATCTCGTTGCTCTGGCCGTAGGCCGTCACGTCGATCGCGAAGGGAAGCACGTCGTTGGCGTAGTGGTTCACGAACGCGCCCGCGCCCTGCACCACCTGTCCACCCGCGAAGGTGAAACGCAGCTCGCCGAAGAACTCGCTGGCGGCGAACTTGTTGCCTGCACCCCAGAGGCCGTTCATGTCCAGGTTGGCGATGTAGGCGCCCAGTTGCGAGCCGGTGTCACCGCTGAAGGTGACATCGGCCGACAGCGCCTCCGGGCCGACGGTGATGAGCTCGTCGTAGGCTTCGAAGTCGATCACCGGCGATGCCGTGGGAATCAGCGCGGCGTCGTTGATGAGCATGGCCTGCGCCGGCAGGGCCGCCGCTGCGGTCAGCAGGGAGGCGGTAATGAGCTTGTACATGTAGGTCTCTCCGTGTGGATGGGCGAATGTGCCGAATCAGGTGCCGACGACGCCGCCGTCGTTCTTGGTCACCACGAGCAGGCCCGAGCGCGGCTTGGAGACCGTGGCCTGGGTTGTCGGGCCATTGACACCGCTGTCGGGCCAGGTGCTCCTGGAGGTGTAGGCGCCCGGCGCCCAGTCCTCTCCGGGGTGCTGGATGCCGACGAACATCGTCTTGCCATCGGGTGTGCTGACGACGCCCGTCGTCTCGCAGTTCTTCGGGCTGGTCAGGAAACGCGTGATGCGGCGGGTGGCCGGGTCGGCCGCGAACATCGCGTTGCCACCGATGTTCGTCCAGTCGCCCAGGCCGTCGCCTTGTTGGTCGGTCTGGATCCACAGGCGGCCATCCTGGTCGAACCACAGGCCGTCGGGCGCGCCGAGGTCGTCGCCGTTGATGTTGCCCTTGAGGTTCGGAGCCGGGTTCAGGCGGTCGCCGCACTCGACGAAGATGTCCCACGCAAAGGTGGTGGCCGCCGGGTTGTTGCCGGTTTCGGTCCAGCGGATGATGTGGCCGTAGCGGTTGTCGACACGCGGGTTGGGCGCATCGACCGGCGGGCGGGCCGAGGCCGCGGTGGTGCTGCCATCGGGGTTGTTCGACGACGACGGGCTGCTGCCGCGGCGGTTGTTGTTGGTCAGCGTGAGGTAGACCTCGCGCGTGGTCGGGTGCACAGCCACCCACTCCGGACGGTCCATCATCGTTGCGCCGACGCGGTCGGCGGCCTGGCGGGTGCGGATCAGCACGTCGGCTTGGCTCGTGAAGCCGTTGGCCGGCGTCAGCGGCCCCACGCCGAACACCAGCGGCAGCCAGGTGCCCGAACCGTCGGCATTGAACTTGGCGACGTAGAGCGTGCCGTTGTCCAGCAGGTCGCGGTTGGCGCCGCGGTTCTTGGCGTTGTACTTGCCGGCGCAGACGAACTTGTACATGTAGTCGTTGCGCTCGTCGTCGCCGGTGTAGAAGCAGATCGTGCCGTCGTCCGCCACGGCAAAGATGCAGCTCTCGTGCTTGATGCGACCCAGACCGGTGCGCTTGACGGGCATCGCGCGCGGATTGAACGGGTCGATCTCGACGACCCATCCGAAGCGATGAGGCTCGTTGCGGTTGCCCGGGGTGTTGAGGTTGAAGCGGGGATCGGCTTCATGCCAGCGGTAGCCAAAACCACCGGCGGTGATGCCATAGCGGCGCTCGAGAGCCGTCGTCGTGAAGCTGCCCACGGCGCCGAAGTAGCCGTTCCAGTTCTCTTCGCAGGTCAGGTAGGTGCCCCAGGGCGTGTAGCCGTGGGCGCAGTTGTTCAGCGTGCCCAGCACGGAGGTGCCGGTCGGATCGGCGGCGGTCTTCATCGCGTCGGCACCCGCGGCCGGGCCGCTGATGCGCATCGGCGTCTCGCCCGTGATGCGCCGCGCAAACGCCGACGGCTTCACCACGCTCCACTCGCCACCGGTCTTGCGCACCTCCATCACGCTCACGCCGTGGGCGGCCACCTGGGCATCGACCAGGGCCTTGGTCATGGCGATGGTGCCGTAGCTGTTGGTGTTGGCATGCAGGCCCGGGTCCACGTACTCGTGGTTCACCACGAGCAGGCCGCGCGTGCTCGACACGCCGCTCACACCCACAGCCGGGAACGCAAAGAAATGCATGCCATCGTTGTGCTGGCCGAACGTCGTGTTCTGGCGCGCCGCGGTGATCGGCAGCGGATCGGCATGGTCGTGATTGATCAGGGCAGCGGGGCCCGACACACCGATGGCGTCGCCCCAGGCGATGAGCGTCTTGGCCGTGTAGCCCGTCGGCACCGAGACGGCGTCGATGAAGCCCGCAGCCAGGTTAGGCGGGATGCCGGCGAAGGTGATGCCGCCACCGCCGGGTGCGGGGCTGCCGACGTAGGCCTGGGCCTGGCTGGCAAAGCCACCCAGCGTGGCGATGGTCGCCATGCCCAGCGAGCCCTTGAGGAAGTTCCTCCGGCCGCTGAACTCGGCCATCACGTCGCGAATGCTCGTGTTGCCGGACGGGTTGATGGTCTCGTCGTTGTCTGGGTGCATGCGGCTTGACATAGGGGCTCCTGGCAGGTGTGGGGTCTGTGGCCTCCGGCACAACGGCAAATCGGTGCCGAGTGGGCCGGAAGAAGCGAATCTCGTCAGGAAGCGTATTCAGCGTCGATGAAGGCCCGCCCATGGCCCTGCGCTCGACCGTGAGCCGTTAGGTAGACGGCCCGCCCGGGCCGATCACGGCTTGTGGTACCGCCCCTCGAATGAGGGGCGGGTTTACGCTCAGGGCCGCGGTCGTGGCGGTTCACTGGCGAGCCGCCGGCGGCACTCGTCCAGCGGCGCGCCGCTGAGGCCTTCACAGAGCTCTCCGGGCCCGAGGCCCAGCAGTTCGACCGTCAGCAGCGACTGCCGCGCCACCCCCTGTGCGGTGCTGGAAGGCTCAGGGGCAACACTGCGATCCTCCGTGGCAGCCGGTGGCGTGCTCACGGTGGCCGAAGGCGGTGGCGTCACCACGGCGGTGGCGCCGCTGACGCTGCCGCCGCCCAGGTTGTCGGCGCCCTGCACCGTGCCTGCCAGCAAGATGCTGGGTGCCCGGATGAAGGCGTCGAGCGCCAGGATCTCGCCGAACGCCGGGTACAGGCCGATCGTGCCCCGCGCCGTGCCGGTGATGTCCGGCACGATGCCCAGGCCGCTGCCCGTGGTGGTGGCCGGGATCTCGAACACCACGCCGTCCACCGATCGGCGCGGCGCCAGCGGGGGCGCGCCGATCGCGGTGTTGGCGCCTCGGCCACTGTCGATGTCGCCGCGCGACGACCAGATGTTCATGTCGCCCGATCCCACGATGAACACCCGCTGGGTGTTGACCTGGAAATCGTCACGTGCGTAGCCAAAGACGTCACCGCCGCCCAGAGCGATCACGCCCTTGGGCGCGCTGCTGCTGCCGCTGACCTTCAGGCCCACGTTGATGCCGCCGCCGGGGTTGACGAGGCTGATGTCGCCGCCGCGGCGCGTGATCACCGCGCTTTGCGTCATCTCGAGCGCGCCTTCGTGGCGCAGCACCGGCGTCGATCCAGGCCACACGGGTTGTGGCACGAAACTGCCCGCGCCGGTCAGCTCGGCCACGCGGAAACCTTCATCGAACAGCGCCAGGCGCATCGGCAGCGACAGGCGCCCGAAGTCCGAGGCTGCCTTTGCCGAGGCCGTGGTTTCGGCTTCGAAGACCTGCTCGCGGTAGCGCTCGAAGAGGTTGCCACTGCGCTGCGCCAGGGCCGCCACCCAGGCGGTGGCACGCGGGTCGCCAGGGCGCGACGCAGCCAGGGCGTCGAGTGCGCGTGCATCGCTGCCCAGGCTGGCGGCGACGGCGTCGCGCCAGCCGCTGCGCACGGCCTCCAGGTCTCGCGTCCGGTTGCTCAGCGTCTGGTCGAGATCCAGCGCCGTGAAGCTCAAGCCGCGGATCTGGTCCAGGTAGCTCGCCAACTCGGCCCCGGCGAGCTTGACCCGCCCGGGCAGCACGAGCGTGCTGCCGGCCGCCAGGGCGGCCTGGCCGGCGGCCAGGACATCGGCCTTGCGTTGCTCGAAGGCCCCTTGCAGCGACGCCGTCACGGCCGCGGCCGTGACGGGCGCCTCGCCCAGGTACACGGCCCCGAACTCGGCAGCCACCACGCGCTGGGCCAGGGCCGCCTGCGCCGAGGGCGGGAAGGCCTGGAAGCGGCTCCAGGCCTGAGCGAAGTCGAGCCCGGGCTCGGCCAGGGCCTCGCGCACGAAGTCCCGCAGCATGTCGCGGTAGGCGGCGCCGCGGGCCGCGTTGTCGCCCAGGTAGCTGAGTTCGAAGTCGGCCAGGTCCAGCGTGGCCGCCGTGGCAGCCGCCAGCCGGATGCCGGCCCCCTGGGCCGGCAGCTGCGCGTTCTTCTCGTTGCCGATCGTGCGCAGGCCAGGTGAATCGCCCAGGTCGACCTGGCGGCCCGCCCGCACGTCCAGCGTGCCGGGTCCGCCCAGCTCCACCACCCCGGCAAGCCCGGCGCTCAGGTTGCGGCCGGCCGTCACCGTGGTGCGGTCGTCGGCGCGCAGGTTCTGGGTCTCCAGTTGCAGGTTGACGATGTCCTGGCCCGCCGAGAAGGCCGCAGCCTTGGGCAGGCGCCAGAAGCTGCCCGCGACCTGGACGATCGACTCCCCGGCGTGCACCCGGACGGGCTCGGTGGATGCGGCATGCAGAGCCTCGCGCGGCAGCGTGCCGGCCAGGCTGCTCGCGAGCCGTTCGGCCACGATGGTGTTGCTCTCCCTCAAGGGCGCTGCTGCGCTGGGCCAGAGGCCTGGATCGGCATCGGGCATGGCCAGTGTCGTGGCGCTGCTGGGGCCGCCGAGCCGGACGCTGCCATCCGCCCACACCCGCAGCTGCGCGTCCGCCGACGGGAACATCACGCTGGAAGTCAGTGACAGCACGTCGGCATTCCCACCCAGGGCCAGCATCTCCAGCGACGGCGGCATGACGCGGAAGTTCGTCTCCACATCGACCAGGCCGTAGGAGGCTCTGAGATTCAGCCCCGTCAGCCCGGTCAGGTCGACACCTCCGCCAGCCGACACCAGGCTCAACGCCGCGGAGTCACCCCAGGTGAAGTACTGGGCCGACAGGTTGAAGCGGTTGTCGGCAGCGGAGGACGCCGCCGCCGTCGGGTTGAAGCTGCCCGCAAGCCGGATCGACTCGCGGCCATGCACTTGCCACGAGGCCCCGCTCATCTGGGCCAGGATGGTCTCGCCGACGGCGTTGTTGGACGCCGCTGCGGCCACGCGACCGAGCGCAGCAATGCGGCCCGTGCCGCGCCCGGCCAGGAACTGGCCGCCGAGCACGTTGCGGCCGGCGGCGATGTCGACCTCGCCGCCGCCCAGCGTCCGCACCTCGGCCGTCGACGGATTACGGCTGTCGGCCCAACCCGTCGTTGGGGCCATGGCCTGCAGGTTCAGGATGTCCTGCCCCGCGCGCACGCGGACCGCGGAGCCGCCAAACGCGCCCAGCGACTGCCGGAAGCGCGAAAACTCCGCCCACCACGCCAGTTGCGAAGTGCTCGCGTACAGCCCGGTGTCCGCGATGGTGGTGCCCGGGATGCCTGTCCGCCACAGCCAGTTGTTGATCAGCTGCGTCGCCGCCGGAGCCACCACATCGCGGCCCACGTTCACCTCCAGGCGGCCGCCGCGCACGGTGAAGCTCGGGCGGTTGCTGGCGGCGTGGCCGCTGAACAACGCATGGGCCGCGTCGGCTTCAAGCCCCGTCCAGCGCGTGCCCGCCACCATCACCAGCCCCGGCGCGGCGGTGCTGCTGCCCGCGGCCAGCCGCAGATCCTGCGCCGCGGCGAGTTCGATGGAGCCGGCGCCGGTACGCACGAACTCATTGGCTGCGATCGTGATGGAGCCGCTGCCGGCGGCGGCATCGCGCACGGCCAGGGGATCGGCCGAGCTCAGGTCGGCCCCCGCGGCAATGCGGTACGACCAGGCCTTGGCGTCCGTGCCGAGCGCGGCGGTTGCCGTCGCGTTCACGAAGCCGTCGCTGAGTGAGCCGTTGATCGCCACGTTGCCCGCGGCGCGCAGCGTCAGGATGCCGGCTTCACCGCCAGGGCGGGCCAGGTTGAGCGCCCAGTCGGCGGCGACAGTGAGCGCCCCGCTGGCTTGCACTTCCACGCCGGGGCGCAGCCGGAAGCGATCGCGCTCGCCCGCTGCAATGCCCAGCGCGTCCAGCGCGGCGGCCGAGCCGGCCATGAAGGCCGCGTTGTCGCTGGCGATGGTGGCCTGCCCGAGGTTCCCGGCCGTACCGCTGGCGCTGCTGGCGCCCGACACGATGGACGTGATGTCTCGCGCGTTGGCGCCCTCACCCACTTGGCGGTACACCCGCACGGCCTCGAGGGCCACCTCGCCCGCCAGCAACTGGCTGCTCATCAGCGGGTCGACCTGCAGGGTGCTGCCGTCGGCCCGGCGCAGCGCGCGCAGCACGATGCGGCCGTCGCTGGCGTCGTCGCCTCCGGCATGCACCCCGGCGCCCGGCGCCACGGCCACGCGGCCGGTGGCGGCCGCCAGCAGCACGTCACCACCCGAGCTGCCGGCCGCCGTGGAGCGGGCATCGATGCGGGCGGTGTCAGCCAGGATCACGTCGCTGCCGGCCGCCAGTTGAACCACGCCACCTGCTGCGGCCCGCGCGTCTACGGTGCCGGCCAGGCGCACGCTGCCCGCATCGGCCGCCACGCGCAGGCGCTCGACCTGGATCGGCCCCGCGAGCGCCAAGTCGCCCTCGCGGCCGCGCAGCACCAGCTCGTGATCGATGCCGCCTACCGCCACCGCGGCCAGCAGGGCCGTGCTGTCGGGCAGGCGCCGCACGTCGACCTGCAGCGAGCCGCCGCGGTCGTCGGTGCGCGATCCGGCGTGCGCCGCGATCTCGCCCGTGCCGCTCCCCGCCGCCATCACCAGCGTGCCGCCCGCGCCCGGAGCGCGCAGCACGATGGCGCCGGCATCGCCTGCGCCCCGGCTACCGTCGCTGCGCAGGGCCGCGCTGGCATCGAGCCGGCCCAGCAGTTCGACAGAGCCAGTCGTTGCCACCACGTCGATGCGGCCGGCGGGCCCGTCGACGACAAAGCCGTTCGGCCCGGCCACCGAGAAGCCCGCGACCGAGGTGCTCGATCCGGCGCCAAAGCTCACGGCCGCGGGGCCGGCGCCGGCACCCGGTCCTGCCGCGGCGATGCTCAGCACGCCGGCCGGCAGCTCGATGCGGCCGTCCTGCTGCACGCGGCGCGCCGAGATCTGCAGGGCAGCGCCCTGCCCGACCCTTTCGCCCAGCGTGCGCGCCGCGGCGGGCGTGGCCAGCGACAAGGTGCCGCCATCCGCCTGAAGGCGGTGGTCGGCCGCCGTGGTGGCCGTCAGGCGCGCCGCAGCCAGCGCGAGGTCGCCCTGCGCCGTCAGGCCGCCCGTGCCGTCGAGCGCCAGATCGCCCAGCGACAGCAGCCTGGCTTGCTCGAAGGCCAGCCGCGCGTTCCCCGGGCCGAGCGTGAAGCCGCCGGAGCGCCCGAACTGCGCAACCGGCAGCGCCTGCAGCGTGAGCACGCCCGAACCGGCCGCCAGCTCCGGCACCGAGCCGGCCAGGGTGTTGCGCAGCGCCACCTCGCGGGCCGCGATGTCGACCTGCGCGCCGTCGAGGCCACGAATGACCGGCGCGTCCAGCACCAGCCGATCGAGCACACGCGTCGGCTCGGCGTCGGGCGTGGGCCGCGCGGCCCAGTCCTGCCGGCCGCTGAAGTCGATGCTGCGATAGCTGCGCAAGCTGATCTGGGCGCTCGATTGCACCGAGGCCAGCAGCGCGCCAGCCAGCGTGGTGGCACTGGCGTCGGCCTCGGCCAGGGCGCCCAGCGCGATGCGCGGCGCGGTCAGGGCCAGCGAGCCCGCGGCGAGCTGTGCGCTGTCGGCGATCGAGAGGCGGGCCGTCGCGTCGAGGCCAACGACGGCGCCTTGCAGGCGGCTCGCCGCGTTCACCGTGAGCACGCCCGCGCTGGCGGCGGTGCCGCTGCGGGTGCTCTCCAGTGCATTGGTCGAGACGAAGGCCAGCGCGCTGTCGCCGCTGGGCCGCAGCAGCCGCGCGCCCAGCGTGGCTGTGGGGCCGGCTTCGAGGCGACTGCCCGCCGCGATGTCCAGCGTGCCCGCGGAGCTGAGGATCAGTTCCTCCAGGCGCAGCGGTGTGCCGGCGCCGAGGTCCACCTGCAGTGCCGTGGTGCCGCCGGTCTCGATCAAGCTGATGGGCGTGCCGCCTTCGGTCGTGCCCCCGGGCGTGCGCAGGCCGCCGATCAGCACGCTGCCAGCGCCGCTGCCCGCCAGCGAGGCGGCGGCAATGCCCAGCGTCGAGGCTGGCGTCTTGCCGAGCTCGTCAACCAAGGCCAGACGACTGGCCGAGACGTCCAGCGTGCCCGCCCGGCCACCCGCTGCGCCGGCCCGCAGCTGGGCCTGCCAGGTCGAGCGTTCGCTGCCCGTGGTGGCGATGCGGATGGCGCCACCATCCAACGGCAGCGGGGGCGCAGCGGCATCGGACAAGGCGGCGCGGCTGGCCAGCAGCTGGCCCGTGTCGGTGAGCCGCACTTCGCTGCGCTGCGTGAAGACCGCCGGCGTCTCGACGACGAAGCGTTCGCCGGGTGTGCCCGGGTCTCGGGCGCCCGAGGTGCGGATGCTGCCGGTGACCACGATGCCGCCGTCGTCCTGCACCAGCGGGGCACCCAGCAGCGCCGAACCCTGGTCCGCGGCGCGGCGCACAAGAAACGCACCCGACGGCAGCGAGTCGGCCAGCAGCGCATAACGCGCAGGCAGCATGGTGTAGGCGCCCGGTGCCAGTGCGGAGCCGGCCATCGTGACCACGAACTCGCGGCCCGGCCCTGCAAGCCCGTCGATGCCGCCGGTCAGCGACATCGGCGCGCGCGTGCCGAAGTCGGGCAACACGGCGAACAGGCCCGCCGTGTCGAAGTAGTCGGTGCTGCCGCCAACGCCGGCGAAGAACTCCGACGCCACGATGGCGCCGCCACCCGAGGCGTCGACACGGGCACCCGGCGCAGTGCTGATGCGCGCCGCCGACAGGTTGATGCTCTTGTCGACCGGCAGCTCGTTGCTGTAGTCGTTGGTGAGCGGCTGTTGCCACTGCGTCAGGTTGACGGTGCTGCCGTACAGCAGGGTCTGGCCGGTGCCGGCCACGCTGGTGAGGCTGGCGTCGCCCAGGGTCAGCGTGCGAGCCGCCTGCAGTGTGAGGCTGCCGAAGGGCTGGCGCAGCACGCCCTGGTGGGCGATGTAGGTGGCTTGCAGGGCCAGGCGGCCAAACACTGACAGCGGCGGTTGGGTGGCTGCTCCCGCGGCGCCGGTGCGCAAGGTGATGCGGCTACCCGGATCGGCGTCATCCACCGCAGCCAGCCCCTCGATGCGGAAGTTGGCCGCCGTGGTGGCAAAGGTCTGCCCCGAGGTGAGCGTGAGCTCACCGGCGAAGCGCAGGAAGTCGTCAGGCTGCCTATCGAAGGCCGAGACCGCCGAGAAGCGGATTTCGCCCAGAGGCGAAGCGCCCGCATCGAGCACCACACTCGAGAACCCCTGCAGCGCCGAACGGCCCACCACCTCGATGGTCTGGGCGCGGGCCCGCAACTGCGTCGAGCCGTCAGCCGAGCCATCGGCCACGGCCCCTGTGCTGGCCGGCGGGCTGTTGCGGTTCAGCGTGCGGTCTCCGAACGAGACACTGCGCGCCTCAAGCGCCACGTTTGCGCCGGGGCTGGCAGCGAGCACCGGGCTGTCGAGCGTGATCGCCGTGTCGGCGCGCAGGGACGCCGAAGACTGGAACGCGATGCGGTCGCCCGCGCCCAGCTGCAGGCTGTCGAAGCCGGCCTGCGACAGCCATCCGGTGGACAGCCGGGCCACGCCATTGCCGATCACGGCGGACAAGTCGTCACCGGGCCGCACGCTGCCGGCCAGCCAGGCCGGGCCAAAGTCGCCGATGAGCAGCTCACGCGGGCCGGTCGGGTACGGCCGTCCCACCGTCAAGGTCTTGACACCACCCACGCCCAGCGACAGCGCCAAGCTGCCTCCACTGGTGAGGGCCTGGCCCGCGGCATCCCGGGGCACGGCGGCCGAGATCTGCCCGTCCAGCACCACGCCTTCGGGGCTGGTGATGCTCAGGCGGCCCGGTGGCTGGGCCAGCGTCAGCGGCGCCGCCGCGCCACGCGGGAACGCGCTCGCCGTGGCCCCGTCCAGGTTCAGCCTCGAACCCTGCTCCAGCACCACATAGCCGCGCTGGTTGTCGATGTCGATGCGGCCGCCACCCAGCACCGTGCCAGCAGTGCGATCGGGCGAGGCCAGTCCCGGCATGCCGAAGGTGGCGAACGCGGCCGTGCTGCGGTCGGCGCGCAACTCGGCCGTGCCGGCCACCGACAGCTCGGCGGATGAGCCGATCCAGGTCGACTGGCTTGCGATGAACCCGTTCGGATCGCTCGCCTCCTCGCCTGGCCCCGCGCCGCGAAAGCCGCTCAGGTTGAGCCGGATGGTGCCGGCCGGCACAGCCAGCGTGCTGCCGCCGGGACTGCTGCCGTCGGTGCCGATGCGGATCTGGCTGGTCGCAGCGAGCGTCAGGGAGCCCGTGGCCTCAAGTTCGATGCGGGCGCCACGCTCCACGATCAGCTGGCCACCTTGCCCGGCCGCTCCGAGATCGGGATTGAGCGGCCGCGCGGCGACCAGGCTCAGGTTCACCGGCAGGCGGTCGGCCAGTGACTCGTCCACCGGTTGAGCAGCTGCCGCGCCGTCGCGCATGCGGCCGCTGGGTGTGCGCCGGTGGTCGGGCGACAGCAGCCACGACGACAGTGTGGGGCGGAGATCGGTGCCGCCCGCGACGACGACGTCGCCATAGGCGTTGACGCTGATCGAGCCGAAGCCGCCGGCCGAGAAAAAGTCCGGTGCCAGCCGCAGTGCCGCAAGTGATGCGGGTGCGCTGGCGCCCGCCGGTCCGAGCCACAGGCTCGGTGACTCGATCGACAAAGTGCCGCCACTGCCGAAGTCGAAGGCCGAGAGCCTGACGCCTTCGACCTGCAGCCGCGTCTGGAAGCTATTGCTGCGGCCGGAGCTCAGGTTGATGGCACCGGCCCGTCCACGGCTCAGGCCACCGCTGCCCGACAGGCGCGCACCGCCCGAGACGTCGATGTCGAGCCCGGGCTGGGCCAGCAGGTCGTGGGCCGCAACGATGGCCACGCTGCCGCCCGCCAACTGGACAGGCGCGGCCCCCGCGGCGCCGCCGGCCAAGGTGTCGTTGGTCCACAAGCCCGCGGTGTCCAGCCTGGTGCGGCCGGACAGCCGGATGTCCCCGAGGCCCGAGACCACCGACTGGGACGAGGCCTCGTTGGTCTGCAGGTTCATCGTGCCGCCCGGCGCGGTGAACGCACCGTCCAGCGACAGCGTGCGCGCGACCACGTCCAGTTGGCCGCCGAGGCCCAGGTCCAGCTCGCCGAAGGCGGGCTGCGTGACCGTGGCCGCCCGCAGGACCAGAGAGCCGAAGCCTCCGTCGCTGACCTGCCGCAGCGACACCGCCGTGGTGGCGGCCAGACCCGAGAGCTCGGCCGCGGCCGGGTTCTCGAACAGACGCGGATCGATCGGAGGTGCCGCGTTCGGCACCAGGGCGATGCTGTCGAGGTACTGTCCGCCCTTGAACAGGAAGCCGATGCGCAGGCTGGCCGGCCTGGCCGCGCTGGCGGTGCCGTCGCGCTGGCGCTCACCCTGCACCACGCGCCCCGCACCGGCACTGCCCAGCGCGAGCCGGCGGCCGAAGAGTTCCAGCGTGCCGCCGTCGGCACCTTCCTCGTAGGCGGGCAGCGGCGTCTTGCGCGTCTCGCCGAGCAGGGCGTCGTAGCGCGTGCCGGCCCGGGCGTCGCGGAACAGCACCACCGCGCCGTCGCGGGTGAGCAGCGAGGTCTCCAGAGTCGACGCAGAGACACGGATCGAGCCGCCCGACACGTCGAGCGTGGCGTCCTGCCCCACGACCACGCTGCCCTCGGAAGCGATGCGCAGCCTGCCCCCGGCGGTGGACTTCTCGGCCGCCGAGAAGCCCGTGCCGGCACCCGCGCCCGCCACGTTGGCCACGTTGATGGACGCCGCGCCGCGGGTGTCGAAGCGCAGCTCCTGGCGGTACAGCGGCCCGTCGCGCTGCACGGGCGAATCGGCCAGTTCGATGCGGAACAGGCGCTGCGCGCCTTGGTAGCGCGAGCCGTCGACCGGCACGTCCCTGATACCGGCTGCGGACAGCACAGCGCCGGGCGCGATGACCACGCGGCTGTTGTCGGCCGTGAGCTGGAACCCGGCATCGCTGTTGAAGAGGGAACTGCCCGTGCGCGTGCTGGCGGCGAGCAGCTCGATGCGGCCGCCCGGTGCCCGCAGTTGGGCACCGCCGGCGACGGTGATGGTCTCGCCCTCGACCCGCAGCCGAGAGGCGTTGAACACCTCGGCCGCCAGCTGCGTGTCGCCACTGGCGCTGGGCAACACCTGCGTGACGCTGCCTGCCGCGATTTCCACCGTGCCGCCCGTGGCCGACACGCGCGCCTGCGCGCCGTCCTCGACCACCAGGCCGCGCGCGCTGGTGGCGGTGGAGTTGGCCGGGATCACAGTCGACGCCATGGCCTGCAGTTGGATCACGCCATTGGCGCCCTTCACCGCCGTGGTGGCGTTGATCTGCCCGGCCTGCCGCACCAGCAGGCCGACGAGGTTGACCGTGCCGCTGTCGGCGCGGATCTCGTTGAGCATGCGCACCACGCCTGCTGTGCCGGCGGGCGCGGTGTCGTCGACCGTGGCGCCCCCCACAGTCGGGTAGCTGCCCTGGGCGGCGTTCTCGACGATGCCCAGCGTGGGGTCGTTGACGGTGCTGCTGCCGGCGAGCTTGACCGGATCGACCGCCACGATGAGCCCGCGCTGCGCCGGGTCGGACGAGCTCATCAGGTAGACGCGGTCGCCGGCGGCCAGCACGGCCTGGCCTTGTGGCGTCTCGATGCGGCCCTGGTTGACGACACGCGGCGCGATCAACAGCACGTCGCCACCGGGGCGGCTGCGGATCTCGGCGCCGGCTTCCACGCTGATGGCGCTGTCCAGCACGGTGGGCAGGTAGTCGGTGCCCGATGTGCTGAACACCGCGCTGCCGTCCAGCACGTTGCGCAGGCCGCGCTCGAACACGCCGTCGGCGATGCTCAGGCTGGTGGCGACGAACTTGCCCGTGTCCACCCGCGCGCCGCGGCCGAAGTACACGCCGTTGGCGTTGACGAGGATCACCTCGCGGTTGGCCTTCAGCGTGCCCAGGATCACCGAGGGGTCGCCGCTCCAGATGCGGTTGAGGGCCGAGACGGCGCGCGAGGGATCGGGGTTCTGGATGAACTCGACGCGGTGGCCGGCGCCGATGTCGAAGCGGTCCCAGTTAAGGATGACGCGGTCGACGTCGCCCTGGTTGAAGGTGCCGGTCTTGCCGTCGGCGCTCACGCTCCACTTGACGCGATCGCGATGCGCGGGGTTGGCGACGAAGTTGCGTTGGGCCGGGTCGTTGACCAGGCGGCCGTCGGCGCCCCGCAGCGTGCCGTAGGGCTGGGGCAGCGGTTGGGCCGGGGCGGGCAAAGACCGGGCGAAAGTGACCGGGGCCCGGGTCTGGGCGTCAGCGGGGGCAAATGGCAGCACCGCGGCGCCCGCCAGCAGCGCCGACGCAGCGGCCGAGACAGCCGCGCGCCTGGGCGTGCGGCCCGGCTTGCCATGCCCGGGGCAGCCCTCGGCCACCGCCACGGCCATGCCGCGGTTACGGTCGAACACGAGTCGGTGCAGGCCCTGGTTCATAAGCTCGGCGAAAGGAGGAACGGAAACGCTTGATGATCAGAAGCTATGGTGTCGGCACGACCTGCCAAGCCGTCCGTTCGGACCATGGCTGGCCGGCCAGCCTGGCGAACGCCTAGAACCGTTGCCGGACGGCGAGTTCCCAGCGCTGAGTCCGGTTCGCCGCCGCTCCGCTGAGCGGCTCGGGCGCACCGAAGCGATCGAGCCGCGTCGTGTCGTGCTGCAGGTAGGCCCAGTCGAGCATGGCGGACAGGCCGAAGCGGGTGTCCACGCGCAGCCCGAACCCGCTGCTGCCCAGCACCACGGTGGGATCCTCCGCGGGCAACGCGTAAAGACGACGAAGGCCGCCTCGGTCGATGAAGCCGAGCAGCCGCAGCGACACGCCGTCCCGCAGTCTCCACCGAGGGGCCGACAGCTCGGCACGCACGGCCAGGCCGATGTCACCGGCCTGTTCGCCTTCGTAGTAGCCCCGCACACTGTCGGTGCCGCCGAACACCACCTGCTCCGAACTCGGCAGGGGCGAGTCGCTGAACTGGCCTTGCGCCTGCACTTCGAGCAGCCAGCCGTCCGCGCCGGGGCCCAGTGGCTCGCGATGCCCCGCACTGAAGCTCAGCACCTGGAAGCGCGCCGACGACGCGGCCCGCTTGCAGCGGAACTGGTCGAGCGGTGTGCCGAAGCAGTCCACAGTGCGCGAACTCAGACCGGAAACACTGGCAACGAGCCCGAGGTTGAGGCGCGTCTCGCGACCCGGCCGCGTGCCGTTGATCGAGAGTTCGTAGTCGAGGTGAAAGGTCGGGTAGACCAGCGACGGACTCTCGGTGTCGAAACCGGCGACATCGACGTTGCGGTCCTGCAGGTTGCGGTGCGTGAAGCCCCACGTGAGCCCATGGCGCAGGCCCTCGGTGGCCGGCAGGCTGTCGCGCCAGCGCAGCCGCCAGGTCTCGCCGCGCGAGACCGTCAGACCGCCCAGCGGCGTGGGCGTGTCGCTGTCCGAAAACGTGTAGGCCAGCGACAGGCGGTCACCCGGGCCGCCGAGCGGCAGGCTGTACAGCAGCGACACGATGTTCGCTTGCGAAGGTTCGCCAGGCGCGACGAACCAGTTGGCGGCCACGGCGTGCTGGCGCTGGAACAGGTTGTCGTAGCTCACGGCCGCCTCGAGGCGGCCGCGTTCGGTGTTCTGGGTCTGCTTGTTGTTGAGCTCGACGGCGCCGTGCAGCGGACGCTGGTCCTCGACCTTCAGTTCGATGTCGAGCGTGCCGGGACGCGTGCCGGCGGCCAGCAGCGGGGTGATCTGCCGGTCCGGAGTCGCGGCGGCGAGCAGCGCCAGCTCGTGCTGCACCTGACCGAACTGCGGCACGCTGCCCGGCGCCAGGCTGGGCAGACCCTCGCGGATGCGACTGGGCAGGAAGTGTTCGGCGCCTGTCACCTTGAGGCGCTCCACCGGCGCCTGCTGCACCAAGAGGCGCACCTCGCCGCCATCCACGCGCTGGGGCGGCAGCAGCACGCTCACGCTCAGGTAGCCGGCATCCTGGTAGGCCTGCTGCAAGGCGCGCCGCGCGCCCTCGGCGTCGGCCGCGCTGCGCCCGGGGCCGAGGAAGGGGTAGACCGCGCGTTCGATGCTGGCGGCACCGAGCAGCGTGTCGCCTTCGACGACGAACTCCAGGATGTCGAAGCTCGGCCCTGCGGCCGGGCCAGGAGTCTGTGCGCAGGACGTCGTGGCCAGAAGTGCCAGCACCAGAGACGCCAGGAGTCGTCCAAGCCCGCCGGGCAGGAACCGAAGCACGCTCGAAGCTGCGAAGGGTGTGGCGCGTGGCGTCATGGGCGGCGCGAAGGAAAACGAAAAGACGCCCGCGCGGGGCGGGCGTCCGGTAGGCGGATGCCAGCAGGCCTGTCGGCCTGCGGGCGATCCGTGGTCTCGATCAGTTCGACGAGCTGCCCAGGCAGGTCAGACCACCCTTGTTGTAGCCAGCGTCCAGACCGGCCTGGTTCAGCAGGCCGACCGGGGCGGCGAGGGCCTTCACAGCGTCGGAGATCTTCGACCAGTAGCCCTGGTTCGTGGCGCTGCCGCCGGTGTAGGTCAGCTCGTAGTACAGGCTGTACGAGCCGTCCTTCAGCGTGTTCACGTTGGTGTTACCCGCGGTGCCCGGCACGGCGTTCTCGCCGATCGGGGCGCCGTCCACACGCAGCCAGCGCCAGTTCTGGCCGGTCTGGTTGTTCTCGCCCGACACCACGCCCAGTGCAAAGACGCCAGCCTTGTTCAGCTCGTTGCGCACATCGCCCGTGCCGCCCGCCGCGTAGACGCGGATGGCGCCGATGAGGGCGTTGTTCACGGTGGCGCTGCCAGCCGGGTCGACGCTGGTCGGCTCGTCGACGATCGACAGCGAGTTGAGCGAGCAGGGCAGGCCCAGGAAGTAGTTCTGGGCGACAGCCTGCGTGCCCGAGGTGTTCACGCGACGCAGGTAGCGCAGCTCGATGCCTTCGTCGCCGGCAACGCCCGTCAGGAAGCCCAGGCCCTTGCTGTAGGCGGCGTTGAACTCGTTGTTGGCCATGATGGTGGCCATCTGTGCCTTCGCGATGTTCGGGATGCAGTAGCTCAGACCGGTGTCGCCCACCAGGCAGCTGGCCGGGATCAGGCCCGCGGCCTTCTGGGCATCGAACATCTTCGTGTACAGCGCGCTCGACGCAGCGATACCGAAGGTCTGGGCGGCACCCAGCTTGGCGTTGGGGAACAGCGTGTTGCTGCCGGTCACGGTGGCCGGGAAGCGGTTCGTCTCGACGTCGCTGACGCCGCCAATGACCACGGCGCCGGCCGGGGCGGCGGTCTGCGTCAGCGTGGCCGGGTCACGGAAGGTGAAGGCCGTGCCGTTGAGGATCTGCACGCTGCCGAACGAGCCGTTCGCCACGTTGAAGCGGATCTCGGCGAAGGGCAGGTCCTTGAAGTTGATGAACTCGGCGTTGGGCTTGGTGACATAGCTGTTGCCCGCACCGCCGACCACGGCAGTGTTAGCGCAGACCACGGTCGTGAAGTTACCCGACACGAAGTTGGTGGCAGTGCCACCGGCGCTGGTGCACAGCGCGCCCATGGCGAGGGTGATGTTGCCCTGGATGGCGGAAGCGCCGGCGCTCAGTGCGATGCGGCTGGAGTTGGGGGCGGCGGTGGCAGCGGCGGCAGCGCACAGGGCGGCCGCGGCGAGGGCGATCTTGGTGAAATGCATGTCTATCTCCAGAAAAGTGTAGGCAAAAGCCGGCCCGTTTCACCCGGGGCAGCGCCCGGGTGAACGGCGTCGGCGAAGGAGGAGTCAGTCGATCAGGCTTTGCGGCGACGGGCCATGAAGCCGACCGCAGCCAGACCGGCCAGCAGCATCGCGTACGTGCCCGGCTCCGGAACCGGGGCCAGCGTCAGCGTGTTGGTGGCGATGTCAAAGGTGAAGCCGATCGGCGCCGCCGACAGCGAATCCTGCGTCGTCGGGTTGCCGAACTGGAATGCCAGCGGGTTGCTGAACTGCTGCACACGCTGGAACGTCGAGGTCTCGCCGTTGGCCAGCAGGTAGCTCCAGGACAGCGCGCCGCCGAAGTTATTGCTAACGCTCACGGGCAGATAGGCCAGGCCGTCGGCGGCCGTGGTGGCGGCGGCGCCGTTGGCGGCGCTCTGGTGGGTGCCCAGGTTGTTGACCGTGGCGATGAAGTTCGCCGTCGTCCCCAGCGCATTGCTGACGGGCGCCGACGTGTTCATCAGCAGCATCTCGGCCTCGGTGGCGTTGCCCGTGCTGTACAGGCTGCGGTTGAGGATGGGCGCTGCGCCGCCAGAGACGTTGTCGCCACCGATCACGCCCCAGGTGAAGTCACCGCCGGACTGGGCCGCCACGAAGGTGGCATAGGCCGCCGACCAGTCGTTGCCCGAGGCGGACAGCGTGGACGTGTTGGTGGAGAAGTTCCAGGTCTGCGGGGTCGTCAGGCCGCTGGTCAGCGAGTTGTCGGTCACGAACGCGTTGACGTTGATGCCCAGGTCGATGATCAGCGAGGTGTTGTTGTTGGCGTCGACGGCCACGAACAGCAGCGAGCTGTTGCCGGTGGCGACGTTGTCGATGGCGGCTTGCGCGCCACCAGCGATCACCGCCGTGGCCGCGAAGGCCAGCGCGCGAAGTTTGAAGTTCATGTGGTCACTCCTCTTTAGAGCTCAGTTGAAGGGAATTCAGTCGGATCCACCCGACTTGCGACGGGATACTAGGTAGGCTTCGTTTCAGCCCGACGCTTCGAAAAGGTGCGCACTAGTCCGAAGGGACACGCCGTCACCGAGACGAGCAATCAGTGGTGGAGGATTGCAGGCTTGGGCGACGCTTTGACGTGTCAGATTTCGTTCAGCCGTAGTCCCTTCAGACCAGAAAACACTCATCGACGGCCCGCCTTGGTCATATCGGCACCCCCACGAATGAGTAGGTCCAGAACCTGTTCCTGATTCGCGTTCGCCGCCACATCGATGGCGCTTTCGCGAGCGCGGTTGAGTAGCTCGATGGGGGAACCCAGGCGCAACAGGTCATCGACCAGGTCGGCATGGCCGGCAATGGCCGCCAAGTGCAGCGCCGGGTGGCCGTTCTGGCCCCAGGCACGTTGGTCCGCGCCTGCACGCACCAACAGGCGCACGGTGCTGCGGTGGCCACGCCAGGCAGCCGCGCCCAGCGCCGTGAAGCCGTCTTCCCCTGTGCGGTCGGGCATGGCCCCCCGCCGCAGCAGTTCGCGCACCAATTCGTCCTGCCCACCCGCTGCGGCCAGGGCCAGCGGGTGGCTGCCACGTTCGTCGCGAGCGTTCACCGCTGCACCGCCCTTGACGCGCTGCAACGCTTCGGCCCACAGGCCGCCCCGCAGCGCCTGGATCATGGCCATGTCGCCATCGCGCAAAGGCGTGGGCCCGAGGCGGTCCGTGCTGCGCGTTCGGCGCTCCCATGCCAAAGGGTCGGCCGGCCCCTGCCGTGCCACAGGGGCCGAGGCCGGCCGCGCGAACGAACGCAAAGCAGGGTCGGCATCGCCGATGTCGGCTCGGGCGAGGTTCAGCAGGGCCGGGTGCGCCGTCAGCAGGCCGCCAGCTGCACCACCGAGGGCCAGCAGGGTCCGACGGCGGCGGTTGGCTCTCATGGGCGTGGCCCGGCCGCCGGCAAGGTTGCGGGGGCCGGTGCCGCTGGCGGCACCACGAGCGACGCACGATCGATCTGTTCCTCGTACCCCTGCACCAGGTTCTCGACGCGCACCCGTTCGGTCTGCACGAAAGCTTCCTTGGCGGCGAGTGCATCGCGCCAGTCCATGCGCTGCCAGCGCTGCAGCAGCGCCAGCGACGATGCACGCAGCGTCTGGTTGTTCCGTGCGCACAAATCGAGTGCGGCGTTCTGACTGCGGAAACGGGCCTGCAGGGCCTCGAGTTCGCCTTCGCGCCGTGCCAAGCGCATACCGCCGCTGCTGAATTCGGCCCGTACCTGGGCGAGCGCAGTGCGGTCGCGTTCGAGCTCGGACCGCAACTCCGCTTCGCGTGACTGCAGCGCAGCCAGTTCGGTGCGCAGCGACTTCAGCTCCGCCTCCAGCTCCTGGATACGGGCCACGCTGCTGCTGGCGCTGCGCTTGGCGCGGGTGGCCTCGGACTTGGCAGCGCCTGCGCGCTGATCGGCATCGGCCTTGGCCGACTGGGCCGCCTGCTGAGCGGTGCTGAGCTCTTGCTGAAGTTGCTGGAGCTGCTGACGCAGGCGGCGGATCTGCTCCTGTTCGCGCGACGGCTGCTGCGCCGTGGCGCCCAGCGTCACAGCCAGACCCAGCACAGCCAGCAAACGCGCCGTCACGCTCTTGGGGCCGTGGCGGCCATCAGTAGCGAACATTCAGATCCACCTGCAAGCTGTCGACCGCGAAGCTGTCGCCGCGGCCCTTGCGCACCGTGGGGCTGCTGATGGTGCGGCCGGTGATCCAGCGCACACCCAGCGCCGTGTCTCGGGCCAGCCCGTAGTTCAAGCCCACCGTCAGGCCGCGCACGTTGGTGCCGCCCAGGCCGATGTCGCTGTCGACAAAGGCATCGGGAACCGCATCGCTGCCAAGCCACTTGTAGGCCAGCGTGACCTGCCAGTCGTTCTGGTTGCGCACGTCCACGGCGCCCACCGTCAGGCGCCCTCCAACGCCGTAGACACGCGCATCGTCGAGGATGAGGCCCCCCGTGCGGCCCGCGATCTCGCCCTGGTCGTAGCCTTCGTTGCGCACCACTTCACCGGTCAGACCCACGAAGACCGGTGCGAAATGCGACCACTGAGCCGCCACCGTCACCGTCCAAGGCTCGAAGCGCGAGGCCAAGCCCCAGCGTGCACGGTCCAGCGTCAGCCCGGCTGCAATCTCCAGTGGGTTGTTGGTGAGGAACAGCGTGTTGCCCCGCTGGCGGAGGCCGGCTTCGTATTCGTACTGGCCGTAGCTGGGGCCAGGGCCGGTGACGGCGCTGTAGTCGCCGTCGACCTGGCCCTCGAAGTAGCGGAAGCGGTAGCGCGCGACGCCCACGCGAACACGGGTCAGCTCGCTCGCTTCCCACTGCACGCCCACCTGCGCGCCGAGGATGCCGCGCCCGCGGCGCGGAGGTGCACCTTCGCGCACCGGGAAATAGCCCACGGTGGCGAAGGGCAGCCAGGTGGAGTTGCCGCTCTCAGGTCGCCGCAAGGTGACCGCGGCGCCTTCGAAGCCGAGGCTGTCGTTCCAGACGAGATCGGTGCTGAACCAGGGATTCGGAATGCGGCCCGCACTGGCGCTGACCCACTCGTACGGGGTGAGCCGGATGTAGGCCTGGTCGACGAGGAAGCTGTACTTGTTGAAGTTCTGTCCGAGCGTCTGGTTCGTCGAGGTGCGGTCGGTGCTGCTGCCGGTGGCCAGGCGCAGACCGCTGGTGACCCAGTCGTTGACGCGGGCGGTGAAGCCCAACCTGGCGCGAACGCGGCTGCGGTTGCGGTCGACCTCGGTGTTGGCGGTGGGCAGACCCACCGACGTGGCGGCGGCCAGATCGGGCGCTCGCGTCGCCCCCGTGGCGGCTGCAGCGGTGACAAACCCCAACGGCGAGAGGTTGTCGTCGTGATACAGATCGCCCTGGCCCCGTACACGCAGATCGCCGTTGATGACGATGCGATCGGTCCACTCCGCGGTGGCGTTGGGCACACCCCAGCGCTCGGCGCGGGCGCGGGCCACGATCTCCTCACGCAGCTCGTTGCGAATCTGGTCGCGCACGACCTGCGGCACGAAGGGCACGCGCACCACCGGAGCGGCTGCAACCGGTGGGGGTGCGCCCCACTCGCCCGGCCCGGGCGGCGGGCGCGCCGCAGCGCGCCGACGTGCCTCGGCCAGCAGCTGATCGGCCTTTTCGCGCGTGAGGGTGCCATTGGCCACCAGCAGTTCGACCAGCGCCAGCGTCGTCTCGCGCAGCGCTTCGAGCGACTCGCGCTCGCCCGCCGCTGGCGGCGTCTGTGCCCAGGCCGCGGACATCGCCAGGCACAGGGCCCATCCGCCGGCCAGGGCCGGCCTCCACATTTGCTCGGGTTTCATCCCAACATCCGGTTGGTCACCTGCAGGCGCAGCGGCTGCTGCAGTGCCTGAGGCAGGGGCGCCGATGCGCCGGGGAAGCGCCGCAGCGCCTCGTTCAGGGCGCGGTCGATCTCGGGGTCACCGGTGCTGTCTGCCAGCTCCGCCCGTTGCAGCGAGCCGTTCGGCCCGAGCCAGAGATTGACGCGCACCCGGTAGTCGCTGCGCTTGAGTGCCCGATCGCGAGCCAGGAACTCGTTGAGCGAGCGCGTCGTCGTGTTGGCGAAACTCGTCGCCGCCAGCCGCGCCGCCGCGTCGATGCCGCTGCCGCTGATCTGCGGTTGGTTGCCGATCTTCTGGTCGGTGTAGTCCTTCGTCACGTTGCCGGAGATCAACCCGCTGCCAGGGCCATCGCCGGCGGCCTCGTCGCTCTTCAGCGCGGCTTGCTGGTCGGGCTCCGGCGGCTTGTTCTCCGGCGTCTGCGGCTGCGGCTTGTCCTGCTTCTGCGGCTCAGGTGCCTTGTCCTTGGGTGGGGGCGGCGGAGGCGGGGGCGGTGTATCGGGCAGCAGCTTGACAGTCTGCATCCGGCGCTGCGGGGGTGGCTCGTCGCCGCAGCCGGCGACCAAGGCCAGCGACAGGGCCACGATGGCGGCACAGGGGCGCAACGTCCAGGAAGACAAGCAAAGCTTCATTGCGGACTCGGGCTTCAGAAGCCGATGCGTGCGGTTGCGAGGCTCAGGCCGATCTGCAACTCGTTGCACAGATCGATCATCGCCACCACGCGCTGGTACTGCGTGCGGCCATCACCCTGGATGACCACTGTGGCCTTGGCGTCACGCGCCTTCACGGCGGAGAGATCGGCACGCAGCGCTTTTTCGGTGCGTGGCACGCCGTTGAGCTTGAAAGAGCCGTCGGACTCCACACGCAACACCACGACCTCGTTGCGTTCGACCGGTGGCGTGGCCGACGGCTTGGGCAGCGCCAGCGTGATGCCTTGCACCGAGGCCGTCGTCATCAGGATGAAGACAACCAGCAGCACGTAGGCCAGGTCGAGCATCGGCGTGACGTTGATGGTGTCGTAAGGCTTGGATTCGGTCTGGACCTGCATCGACGTTCCTTCGCGACCCGTTCAGGGCGCAGCCTTCTTGGTCACCAGCCCGACCTCGGCGATGTCGAGCGACTTGATGACGTTCAGCACCTGAACGACCGTGTCGTACTGAACCTCGGCGTCGCCCTTCAGCACCACGGGCAGGTTCGGGTTGGCGGCCTTGTATTGGCCCAGGCTGGTCTTGAGTTGCTCCATCGTCACTGGGAAGGCGTCGAGGTAGACGCTGCCATCGGCGGTGACGGTGACGGCGCGGGTCTGCGGCTTGGCCAGATTGCTGGTGGCGCCAGTCTCGGGAGAATTGACACGCACGCCCTGCACGCTGGCGGTGGTGAGGATCATGAAGGTCACGAGCAGCACATAGGCGAGGTCGAGCATCGGGACGATGTTGATGTCGTCGTAGAGCTGGTTCTCGCCCTTGATCTCGGCGGCCATGGCAGTGCTTCCGGGGCTCGCCTGTTCAGCGCTCGCCGTACGACTCGGCGACGCGCGTCACGAACTCGTCGACGAAGATCTGCATGTCCGACGAGATCGTCTTCATGCGCGAAGTCAGGTAGTTGTAGCCAAAGAGCGCCGGGATCGCCACGCCCAGACCCGCCACGGTGGCCAGCAGCGCTGCGGCGATGCCCGGCGCGATGGCATTGACGTTGACGTCGCCCGCTGCGGCGATGGCCGCAAAGGTGATCATCACGCCCACGACCGTGCCCAGCAGGCCCAGGAACGGGCCGCCCGAAATGGCGATGGTCAACCACACCATCTGGCTGTTCATGCGGTTGTTCTCGCGCACCACGTCGGCGTCCACCGCCGCCCTGACGGCGTCCATCGACGCCCCCGACAGGCGAGCAGCGCCGGCCTGCCCGACGTCGCGCTTCTTCAGCTCGCGCAGACCGGCTTCGTAGATGCGGGCCAGGCTCGAGCGCGGGTGCGTCTCCGCACCTTCGGCCTGCATGGCATCGCGCACGTTGCGGAAGCTCGCCAGGAAGCCCTGGTTGGCCGAGTCGGTGCGGCGAACCAGGATGAACTTGTCCACCATCACCCACACGGCGATGGCGAACAGAACCCCGCACAACACGATGACCACCCACGCGTCGACGGTCAGGTTCTTCACCAGGACGCCCATGTAGCCGCCGTGCCCGCCCTCTCCGGCCGACTCGGCGCCTTGGGGCTGCAGCACGCTGGCCACCAGCTTGGCATCGGCTGCCTGCGCGGCGTGGCTGAACTTCATGAAGTCAGCACTGCGCGACGCGCTGGCCACGGTCAGCTCGTCGAGCAAGCCGGTATAGCCGCGACCGACACTGACAGGGCCGTCGATGGCACTTGCTGTCGCCACCGCGCCGGTGCCGGCGGGCAGGCCGTTCACGTACAGGGTCAGTTTCTCGCCCGCGAGCACGACTGCGACCTGAGCCCAGGCGTTGGCGGGAAGCGCCCCCCCACGAACGCTGACACTCCCCATCCGAGCGACGACCTGGCCCGACTCCATCGCGATCGACAGCGGGCCCTGAACGAACAGTTCACCGCCTGCCTCTTGCGGTCGAACCCACAACGAGACCGCATAAGGCGCGCCAGCGGCGGCTCGGAGACGGTCCGATGCAGGCCAGGAGAGCGCGCCACCGGTGAGTCGCGCCGCCGGTCCGATCAGGCCGTTCAGCTCGATCGCCGCGGCCGTCGTGGCCTTCAACGAGCCTGTGTGATCGGCCGCGCTGCCGTCGGGTTCGGAAAAGCGGATCGCCGCCGAGGTACCCGCATCCGCCACCACCGCAGGCGCTGCCGCGGTGGCCTGGGCATTGCCGAAGTACACGAAGACCTGGTTCTTGTCGCTGCCCGGCACCACGGCCGGCACCTGCACCCACAGCACGCCCAGTTCGTTGGCGCCGTCGAACCGCTCGACGCGAAACGGCAATGGCGTCTTGTCGTCACCGGCAACAACGCGCAGGTCGCTGCCGTCGGGTTTGGCCGCCAAGAAGTCGAAGTTGCCCGAGTGCAGCCGCACCGGCACCGCGACCTGCGTCAGAGCTTCGCGGGTTTCGACGCCCTGGGCGCTGGTGTTCAGCGTGATGCGCGTGCGCTGGCTCCAGGCGGCGTCCCACCAGGCTTGCGCGGCCGTCGGCAGGCAGGCGGCGATCAGCAGCGCAGCGGTGCGCAGGGAGCTCAGGCGGTTGGGCGGCATCGTCGGGTCCGGGTCAGCGGTGGGCTTCGTGGAAAACCGCGCATTCTTCGGAACGCCCACGACAAGCAGCGCCCCTGGGCTGATCCAAACGGACCAGGGCCGCGACTCGACCGTCGGCATCGAGCGACACCAGGCCGGCAAGGCGCCCGGTCATGAGCGAGCCTTGCCTTCGTCGAGCAGCCGCAACTGCATGGCCAGCGCCACGGCGTGGGCGCGGTTGCTGGCGCCGAGCTTGCGCAGGATCTTCTGGATGTGGTTCTTGACCGTGAGCGCGCTGATGCCCAGTGCCTCGCCGATCTGCTGGTTGTTCTTGCCATCTCGCACCCAGGACAGGATCTGCGTCTCGCGGGGCGTGATGCGCGCGGGGCTGCCGCTGCGTGCCTCCACCGGCTGCGCCAGCCGCGCCGGCGGCACGACGCCAACCTCGCGCTCGACATCCACGGTGCGCAGGTAGGCGGCGTGCAGCGCGTGTACCACCAGGCGCATCAGGCGGTGCTCCTCGACATCGCCGCCGGGCAGCGGGCCGCCCAGCAGGTAGAAGCCGCTCACCTCGTGCTGGCGCTCCGGGCGGGACACGCCGTGCACCAGCAGGCGCTGCACGCCGGTATCGCGCAGGGCTGCCACCTCGGCGTCGATCGCCTCGTCCGGCCGCCCCTGCAACGGCAGCGTCAGCGGCTCGCCGGCGCCGTCGATCCAGGCCTGCAGCAGGCGCGCGAGCAGGGGCGAGTCCGCACGTGCCAGCTGCACTTGCAGCCACGGCGGCAGCACGACGCTATTGAAGACATCGAACACAAGGTCGCGGCGCCGGCGGTCGTACACCCCGCACACGGCCACCGTGTGCGGCAGCAGCGGCATCAGCTGGTTCTGCAGCAGCGTGTAGAACTGGTGCCGGCGGCAGACCTCGGGTGACGCCTCGACAAAACGAAGCAGCACACGCGCCAGCGGCAGCGGCAGCGTGGCGGCGTCGAGCTCATCGCCGGATCCGGCCGTGTGGGCATCGGTGGCCGTCATGGTGGAGCTCCTCCTCGTGCGGGTCTTGTGGGCCTGGGCGCAGGCGCAGCCGGGGCTTGGTGAATGAAGCGCCAGTCCGACACGCGGGGCACTTCCTGCGGCATGCCGCCCTGGTGAGAAAGCCGTCGTGCGTCGGAGCGGCTGCGCACGCCGACGAAGCCACGCTCGGGCTCGGCGGCGGGCAGCAGTTCCCAGTCGGCACGGCCGGTGAAGGGATCGGTCCACAGGCGGCGAAGGTGGTGCCGGGGCTCGCCCTCGAGGCTGCCGCGGCGGTCTTCGAGCAAGTCCTGCAGACCCTGCGGCCAGGCCGCCGGCTGGCGTGCGGCGCGGTAGCGGCCGACAGCCTGGCTGATCTGTTCGCCCCGGAAGCGCAGCTCGGCCTCGCGCTCGCGCTGCATCTGCAGGCTCCACTGGCGGCCCAGCGTCGCCAGCGCAGCGCCCGACAGGGCCAGCACCACCATCAGGCCCCACCAGGTGAGGCCGCGTTCGCTGCTACCACTCGGCATACAGCCTCCCGTCGCTGCCGCGACCGGCCGCCGCGCTGCGCACGTCGTCGATGCCGCCGGCCACACTGCCGCCGGCTGGAGGCGTGGCCGCGACGACCTCGATCCAGCCCTGCGCCGTGCCTGTGATGGGGTCGGGCGGCACCGCGCGCAGGTAGCGCAGCTCGGCCAGTTCGGCCAGCGAGGCTGGCCAGCGCCCGCGATCGGCCGCGAACTGGTCGATGGCGTCGCGCATGGTCACCAACGAGGTGGCCAAGGCGCGCTCCTGGGCCACCTCCAGGCTGCGCAGGTAACGCGGCGCGGCCAGGCTGGCGAGCAGGCCGACGATGGCCAGCACGACCAGCAGCTCGATCAGCGTGAAGCCCCGAGACGGCCGCGCCTGGGACGCGGCGGCGGCGGGCCCGGGCATGGGCGTCACCAAGGGCGTCACCAAGGGCGTCACCACTCGCTGTACCGCGTGCCATCCAGCGCCGTGCCCTCGTGGCGCGAGGCCAGGTCGAACACGTCGCGGCCGGCTCGGGGCGCGTCGGGCGGGCTGTCGCTGGCGCGCAGCGCCCAGCCGGCGGCAGCGGGCAGCGCGGGGTCGGCGAACGGGTCGCGCGGCACCCGGCGCAGGAAGTGGCGGCGCGCGGCACCCGGCTCGGCCGACTCGGGCACGCCCTGCACCAGCAGCTCCAGCGTGGCCGGGTACACCGGCCGCCCCGGGGCGGCGTCGGCCGGCCTCAGCACCCGCCCCTGCTCGACGGCCAGCGAGTAGGCGTCGATGGCCAGGCGCACCTCGCGCAGCGCCTGGCGCAGCGCGGCTTCCTTGTGCCGCTGCGCGGCCAGCTGCACCAGCGGCCTCGCCGCAGCCGCCAGCACGCCCATCACCGCCAGCACGACCAGCAGCTCCACGAGCGTGAAGCCGCGGCGGCGCGAGGCAGGCGCCCTGCCCGCTTCAGCGTGGCGCATCGCGCACCTCGATCCGCAGGCGGCCTTCGACAGTCGGCGTGCTGGGCGCCGGCAGCCCCGCGGCATCGACCGCCGACAGACCGCCCAACGACAGCTCAGCGCCCACGCCGGCAGCGGCCGGTAACACGCGCAGCACCCAGGCCACCGACGCGCCTGCGGACAGATCGAAGGGCCAGGCGCGTTGGCCCTCGGCGGCGCCGGCAGCGGCGTTCGCCAGCAGCGCAGGGTCGAACTGCAGTTCGCCGCTGATGCGGTGGCTGCCGGGGTTGCGGAGCGTCACCGTGGCCGTCTGGCCTGGCGTCGCGCTGTCGCTGACTTCGACCATCAGGCGTGGCGTCTCGGGGCCTGCGGCCGCGCTCGCGTCGCCGGCCGGGCGCCGCCCAGGAGAAGACGCCGAGGCTTGCACGGGCCCCCGGCCCACGGCCAGCATGGCCTGGCCGGCACCGCTCACGCGCAGGTGCTCCGCACCCGGGTTCAAAGCCGTGCCGCCGGGGCGCATGCTCAATGCCGCCTCGGGCAGCGGCAGGTTGCGCACGATGCGCGGCGTCATCAGCAGCACCACCTCGGTCTTGCGCCGCTGGTCGGTGTCGACGCCAAACAGGCGGCCGAGCCAAGGCAGCCGCGCCAGCCCCGGCACGCCGTTGACGTTGCGCAGCTCATCGTGCTTGGTCAGGCCGGCGAGCACCTGCGTCTCGCCATCGGCCAGCCGCAGCGTGGTGCTGGTGCGCCGCGTGCCGAGCTCGTAGCCGATGCTGCCCGCCGGCCCGCCGACCTGGCGCACGAGGTTGCTCACCTCCAGCGTGACGCGGATCGTGACCTCGTCGTCGAGCTGCACCGTCGGCTCGACATCGAGCTTGATGCCGACATCGAGGTAACTCACCGAGGCGCTGACGCCCACGTTGGCCGCCGAGGTGGTGGTGAACACCGGCAGCTTCTCGCCGACATGCACCTGCGCCTTCTCGCGGTTGCGGGTGCGGATCGTGGGGTTGGCCAGGGTCTGCGTGTCGCCGTCGTTGGCCCGCAACGAGGCCAGCAGCAGCGGGTTGGCAGCGCGCAGCTGCAGCAGCGGCTCCATGCCGCGCGTGATGCGCAAGGTGTCGCGGCCCTGGCCGAACGGGTTGAACTCGCCGACGGCGAGCTCCTGCGGCCATTGCAGGCCGATCTCCGTCAGGCGCGAGGAGCTCACCTCCAGCACCTCGACGTCGATCAGCACCTCGGCCTCGGGCAGGTCGAGGCCGGCGACGAGGTCTTCGACCAGACGCACCACGGCCGGCGTGTCGCGCACGACGATGGCGTTGATGCGCTCGTCGACGTGCACGTCCTGCGTCTTGGTCATCGTGCGCACCATCGCCGCCAGCGCCTTGGCGTCGCCATTGGTGAGGTACAGCGTGCGCGTCACGAGCTCGGCGTGCTCGCGCTGCTTGGCCACGGTGGAGGGGTAGACGAGCAAGGTGCGCTCGTTGAGCCACTTGCGCTCGAGCTGCTGCGTCACCAGCAGCACGCGCAGCGCCTCGGCCAGCGGCATGTCGCGCAGCGCCAGCGTCACGCGGTTGTCGGCTCGCACGTCACGGTCGAAGACGAAGTTCAGGCCGTGCGTGCGTGACAGCGCCTCGAACACCTGGCGCAGCGGCGCCTCGCGGAACTCCAGCGACACCGTCCGGGCCATCGCACCGGCCATCGGCGCCGGGGCGGCGTCGGCAGCGGCAGCGGCGGCCATCAGCTGGTTCATCAGCACTCGCGCGGCGCCGTGCTGCGGTTGCTCGCGCAGCACGGCGGCCAGGCGTTCGCGGGCGCTGCGGCGGGCGGCGTCGCGTTGGGCTTCGGCGGCCGGCTCGCCCAGCGGCGCGGCCTGGCGCATGGCGCCGGCCAGCGCCTCGCGCACGGCGGCCACTTCGGCGTCGGCACGTTCGCCGCGCAAGAGTTCGCGCTCGAGCTCGGCCACGCGGGGGTGGTCGGGCACCAGTGCGCGCGCCTGCTGCACCAGCGCCCGCGTCTCGGCCACGCGGCCGGCGGTGCGAGCCCGTTCGGCCTGCGCGAGGGTCTGCAGCACCAGCGTCTGCGCCAGCTGCGTGCGCTCGGTGCGCAGCAAGGTGGCGTCGGCCGGTGACTCGCGCAGGCTGCGGTCTATGAGGGCCAGCGCCTCGATGCCGCGGCCCTGGCGCGCCAGCTGGCGGGCTTCTTCATGCGGCGGCGTGACGCAGCCGGCGAGCAGCAGCAGCGCCAGCATCAGCATCAGCGGCAGCGGCGCTGCCCGGGCACGGCTGATGCGGTCGCTCGCCGAGGGCCGACTCATGGCGCCTCCCAAGCCAGCATCACGGGCTGCTCGCTGCCCAGGGCGCGCAGCTCCACGCCAAGGGCATCGATGCGCTGCACGCGCCAGCGGCCCTCCAGCGTGTCGCGCTCGGCCACCACTTGCACCTGCTGCGCGGTGGCGAGCAGCGCGCGCGCCGGGCCCTCGTCACTGATGCGGCCGATGTAGCGCCACGCTGGGGGCGGCAGCAGTTCGGGCGCGGCCACGGGCGCCGGTGCGGCCGTGGCGCGCGCCTGCACGCCGGGATCTTGCGGCCGGGCAGGCTCGGCGCGCAGGGCCGCAGCGGGCAAGGCTGCGCCCCAGGCCTGCAGGGCCTCAGTGTCCGCCTCGGGCCAGTCGCCGCGCGCCAAAGACGCGGCACGGCCCGGGTTCGCCGCCGCCGCCGCTGGGCGGCCATTGCGCACCACGGGCAGCAGCGCATCGTCAGCCAGCACCGCCGGCGACTCGTCGAGATTGGCCACGTAGCCGGTGCCCACGGCCGTGACAAAGGCCGCTGCCACCAAGAGCTGGTGCCGCAGGGGCAGGCGTGTTGATCCGTCGTTGCTCATCGCGGCCGGCCGGGTGTGCGCGTCGGGCCGGAGCCCGCTGCGGGTTCGGGGGCGGCATGGCCGAAGGCCAAGCCGAACTCGGCGCGCAGCAGGCCCTGGCCCAGATCGGGGCGCTGCAGCACCAGGCTGTCGAGCGCCAGCGCGGCGTCGCTGGCCAGGGCCGATGAGGCAAAGCCGCGCAGATCGGCATAACGCCCCTCGGCACTGAGCGACACGGCGCGCCACACCACCGCCGACCCGGCAGCAGCGTTGGCGGGCGCCATGTCTTCGCGCAGCCCCCGCACGCTGATGCCGTGGCGCCGCGCCAGGCCCAGCAGCGCACTCACGCGAGCGGCGTGGTCGCTGGCCGCTGGCCAGGCGGGCGCCACGGGCTCGGTGCGAAGGGGGGGCCGCTGCGCGTCGAGCTGCGCCGCCGCAGCGCGCCAATGCGGCTCCAGCACCGCCACCACCGCCAGCGCGGCCAGCAGCACCAGGGCCGCCGCGAAGGCGGCACGGCCACCCGGGCTGGCGACAAGGCGGCGCCAGCCCGGATCGAAGGGCCGCAGCAAACGGCCGCCGCTGACAGGTGCTGCCGTCATGGCAAGGGCTCCGCCAGCCGCACGCCGACTTCGAAGCGGGCGCGCGACGCCGCGGCCTGCATCTCGCTGCGCAGCACCACGGCCTCGGCCACGCCCGGCTGCGCGGCGATGCGGCGCGCCACGGCCAGGGCCTCGGCCGGCGACTCGGCCTCGCCGACCAGCACCAGCCGCGCGGCGTCGCGCCGCTGCTCCATCCGCAGCCAGCCGCCGCCGCCAGGCTGCGCCGCTTCGGCTGCGGCCCAGCGCGCACCCCAAGGTTGCCGCAAGCGCTGGCGCGCAGCGGCCTCGGCGGCGTCACCGCCCTGGCGCTGGCGCGCCTGCGTGTCGGCGACGCGCTGGCGCGCCTCGGCGCGCGCGTGCGCCGCCTGCCAGGCCTGCCGCGTCTCCCAGGCCGTGGCCACCGCCACCAGCAGCACGAGCGTGGCCGTGCCCAGCAAGGCCAGACCCACGCGCGGCGACAAGGGCGGCGCGCGCCGCAAAGCCGGCTCCACGCGGCTGGCGTCGGGCAGCTGCTCGCGCAGAGCCTTCAGCAGCGTCTCGGGGGCTTGCGAAGGCAAACCCAGACCGGGCACGACCTGCACGTTCGCCGGCAGCGCACCGGGCAGCGAGTGCCCCGCCACCCACACGCCACCAGGCACACTGGCGCAAAGCGACAACAAGCCCGGCGCGGCTCCACCCATCGGCGCCGCTGTCGACCACTGCTGCGGCACGCCATCGGCACAGTCGATCACCGTGAGGGCCCGGCCTTCGGCCACGATGAGCCTGGCGGCGCCCGCGGCCACCGGCAGTGCCGACCAATGCGCCAGCACACCCGCCCACAGCGGAGCCAGCGAGCGCAGCCCCTGCAGTGCCGGGGCGCCGTCCAATGCCTCGCCCACGCCCCAGGTGGCGCCCACCGCCGCGTCCGCGCCGCGGCCAGCGCGCCAGGCCACGGGTGCAGGCGGCGCGCCGCCGTCCTCGACCGGTCCGGCGAGCTCGAGCCAGGCGCGGCGCGCCCAGTCGCGCACAGCGGCTTCGTCGTCCCAGCGCGCCTGGGCCGGCGCCAGCAGCGTGACGCTCATCGTGGCATCGAGCCAGCCGTGGTGCGCGGCGCGCGCCACGTCGGCCGCCAGCTCCCGCGGCGGCGTGGCACCCGGGCCGTGGCCCAGCAACAGGGCCTCAGACATCGGCCGTGACACGGGCCACCTCATCAGCCGTGGTCCAGCCCTCGGCCAGCGCCGCGTGGGCCGCGTCGCGCAGCGTCTGGTGGCCGCGTTCGGCCAGCGCCTGCTTCAGGCGCACCAGCGGCGCGCGGGCCACGAGAAGGTCACGCAATTCGTCGTCCAGGCGCAGCACCTCGGCGATGGCACGGCGGCCACGCCAGCCCGTGCCCGCGCAGGCGATGCACCCGTGGCCGCCGCAGGCCGTGCAGCGCACACGCAGCAGCCTCTGCGCCAGCACGGCCTCGAGCGCGCCCACCACCTGCCAGGCATCGAGCCCCATGTGCAGGAAGCGGCCGAGCACGTCGAGCGCGTGGTTGGCGTGCACGCTGCTGAAGACCAGATGGCCGGTGAGCGCCGCCTGCACCGCAATCTGCGCCGTCTCGGCATCGCGGATCTCGCCCACCATCACGCGGTCGGGGTCGTGGCGCAGCACCGAGCGCAGGCCGCGCGCAAACGTCAGGCCCTTCTTCTCGTTCACCGGGATCTGCAC
>JAIYDH010000099.1 GCA_027487585.1 Rubrivivax sp.
CGCTGCCGGCCACGGCGTCTTCGCGCGGCGGCAAGGCCTCGCGCCACAGCGCGGCGGCCAGCAGCAAGGTCAGCCCCATCAGCGCTGCCGCCGTCACCAGCGGCGGCACGCCGACATAGAGTGACAGCGGCACCAGCGCCGGGCCGGCCATCAGGCCCAGGCCGACGGCGGTTTCGAACAGGCCGACGAAGAGCCCGCGGCGCGCCGGCGGGGCCGCCTCGGCCAGCCACGACTCCCCCGCCACCCACACCAGCCCGGCGCTCACGCCCAGCACGAAGAGCGCGGCCAGCCAGCCGCCGAACTGCCCGTGCAGCGGCAGCGAGGCCAGGGCCAGCGCCGACACGGCCGTGCCGCTGACGAACACGCGCCCGTGGCCGGCGCGCTGCACCGCGGCGTGGGCCTGCGTGCTGCCGAGCAGGATGCCGCCCCACATCACGCTGGCCAGCAGGCCCACCGCCAGCGCCGAGCGGCCATCGGCCGTGGCTTGCAGCGCCAGTTGCGTCAGCGCCGCCAGCTCGGCGGCCACGAACAGCAGGTACACGGCCGGCACCAGCCACAGCACCCGCATGCTGCGCTCACGGGCCGGCACCGTCATCGACGCGAAGCCAGCCAGATGCTCGGCAGGATCATCGCCGCGCCCACGGCGTGGTACCAGCCGGGCACCTCGCCCAGCAGCAGCCAGGCCAGCGCGGCGCCGTACACCGGCGACAGGTACAGCATCATCGCCGTGCGCGACGCACCCAGCTCGCGCTGCAAGAGCGAATGCGCGCCGTAGCTCAGCACGCCCGGCAGCAGCGCGGCCACGGCCACCAGGCCCACCGCGGCCCAGGTCCAGGCCGGCGTGGGCGTGAGCACGGCCTCGATCACGGCGCCCGGCAGCAACACCACGAGGCCGCCCGCGATCACGGCCACCAGCCGTACCAGCGGCGGCAGCGCCGAGGGCCAGCGCTTGAGCAGCACCGAATACGCTGTCCAGCTGATGGCGCAGGCGGTGATCCACAGGTCACCCGCCACGAACTGCACCGCCAGCAGCCGCGACGGATCGCCCTTGCTGATGATGAACAGCAGCCCGGCCAGTGCCAGCGCCATGCCGAGCCACTGCGCACGGCTGATGGCCTCGCGCAGCGCCCAGGCCGAGGCCGCGGCGATGCTCATCGGCGTCACGGCGTAGATGAGCGCGATGTTGGCACTGGAGGTGCTGCGCCCGGCCTGGTAGACCCAGGCGCCGCAGATGTACATGCCGAGGAATCCCAGCACCAGCAGGTGCGGCCACTCGCGCTGCAGCGCCGCGCGCTGCGCCAGCAGCGGCCGCCAGACGAAGGGCAGCAGCAGCAAGCCCGCCAGCAACCAGCGCCCGGCCGCCAGCGCGTGCGGCGCGATCACGCCGTCGGCCGCGCGCGCGATGACGTAGTTGCTGCTCCACAGCAGCGGCACCACCCACAGCAGCACCTGGGCCCAGCCGCGGGCATCGACCCGCGCCGCAAAGCTCATGGGCCGGGCTTCACGGCGCCACCAGCGCCGGCACCGTGGCCATCACCTCGCCCAGCCGCAGCGCGCCGCCCGGCGCCCAGGCCGGGTTCCAGGCCAGCGGGCCCGGCGGCATCAGCATCACCACCGTGCTGCCCAGCAGGAAGCGGCCCATCTCGTCGCCCTGGGCGAACTCGATGCGCTGGTCGGCGTAGCGCCAGTCGCGCACGCCCGCGGGCCGCGGCGGGTTGACGACACCGTGCCAGGTGGTGGCCATGCTGCCCACCACCGTGGCGCCCACCAGCACCAGCACCCACAGGCGCTCGCCGGGCGCGGCGCCGGGGTCGTCGAACACGCACACCACGCGCTCGTTGCGCGCAAACAGGCCCGGCACGCCGCGCGCCGTGGCCGGGTTGACGGAGAACAGCTCGCCCGGCACGTGCAGCATGCGCAGCAAGCGGCCGGCGCGCGGCATGTGGATGCGGTGGTAGTCGCGCGGGCTCAGGTACAGCGTGGCGAAGTGGCCGCCCTGGAAGTGGCGCGCCAGCTGTGCATCGCCCCCCAGCAGCGCGGTGGTGGTGTAGGTGTGGCCCTTGGCCTGGAAGATGCGATCGGCGTCGATGCCGCCGAACTGGCTGATGGCGCCGTCCACCGGGCACACCCACTCGGCCTGCGCCAGCGGGCGCGCGCCGGGCTTCAGCGGCCGCGTGAAGAACTCGTTGAAGCTGGCGTAGCTGGCCGGATCGGGGTTGGCGGCCTCGGCCATGTTCACGCCGTAGCGGCCGATGAACCAGCGGATCACCGACGTGGTGAGCGCGCCGCCCCGCAAGCCCGCGGCCACGCCGGCCAGCCGCGTGAGGGCCAGCTTGGGCAGCACATGCTGCAAAGCGACGAAGCTGCTGTCGTTCATTTCAGCGGCGAGGCCGACCCGAGGGCGCCCATCGAATGCAGGGCGCGTGCCGCGCCGGCGCCGACCTCGGCCCCGAAGCGCTTGGCCAGCCGTTCGGCCACGTTCTCGCGCGGGGTGTAGTCGATGATCTCCTCGGCCTTGACGATGTCGCGGGCCACGAAGTCCAGGCTGCCCAGGCCGTCGGCGAGGCCGTTCTTCACCGCCTCTTCGCCGTTCCAGACCATGCCCGAGAAGGTGTCGGGCCCGGCCTTGAGCCGCTCGCCCCGGCCCTTCTGCACGACGCTGATGAACTGCTGGTGGATCTGCGCCAGCATGGCCTTCGCGGCTTCTTGTTGTTTGGGGTCGACCGGGCTGAAGGGATCGAGCATGCCCTTGTTGCTGCCGGCGGTGATGAGCCGGCGCTCGACGCCGAGCTTGTCCATCAGGCCGGTGAAGCCGAAGCCGTCCATCAGCACGCCGATGCTGCCCACCAGGCTGGCCTTGTCGACGTAGATCTGGTCGGCGGCCACCGCGATGTAGTAGGCCCCCGAAGCGCCGATCTCCTCGACCACGGCGTAGACCTTCTTGCCGTGCAGCGCCTTCAGCCGCAGGATCTCGTCGTGCACGATGCCGGCCTGCACAGGGCTGCCGCCGGGCGAGTTGATGCGCAGCACCACGGCCTGCGCGCTGCTGTCGGCGAAGGCATCGCGCAGGCCGAGGATCAGGCGGTCGGCGCTGGCTTCGGTGCCAAGCGCGATCTCGCCGCGCACCTCGACCATCGCGGTGTGCGGCGTCGTCGGCGCCGTGGGCCCGCCGACGTTGCCGAACAGCAGCACCAGCAGCACCAGCGTGATCAGCAGCCAGGTGAAGCGGAAGAACAGGCGCCAGCGCCGTTCGCTGCGCTGGAACGCGAGCCACTGCGTGCCCAGGCGCTCGACGGCGGCCTCGAGGCTGGCGGTGTTGGCGGCCTTGGCGCCTGCGCTCGGGGCTGCAGTCGGGGCCGGTGGCGCCTGGTCGGGCAGCTTGCCGGCAGCGCGCATCTCGGCCAGCGCGGCCGCCTCGGTCACGGTCATCGGCTCGGGTGCCGGGGCCGGCGTGCCGGGCGGGGTGTCGGGATCAGGGGGGTTCATGCAGCGGGCGGCGGTGCCGCATTGGGGGCCTGGGGCGCGTCGTCGAACACCACCGGGCGGATGTCGCGGGAAGGATACCAATAGACCTGCCCGGCTTCCTCGACCACGGTCACCGCGGTGAGCCGGCCGCGGCCGCAGGGGCCGCCGACGCAGCGGCCGTCGCGCGGCTCGTAGACGGCGCCGTGGATGGAGCACAGGATGTAGCGGCGCTCGCTGTCGAGAATCTCGCCCGGCGTCCAGTCCATCTCCACCGGCACGTGCAGGCAGCGGTTGAGATAGGCGCGCGGCACACCGTCCACGCGCAGCACGAAGGCGCGCTGCGGGCGGCCGTACTCGAGCACGTCCCAGCCAAAGGCGCGTCCGGCTTCCTCCAGTGCGGCCGAGGCGCACAGCCACTCGCGCGGCAACGCGGGGGCTTCGACAGGCTCAGCCCGAACGGGGTCGTTGTCCGACATCGGCCCGCTCAGGCGTTGTCCGCCAACCAGCGCTGCAGCTCGTCGGTGCTGTGCACCACGGCCAGCGGGCCGAACTCGGCAAAGGCCTCGGGCTCGTGCGCGCCGAAGCTCACCGCCACGCTGGGCGTGCCGGCGTTGCGCGCCATCTGCAGGTCGTGCGTGGTGTCGCCGATCATCAGCGTGCGCTCGGGCGACACGCCGAGCTCGGCCATCAGCTGCTGCAGCATCAGCGGGTGCGGCTTGCCGGCGGTCTCGTCGGCGGTGCGGGTGGCGTCGAACACGCCGTGCAGCTCGGCCTGGGCCAGCGCGTCGTCGAGGCCGCGGCGGTTCTTGCCGGTGGCCACGGCCAGCAGGTGCTGGCGCGCCTTCAGCGCCTGCAGCATGGGCAGCGTGCCGGGGAACAGCACGAGGTCGTCCTTGTGCGCCCAGTAGTGCTCGCGGTAGCGCAGGCCGAGCTCAGGGTAGCGCTCGGGCGCCAGCCCCGGCACCGCATGGCGCAGCGCGTCGTGCAGGCCCAGGCCGATGACGTAGGCGGCGTCGGCGTCGCTGGGCACGGCCAAGCTCAGATCGCGGCAGGCACCCTGGATGCAGCGCACGATGAGCGCGGTGCTGTCGAACAGCGTGCCGTCCCAGTCGAAGGCGATCAGGTCGAAGCGGCGGGTGGTTCGGCTCGGGCGGGTCGTCATGGCGGGCAGGCTCAGGCGGCGGCCGCGAGTGTCTCGCACAGCTGCACACACGCATCGGGCAAGGGCGACTCGAGCGTGACGCGGGCGCCGCCGGCCGGATGGTCGAAGGCCAGCGCGCGGGCGTGCAGGAACATGCGCTCGAAGCCGTGCGCCTTTGTCAGCGTCTTGTTGCGCACGAAGTCGCCATATTTCGGGTCGCCCACGATCGGGTGGCCGTGGCTGGCCAGGTGCACGCGGATCTGGTGCGTGCGGCCGGTCTTCAGCGTCACGTCCAGCAGCGTGGCGCCGGCATAGCGGCAGGCCACGCGCACCAGCGTGATCGAGCGCTGCGCGCCTTCGGCATCGGCCGCCGCGGGCTTGACGTGGCGCTCGCCCGCCGCCGTGGTGGTGCGCAGCAGCGCCTGGTCGATGACCTTCAGCTTGTCGGGCCAGGCGCCGAACACCAGCGTCGAGTAGATCTTGGCCGTGTCGCGGGCGCGGAACTGGTCCTGCAGGGCGTTGAGTGCGCTGCGCTTCTTGGCCAGCAGCAGCACGCCCGAGGTCTCTTTGTCGAGCCGGTGCACGAGTTCAAGGAACTTGGCCTCCGGCCGCGCCCGGCGCAGCTGCTCGATGACACCGAAGCTCACGCCGCTGCCGCCGTGCACCGCCACGCCGGCGGGCTTGTCGATGGCCAGCAGGTGCTCGTCTTCCAGCAGCACCGGAAACTCCCGCGGCGGCGCCGAGGCGGCCTGCGGCTCGTCGGGCTGCGCCGCCAGGCGCATCGGCGGCAGGCGCAGCACGTCGCCCTCGGCCACGCGGCTGTCGGCCTGCACGCGGCTCTTGTTCAGCCGCACCTCACCGGAGCGGATGACGCGGTAGATGTGCGTCTTGGGCACGCCCTTCAGCAGCCGCAGCAGCACGTTGTCCAGGCGCTGGCCGGCGCTCTCGGCGTCCACGGTCAGCCACTGCACGGCCGTGGCGGCCCCAGGCGCGGCCGGTGCGGGCAATTTGGTGCGTATACTCCGCAACGTCACATTCGGGCCGTAAGTGCTTGATTTATCGGAGTTTACGCGGGCAGTCCGCGGCATCTCTCGGCGTGGTGTGACAAGGACGGAAGCCGCGAAGGCACGTCCACAAGAGCGGATGCAACACCCGCGCGCCCTGTCGAGGCCTGATCCCCAAGTGAGCAGGCGCGGCGCGGCCAAGGGTGGAAGAGCGTCGACCTGAAGAACCTCGCTTCGCCATCCATGGCGAAGCCCCGAAAAGATCAAGGGCGCCAGATGCGCCGTGCGGCCCGCCAGCCCCGCTGGTGACTGCACCGAATCTGGAGCCCGCGCCACCGGTAGCGGCCATGCAGCCCCTGTCGACCCTGTCCACCCTCCCCCACCGTCCCACGTGGCCCCTCGCCGGCAATTGCCCGGCAGGCGCGGCCTGGGCGGCAGCCCGGCCGCGTGATCCGCGGCCCTGGCGCGGCGAGCGTGGCACGGCAGACAGACCCGCTGCGCCAGCCGCCACCGCAGCGCACGCGCCAACGCTGCACCGTTAGAGCCCTGCCGCTGAAGCGGCGCGGGTTCCCAGTGCAGTCCAGGGCATTTCGCGCCACGGTTCCGCAGCCGTCGTCTCGTGCATCGAGGGTGAACCCGCGCGCCGGTACCTAACCGGTGCGCTGCACGGGAGTGCGCATGAAGAGAATGCTGATCAACGCCACGCAGCCGGAAGAGCGGCGCCTGGCCATCGTCGACGGCCAGAAGCTGCTCGACTTCGAGACCGAGATCGAGGGTCGCGAGCAACGCAAGGGCAACATCTACAAGGCGGTCATCACCCGCGTGGAGCCCAGCCTGGAGGCCTGCTTCGTCGACTACGGCGAAGACCGCCATGGTTTCCTGCCGTTCAAGGAAATCAGCAAGAACTACTTCCGCGAGGGCGTGAGCGCCCGCGACGCGACCATCAAGGAAGCCGTCAAGGAAGGCGACAACCTGCTTGTGCAGGTCGAGAAGGAAGAGCGCGGCAACAAGGGCGCGGCGCTCACCACCTTCGTCAGCCTGGCCGGCCGCTACTTGGTGCTGATGCCCAACAACCCGCGCGGCGGCGGCGTCAGCCGGCGCATCGAGGGCGAGCAGCGCGAGGAGCTGAAGGAAAACCTCGAGCAGCTCGAATACCCCAAGGGCATGAGCCTCATCGCCCGCACCGCCGGCATCGGCCGCAGCGCCGACGAGCTGCAGTGGGACCTGAACTACATGCTCAAGCTCTGGGACGCCATCGACGGCGCCTCCAAGGCCGGCAAGGGCGCCTTCCTGATCTACCAGGAGAGCAGCCTCGTCATCCGCGCCATCCGCGACTACTTCACCGCGGACATCGGCGAGATCCTGATCGACACCGACGACATCTATGAACAGGCGCGCCAGTTCATGGACCACGTGATGCCCGAGTCGGCACACCGCGTGAAGCGCTACAAGGACGACGCGCCGCTGTTCAGCCGCTTCCAGATCGAGCACCAGATCGAGACGGCCTTCAGCCGCACGGTCAACCTGCCCTCGGGCGGCGCCATCGTCATCGACCACACCGAGGCGCTGGTGTCGGTGGACGTGAACTCGGCGCGCGCCACGCGCGGCAGCGACATCGAGGAAACGGCCACGCGCACCAACCTCGAGGCCGCCGACGAGATCGCGCGCCAGATGCGGCTGCGCGACCTGGGCGGCCTGATCGTCGTCGACTTCATCGACATGGAAGAGAGCAAGAACCGCCGCGAGGTCGAGACGCGCCTGCGCGACGCGCTGCGCTTCGACCGTGCGCGCGTGCAGTTCTCGTCGATCAGCAAGTTCGGCCTGCTCGAGCTGAGCCGCCAGCGCCTGCGCCCGGCACTCAGCGAGGGCAACCACATCACCTGCCCGCGCTGCAACGGCACCGGCCACATCCGCGACACCGAAAGCTCGGCGCTGCAGATCCTGCGCATGGTGCAGGAAGAGGCGATGAAGGAAAACACCGCCGCCGTGCACGTGCAGGTGCCGGTGGAGGTGACGAGCTTCCTGCTGAACGAAAAGCGCAGCGAGATCACCAAGATCGAGCTCAAGCAGCGCCTGACCGTGCTGCTGGTGCCCAACAAGCACCTGGAGACGCCGAACTACAAGCTCGAGCGCCTGCGCCACGACGACCCGCGCCTGGAGAGCCTGCAGGCCAGCTACACGATGATCGAGGAGCCGGACGAGGAAGTCGGCATCACCCGTCGCGACAAGGCCAGCAAGGCCAAGCAGGAGCCGGTGATCAAGGGCGTGCTGCCCGACCAGCCGGCACCGCCCGCGCCGGCCCCAGCCCCCGTGGCGGCACCCGCCCCGGTGGCGGCCGCACCCGTGGTGGTGCCTGCACCCGTGGCGCCGCCGCCGGCCGCGAAGGCCACGCAGGAAGCCGGCAGCGGCTTCTTCGGCTGGTTCAAGAAGCTGCTCGGTGGCTCGCCCGCGCCCGCACCGGCCCCCGTGGCCGTGGCTGCCGCAGTGGCGGCGCCCGTGGCCGCACCGGCCCCGGCGGCCAACGCCCGGCCGGGTGGCGACAAGCGCGACGGCCGCCGCGGTGAGCGCAACGACCGTGGCGAGCGCGGTGAACGCGGCGGCCGCGGTGGCCGTGGCGGGCAGCGTGAAGGTCAACGCGAAGCCCCGCGCGACGGCCAGCAAGCCCGCGGCGAGCGCAACGAACGCGTGGGTGAGCGCGGTGCCGAACGCACGGAACGCGGCGACCGCGGCGACCGCCGCGGCCCACGCCCCGAGCGCGCCCCGCGCCCGGAAGAAGCCGCCAACGGCAACGCGCAGCCCTTCGTCGACACCATCCCGACGCCGATTCCGCCCGGCCATGAAGCCGCCGAGGCCGGCGCCGAAGGCGAGGGCCGCGAAGGTGGCCGCCGCCGCCGCCGCCGCGGGGGCCGCGACCGTGGCGAAGGCCGTGCCGGCGAGGAAGGCCAGCAGAGCCTGCTGAGCGACAGCCCTGGCGCGGGCGCTGCACCTACCGCCAACGACACCGATCAGGCCACGGATGCCGCGCCGGCTGAACGCGCGGACGGCGATCGACCTGAAGGCGATCGACCCGAGGGCGAGCGCGCCGACGGCGACCGCAGCCGCCGCCGCCGCGGTGGCCGCGGCCGGGGCCGCGATCGCGAGGGCGCCGAGTCTGGTGCCGAAGCGGCCGAAGGCGCAGTGGCTGCCGAAGGCAGCACGGCCGTGGAAGCGTCCGCCCTGAGCGACGACGCAGCCTCAGACGCCGCTGAGCCGCTAGCCCAGTCGGCCGTGGCCGAAGCCGCACCGGTGGTCACGCTCGCGCCGGCACCGGCGGCTGCCCCTGCGGCAGCCCCGGCCCCGCGTGCCGCCCGCGCCGAGCCCATCCGCATCGAGCCCTACCTGCTGCCCACCGAGGCCCTGGCCTCGCTGGCCACGCAGGCCGGCCTCGACTGGGTGCAGTCCGACGCCGACAAGATCGCCACCGTGCGCGCCGCCATGGCCGCCGAGCCGGCGCCGGTGCGCGCCCCGCGCGAGCCCAAGCGCCACGTGCTGGTGGACGACGGCCCGCTGGTGCTGGTGGAGACGCGCAAGGACCTGAGCCAGCTCAAGCTGCCCTTCGACCAGGCCGCGGGCTGACGGCGAAGGCGGGCCACCCGGCCCGCCCGCCAACATCAAGCCTGCTGCAGCAGCGTAGCCCCGCCTCGGCGGGGCTTTTTCGTGGGTGGCGGCCTCAGATCACGCCTTCGGCCCAGTGCCCAAGGGCGCATCCTGGCCGGCCGCTGCATTCGCGGGCCCGGGGGTGTCGGGCGTGTCCGGGGCGAACATCGTGATGCCGCGACGCCCGCGCCAGTCGCCCAGGAACAGCAGGATGGGCGCGGCGATGAAGATCGACGAGGTCGCCGCGATGACGATGCCAAAGGCCATCGGAACCGCAAAGCTGGCCACCGCCGAGCCGCCCCAGATGGCCAGCGGCAGCACCGCCAGGAAGGCCGTCACCGAGGTGTACAGGCTGCGCGTCAGGGTCTGGTTGATGGACAGGTTGATCACCTCGCGCAGCGTGCGCTTGCGCAGGCTGCGCAGGTTCTCGCGCATGCGGTCGTAGACGACCACCTTGTCGTTCACCGAATAGCCCACCAGCGTCAGCAACGCGGCAATCGCGGTCAGGCTGAAGTCCAGCCCCGTCAACGCAAACACGCCCAGGGTGAGCACGACGTCGAGCACCAGCGTCAGGATGGCGCCGACCGCAAACGGCCACTCGAAGCGCGCCCAGATGTAGATGAGCATGGCGATGCTGGCCAGGATGACCGCGATCACGCCCGCCGTGGCCAGCTCGCCACTCACCTTGGGGCCGACCACCTCGGTGCGATCGAAACCGGCCTGCGGATCGATGGCCAGCACCGCGGCCTTCAGTCGCTCGACGGCCACCGTCTGCTGCACCTCGCCGCCCGGTTGCTGCTCCACCCGCACCAGCAGTCGACCCTCGTTGCCCACCGTCTGCAGGGACACCTCGCCCAGGCCGAGGCCGTCGAGTTGCGCGCGGTAGCGCGCCAGGTCGGCCGGCGCGGTGGCGGCCACTTCCATCTGGATGCCGCCGCGGAAGTCGATGCCGAAGTTCAGGCCCGGCTTGTAGAGCAGCGCCACCGAACCCAGCACCAGCGCCAGCGCCAGCCCGAGGCCGGCAAAGCGCCGCCTCATGAAGTCAAAGCGCGTGCCGTCGGGCACCGGGCGAAAGCGCAGCAGCGGCCGGATGTGGATGGCCTTCAGGCGCTGGCGCCGGGCGATGGACAGCATGATCACCTTGACCACCGACACCGCCGTGAACATCGAGATCACGATGCCCAGCGCCATCGTGATGGCAAAGCCACGCACCGGCCCCGAGCCGAACATGAACAGCAGCACGGTGGCGATCAGCGCCGTGACGTTGCTGTCCATGATGGTGGCGTAGGCGCGCCTGAAGCCCGCGTCGATGGCGGTGACGGCAGCCTTACCCTTGAGCGTTTCTTCGCGGATGCGATCGTTGATCAGCACGTTGGCGTCCACCGCCAGCCCGATGCCCAGCACGATGCCGGCGATGCCCGGCAGCGTGAGCGTGGCGCCGAGCATGCTCATGGCGGCGATGGTCAGCACGATGTTCAGCGAGAGCGCCAGGTTGGCCACCAGACCCCAGCCACCGTACAGCAGCAGCATGAACAGGAACACGAAGGCAAAGGCCGCCACGCCGGCATAGATGCCCTTCTGGATGACGTCACTGCCCAGGTCGGCGCCGACGCTGCGCTCTTCGATCACCGTCAGCTTGGCGGGCAGCGCCCCGGCGCGCAGCAGCGCCGACAGCGTGCCGGCCTCCTGAACGGTGAAGCTGCCCGAGATCTGGCCCGAGCCGCCGATGATGGGCTCGCGGATCACGGGCGCGCTGAGCACCTTGCCGTCGAGCACGATGGCAAAGGGCCGGCCCACGTTGGCCTGCGTGATGGCCGCGAACGCGCGCGCGCCGGCCCGGTCGAAGCGGAAGTTGACGACCGGCTCGCGGGTCTCGCCATCGAAGCCCGCGCTGGCATCCGACAGGCGATCGCCGGCCAGCACCACGGTGTTGCGGACGCGGTAGCTGTTGCCTTCGTCGTCGCGCAGCGTTCGGGTGCCGTCGGGGCTGTCGTCGTCGCCCAGCAGATGAAAGCTCATCTTCGCCGTCGAGCCCAGCAGCGCGCGCAGCTGCGCCGGGTCTTGCAGGCCAGGCAGTTGCACCAGGATGCGGTCGGCGCCGATGCGCTGGATCGTGGGCTCCGACACGCCGACCTGGTCGACACGCTGCCGGATCACCTCCAGGCTCTGCTCCACCGCGCGGCCGATGGACTGGGCCAGGCCTTCCTCGGTGAGCACCAGGTCGATGCCGTCGGCGCCACGGGGCACCACATCGAGATCGCGGCGCCCCGTGCCCACGGGGCTGGAGAGCTCCGCCAGCAGATCGCGCGCGCGGCTCTGCTGCTCGGGCGAGCGCAGCACGATGGACAGGCTGCGCTCGCCGGTCTCGACGCTGCGCCAGGGGGTCTGGGCTTCGCGCATCACACGCCGGGCGTCTTCGCCCAGTGTGCGCAAGCGCTCGCGGCGCAGTTCGCTGCCGTCGACTTCGAGCACCAGGTGCGAGCCCCCGCGCAGATCGAGCCCCAGCACAACGGGCTTGTCGGGCAGCGCGGCGGGCCAGCGCTCGAGCGCCCAGGCGGGCACCACGTTGGGAAGGGCGAAGAGCAGGCCCGCGAGGATGATGGCCAGGTACACGGCCACCAGGTAGGGTGAGTTTTTCATGCAAGGCTTTGACGGGCGAGCGCAGCATCTCGCGATGCGCTCGCCGGCTTCAGGAGGGTGAAGTTGCGCGCAGCAGCGACGCGCAGGGCGTCAAGCCAGGACGGGGGGCGCGCGGCTCGGGGGCGCCACGCGCTGCCGCGGGAGCAGCGGCTCGATGGTGGCCGCGCTCAGCCAGGGGGCGCTCGCTGCGCAGACCCGGTCCGTGCCACCGGCGGCGGGCGGCGCGAGCTCGGCATCGCCGAACGGCACCGTCGTCGACGGATCGTCAAGGCGGCACGACTCGACGACATGCACGTCGTCACGCCGCGCTGCTCGGGTGCCGGGAGACGATGCCGAGTGCCGCAGCGCCTGCTGCGAATAGGCCACGAACGGGTGGGCCAGCGCCTGACCTGCGCTGCCCAGCGTGCTGCCGAAGCCGGTGCACAACAGCAGCACCCAGGCCAGCCAGGTGAGCAGCAGCCCGCGCGTCCACGAGTGCGCCTCACCCAGGCCATGGCGCCACGTCACCGCGGGGCGGTGGTGCAGGACCGATGGCGCATCAGCGCCTGAAGGGAAAGGGATCACGTGCCGACTCTACGAGGGCAGCGATCAGCCTTCCTGCGAACGGGCCCTTGCCGGCCCTGTGCAGCGGCAAGAAGCACATGACCAGCAACGATCAAGCGCCATGCGCCAGCAGCTTGAACCGGGCCAGCACGGCTGGATCGCCGGCGTGAAAGGTGGTGAGTCCGAAGCCCGTGCGCACCACGAGCCGTGGCACGATGAGCCACTCCAGGCCACGCACGCGGATCAGCTTGAGTTGCGAGATCTCGGCGAGCATGACCTTCTTTCGCCAAAGCCAGGTCTGCTCGATGCTCTCGCCGTCGAATCGCGTCTGGCTGGTCATGATGCCCCAGTAGCCCGAACCGACGACCACCACCACCGCCAACAGGAAGGCCCAGTCAGCCGCGTCAAGGCGGGGGCCCGCGGCCGACGCACCCAGGCTGGCACCGACGCCGGCCACCACCAACGCGAGCATCATCGCCGTGGCCAGTGCCTTCACGGCGATGGGAAACGCGGGCCCCTCCACCACCTCGTAGGCAAGGCCGCCCTCGGCTTGAGGACGCCGTTCCAGCAGTTCCACCGGCGGCTTCTTCACCGGGGCGCGCTCGCCGCCTTCTCCGCTTCTTCCGTCATCTCCTTGACGGCATCCTGCGTGTCCGATGCACCTTCCATCGGCTCAGCCATCGGGATCTCGATCGTGTTGAGGTCGACTTTGGCCTCCTTGTCGAGGAACGCGGTCACCGTCTGCGGGAAGGCAATCACCACGGCCACCAGGATCAGCTGCAGAACGATGAACGGGATCGAACCCAGGTAGATGTCCTTCGACTCCACCTTGGCCGGCAAGGCCCCGTTCTTGAATAGTGTGTCGGAGATGCCGCGCAAGTAGAACAAGGCAAAGCCGAACGGCGGGTGCATGAAGCTGGTCTGCATGTTCACGCAGATCATCACGCCGAACCAGATGAGGTCGATGCCCATCTTGTCGGCCACCGGCCCGAGCATCGGCAAGATGATGAAGGCGATCTCGAAGAAGTCGAGGAAAAACGCCAGGATGAAGATGAAGATGTTGACGACGATGAGAAAGCCGGTCTGGCCGCCGGGCAGGCCGGTGAGCATGTGCTCGACCCAGCGCCCACCGTCGACCCCTTGGAACACGAGCGAGAACACGCGCGAGCCAATGAGGATGAAGACCACCATCGCGGTGATGCGCATGGTGCCGGCCACCGCCCCGCTGAGCAGGCTCCACTGCAGCCGGCGGCGCATCGCAGCCAGGATCATGGCGCCCACGGCGCCCATCGCACCGGCTTCGGTGGGCGTGCAGATGGCCGTGCTGATGCCGGGCAGGCCGCCCATGCTGCCCAGCACCGCGAAGATCAACACCGCCGAAGGAATGATGCCGCGCAGGCACTTGCTCCACAGGGCCCAGCCCTGCAGCGTGCGCGCCTCGGGCGGCAGCGGCGGCAGGTGCGTGGGGCGCAGGCGCGTCAGCATGAAGGTGTACACCGCGAACAGCAGCACCTGCAGGATCGACGGGCCCCAGGCGCCCTTGTACATGTCGCCGACCGAGCGGCCGAGCTGGTCGGCCATCACCACCAGCACCAGCGAGGGCGGCACCAGTTGCGTGATGGTGCCCGACGCCGCCAGCACGCCGGTGGCATAGCGCATGTTGTAGCCGTAGCGCATCATCACCGGCAGCGAGATCATCGCCATGGCGATCACCTGCCCGGCGACGGTGCCGGTGATGGCGCCCAGGATGAAGCCCACGATGATCACCGAGTAGCCCAGACCACCGCGCATCGGCCCGAACAGCTGGCCCATCGAGTCGAGCAGGTCCTCGGCCAGACCGCACTTCTCGAGGATGGACCCCATCAGCGTGAAGAACGGAATCGCCAGCAGCAAATCGTTCGACAGGATGCCCATCAGGTTGAGCGGCAGGTTTCCGAGAAATGCCGCCTGGAACCAACCCATCTCGACGGCGATGAACCCGCACAGCAGGCCGAGCGCCGACAACGAGAACGCAACAGGAAAGCCGATCAGCAGGATGATGATCAGGCCCGCGAACATCAGCGGGGCAAACGACTCCGCACTCATTGCAAGGGCCTCTCGTACTGGATGTCCATCTCGTATACGTTCATCAGCCAGCCGACGCGCTTGATGATCTCCGACACGGCTTGCAGCGACAGCAGCGCCATGCCCAGCGGCAGCGTCAGCGTCACGGGCCAGCGGATGAGTCCGCCTTCGTTGCTCGACATCTCACCCTTGACGTACTGGCCCACGAGCAGCGGCCACGCGAAGTAGATGATGAGCACGGTCACCGGCAACAAGAAGAAGATGAGGCCGAACAGGTCAACGTAGACCTTGGTGCGCGACGGATACAGGCCGTAGAGCACATCGACGCGCACGTGCTCGTTCAGCCGCAGCACCTGGGCGGTGCCGAACATCACGCACACGGCAAACAGGTACCACTGGATCTCGAGGTAGGCGTTCGAGCTGTAGTTCAGGCCATAACGAACCGCCGCGTTCGCGGTGCTGATCAAGCAAGCCGCCAGCACCGCCCAAGCGGCGATGCTGGCAAAGCGGTTGTTGAGCGCATCGATCCAGCGCGATAAGGTCAGCAGTGTCTTCACCGGGGTCTCCGAAAGAGCGCCTGACGCCACCTGGAGGGGCTGGCCAACGCCGCGTCTAGGCTAGCCTGCGGTTCGTTAAAGGAACCTGAAAGCCGACCACCGAGCGAACCCTCGTTGCGTACCGAATCAGGCCGCCTCGTCTTCGTCGACGTTCAGACGGTAAGCGATGCCGGTCTGGGTGACCAGATGCACCGGGTGTGCAGGGTCGGCCTCCAGACGCTGACGCTACTGCCGGACATAGATGCGCAAGTAGTGCGCCTGATCAGCGTGGCCCGGCCTCCACACCTCATTCAGCAGCTGCTGCGAGGTGACCACGCGGCCGACATGTCGGCAAAGCACTTCCAGCAGGCGCCATTGCGTCGCGGTGAGCCGTACCGCGACGCCGTCCTTCTGCACCGTCTTGGCACTGAGGTCGATTGCGGTCGTGCCCAGGCGCAGCGCCGATGTCCCGTGCAGCGTGGTCTGCCGGGCACGGCGCAGCGCCACGCGAAGCCGGGCATGCAACTCGGCTACGCCGAAGGGCTTGGCCACGAAGTCGTCGGCGTCGGGCAGGCCCGGGTCGATCAGGAACAGATCGATCTGGCGGTTGCCCGCCAGCGTGCGGCGTTCCCTCGCCTTCCGCATCGGGCGCCTGCAACACCAGCAGTCCGAACATGTCGACGCCCACCACCAGCGGCACGTATGCAGGGCCTGGGTGGTACCGGCCGCGGTGCCGGCCCCGGTTTCCACGCTGCTGGCCGGCGCCTGCCGCGCCCAGGATCGGGTCGAAACCCGCAGGCAGTGTCTTCCCCAATAGGCCGCCCCCGGACACCCTTCAGCCAACGCCGCACCTGCAACGGCTTGACCGGCGGCGACACGAGATGCACCGTGACGGCAGGCAGCATCTGCGACAGCACGTCCACGAACTCGCTCAAGCTGTGGCTGGCCCAAGGCCACGCAGGGCGGGCCTGGCGATGGCGTCCGATCATCAGCGAGGTGGCCTGCTCGCTGATGGCGCGGTGCACGAGAGAGGACACCAGACCGGTCGGAGTGGCCGCGCCTGGGCTGATGCGGCTGGTCGTCGCACCCAGGCCCTCGGCCAGGTCCAGTGCCTCCAGCAACGAGGCCCGCAAGGCCTGGCCGACGCTTTCGTTGACCGCGGTATCGATGCCGACCACCGACCAGTGACGAGGACTCCCGGCCCGTGGCTGCACAGGCAACCGAGCGGCGCAGCAAGGCCCGCAGCCGCGCGTGCAGCTCATCCACGCCCAGCGTGCTTGGTCAGGTAGTCGTCGGCCCCGGCATCCAGTGCCTTCACCTTCTGGGCCTGCGATGCGCCCGCCGAGACGACGACGATCGGCCCGCGGGTCCAGGCCCGCAAGTGCCGGATCAGTGCAACGCCGTTTTCGTCGGGTAGCCCCAGGTCCATGAGGATCAGGCCGATGCGGGGATCTTCGGCCAGCCGTGCCCCATCGCGTGCCCTGGCGGCTTCAAGGACCGTGTGGCCTTCGGCCTCCAGCGTGGTGCGCAGCATCAGGCGGATCGGGTCCTCGTCCTCGATGACGAGCACGCCCGTCGGCGCAGGGTGCGACAAGCCGGCAGACATGGCTGATCACTCCAGGCCGGTGAGGCAGCGGCAGACCTCGGCTGCACCGCGGCAGGCCCGCAGGCTGTGCGCCATGACGGGATCGCTCAGGAAACGGCTGACACGCTACAGCAGCTCGTGGTCGGACTGGAAACCGGGGGTCGGCACCAGCAAGGCCAGGCAGTCGCTGACGCCCTGCTCGTCGCTGTCGTGGAACCGGACGGGCGCGCGCAGACGCAGGTACACCGCGAAGGGCCGGCGGATCCTCGGCACGGCGGCATGGGGCAAGGCCAGGCCGTCGCCCAGCGCCGGACTGCTGCGCAGGTGCCGGCGCCGCAGCCGCTGCACCACCTGCTCAGGCCGTGGGCGCTCGGGCCCGGCGATCACCTGCGCCACCGTCGCGAACAGTTCGTCCATGGACGCGATCTCGACATCGAGCCTCACGTGCGACTGCGGCAGCGCAGTGACCGGCAACACGGGCGCCATGCGGCCCCAGCTGCCTTGCATCGGCACCGGGTGCGCAGGGCTTCTCGACAGCCTGGCGGTTGGCATACGAGTGATTGCACCACCGACAGCGTAAGCGCGGCGTGTGAGAGTGATGTCGACGCGGGCGATCGGGCACGGGCAGTGCACACGCCGAGCAGCAGTACCACTCGAAGTCGGTGCCGGCCGAGGATGTGCTGACGCCTTTGCGCTCGTCGCGCTGGCTACGTCAGTTGGAAGGCAGTTCGGCAGCCCGCCGAGCACGGTTGCTGCGGCTCTGCAGCCTTGCGGGCTGGGCACCTTAGCGCGCCGCCAGCGCCAGCAGCACGAGGTAGCTCGCGCTGCCCGCCAGCAGCGCCAGCACGCCCTGCCGCGTGGCCGCCCAAACGGCCGACAGCACCAGGGCGGCGAGCAGCCGCGGATCGCCCAGCCATTGCAGCGGTGTGGCCGCCTCGGCCAGCACGCTGGTGCGCAGGATCTCCGGCAAGGTGATGGCCACCAGCGCGGCCAGCGGCGCGGCGCGCAGCGCGCGTTCGAGCGCCCCGCGCGGCTGCCAGCGCTGCGGCAGCACGAGGAAGAAGCAGCGCGCCACCAGCGTGACGCCCACCAGCGCCCCCATCAGCAGCAGCAGCTCCAGATCGCTGTAGCCTGGCATGCCCTGCCCCACTCAACGTGCCACGCGCTCGCGGCCCACCCACAGCGCCGCCGCCACGCCGGCCAGCACCGCCAGCACCGTGCCCATGCGCTGCGGCCAGTCGAGTGTGGCCAGCCCCACCACCGCACTGGCCAGCGCCGCGGCCCAGGCCGGGCGGCCGGCCAGCAGCGGCAACGCAATGCCGAACAGCGCCAGCACGCCCAGGTAGGCCAGCTCCGGGCCGTAGGGCAGTTGATCGGCCAGCACGATGCCCACGACGGAGGCGCCCGTCCACGTCAGCCCGGTGGCGACATTGGCGCCCCACAGGAAGGCCACGCGCTGCACCAGCGGGCCTTGCCGGCGTCGTTGCATCAGCGCGGCCAGCGGGCCGTCGATGGTGACGAAGCCGCTGGCCAGCCGCCAGCGCAACGGCAGCCGCCGCAGGTGCGGCGCCAGCGCGGCCGAGTAGACGACGAAGCGCAGGTTGGCCACCAGCGCCGTGAGCAGCAGCGTCGGCACGGCCACCGCCGCGCCCAAGAGCGGCAGCACCGCCAGCTGCGAGGTGCCGGAGTACACCGCGAAGGTCATCCACAGCGCCGGCAGCAGCTCGAGCCCCACCTTGACCATCGCAATGCCGGTGGCCAGCCCCCAGGCCGCCATGCCCGGCAGGGTGGCCGCCACGGCACGGAAGCCGGCACCAAACGCCGCACGGCGCGCGGCGTGGCGCCGCGAGCCTGGGCGCGGCGCGCCTGGCTGCATCAAGCCGAGGGGTCGGCCAGGCCCAGCGCCTGCGCCATCTGCCGGCGCATGACGAACTTCTGCGCCTTGCCCGTCACCGTCATCGGGATCTCGGCCACAAAGCGCACGTGGCGCGGCACCTTGTAGTGCGAGATCTGGCCCTGGCAGAAGGCGCGGATCTCGTCTTCGGTGGCCTCGGCCCCCGGCTTGAGCACGATCCAGGCGCAGACCTCCTCGCCGTACTTTGTATCGGGCACGCCGAAGACCTGCACCTGCGCCACTGCCGGGTGGCGGAACAGGAACTCCTCCACCTCGCGCGGGTAGACGTTTTCACCACCGCGGATGAGCATGTCCTTCACGCGGCCGACGATGTTGCAGTAGCCGTCGGCGTCGAGCGTGGCCAGGTCGCCGGTGTGCATCCAGCCGTCGCGCAGGGCTTCGGCGGTGCGCTCGTCGTCGGCCCAGTAACCGCGCATGACGCTGTAGCCGCGCGTGCACAGCTCGCCGGGCTGGCCCACGGGCACGGTGGCACCGTCGGCATCGACGAGCTTCACTTCCAGGTGCGGCATCACGCGGCCCACGGTGGACACGCGCAGGTGCAGCGGGTCGGTGGGCGCGCTCTGGAACGACACCGGCGAGGTCTCGGTCATGCCGTAGGCGATGGTGACCTCGCTCATGTGCATGTCGACGTTCACGCGCTTCATCACCTCCACCG
>JAIYDH010000141.1 GCA_027487585.1 Rubrivivax sp.
ATGGACTTCTCCATGCTGCTGATGATGAGGTCGGCCGCTTCGAACCAGCCCATGTGGCGCAGCATCATCTCGGCGCTCAGGATCTCGGAGCCGGGGTTGACGTAGTCCTTGCCGGCGTACTTGGGCGCTGTGCCGTGCGTGGCCTCGAACATGGCCACGTCGTCCGACAGGTTCGCACCCGGTGCGATGCCGATGCCACCCACCTGAGCGGCCAGCGCATCGCTGACGTAGTCGCCGTTCAGGTTGAGCGTGGCGATCACCGAGTACTCGGCCGGACGCAGCAGGATCTGCTGCAGGAAGGCGTCAGCGATGCTGTCCTTGATGACGATGTCCTTGCCCGTCTTCGGATTCTTGAACTTGCACCACGGGCCGCCGTCGATCAGCTGCGCGCCGAACTCGTTCTGCGCCAGGTTGTAGGCCCAGTCACGGAAGCCACCCTCGGTGAACTTCATGATGTTGCCCTTGTGCACGATGGTGACCGAGGGCTTGTCGTTGTCGATGGCGTACTGGATGGCCTTGCGCACCAGGCGCTCGGTGCCTTCGCGGCTGACGGGCTTGACGCCGATGCCCGAGGTGTTCGGGAAGCGAATCTTCTTGACGCCCATCTCTTCCTGCAGGAACTTGATGAGCTTCTTGGCCTTGTCGCTCTCGGCTTCGAACTCGATGCCGGCGTAGATGTCTTCGGAGTTCTCGCGGAAGATGACCATGTTGGTCTTCTCGGGCTCCTTCACGGGGCTCGGCACGCCCTTGAAGTACTGGATGGGGCGCAGGCAGACGTAGAGATCGAGCTCCTGGCGCAGCGCCACGTTCAGGCTGCGGATGCCGCCGCCCACGGGCGTGGTCAGCGGGCCCTTGATCGACACGACGTAGTCGCGCACGGCATGCAGGGTTTCCTCGGGGAGCCACACGTCCGGGCCGTACACCTTGGTGCTCTTCTCACCGGCGTACACCTCCATCCAGTGGATCTTCTTCTTGCCGCCATAGGCCTTGGCCACCGCGGCGTCGACCACCTTCAACATCACCGGGGTGATGTCGAGGCCGGTGCCGTCGCCCTCGATGAACGGGATGATGGGCTGATCGGGCACGTTGAGCGAGAAGTCCGCGTTGACGGTGATCTTCTGGCCGGCGGCAGGCACCTTGATGTGCTGGTACATGGTGGAACGGGTCTCCTTCGGGTATGCGGGTTACACCGGAGGCCTGCACGGCGGGCCGTGCGTCCGGTGCGCAATCGAGCGCCGAAATTCTAGTTCACGGGGTCTGTCAACCGACTGACGCGTCCGCGCGTTTCCAGCAGGCGCCGCTCACAAACGAAGCGGCGGCTTCACTTAACGCACTTCAAAGGATTACCGAGATGAACAAGCTCCTGGCCGCCCTGATCGTCGCCGCCTTCGCCACCACCGGCGCGTTCGCTGCCGATGCCAAGAAGGATGAGAAGAAGGCTGCCCCGGCCGCCGCCGCCGCCCCGGCCGCCAAGAAGGAAGAAGCCAAGCCGGCCGCTGCCGCGCCCGCCGCCGCCCCGGCCGCCAAGAAGGAAGAGGCCAAGCCCGCCAAGGCCGCCGCCCCGGCCGCCAAGAAGGAAGAGCCGAAGAAGTAATCGCGCCTCGCGCGAGTGTGAAGACGCCCGGCTTGCCGGGCGTTTTTCTTGGTCGACCGGGGCCGCGCTGGCCGCCGCCTCAGGCCCAGCCGCAGTAGGCAGCGATCGGGTGCCAGATGTCCTTGCCCAGGGCAAACAGCGCCGCCACGGCCAGCAGCGCGCCGGCCGCACGTGCCAGCCGGCGCTCCAGCCCCGGCGCGTCGGCGCGGCCCTTGAGCAGCCGCCACATGGTCGGCGCTGCCAGCAGGCCGCCGGCCGATGCCACGGCAAAAGCGGCCATGGCCGTGGCGCCGGCCCAGGGCGTCTGTGTCATCGAGGCCACCAGCAGCGCTGACTGCAGCAACCCGCAAGGCCACGCCACCCACAAGGAACCGGCAGCCGCCGCGCGCAGCGGCGTTCGCCACACACGGACGGGCGCCGAACCCGCCGGCGTGGCCAGCCCCGGCTCAGCGCCCGCGGGCACCGCCACGCGCCCGATCTGGCCCATCCACGCCGGCTGGCGGCCCTGCACCAGCAGCCACAGCCCCAGCACCAGCATCGCCACATGGAACAGCACCCACAGCGGCCGCAGTGCCGGCGTCCACTGCGACAGGCTCGCCAGCGTGCCGACGCTTGCCGACGCCACCAGGCCGGCCGCTGCATAGCCCAGCACCCGGGTCGACTGAAAGGCCCACAAACCCGGCCCGCGCGGGCCGGTGGCCGCCGCGCACGGCGCGCTGCACATGGCGGCGCAGTGCGGCATGCCGGCCAGCCCCAGCAGCGCCGCGCTGGCGATCAGGGCCGCGTCCATCGTGCTCAGATGATGCGCGAGAAGCGCTCGCGCGCCTGGTCGGACTGCAGGTGGCGGTCGAACACCATCGCGATGGCGCGCACGAAGTACCAACCGGTGGGCGTGATCTGGATCTCCTGGTCGTCGACCTGCACCAGGCCCATCTCCTGAAGCTGGCGCAGACGCGCCAGCTCGGCGGCAAAGACCTCGGGCACCTTCACCAGGTGCGCCAGTTCGATCGACTCGAACTCGACGCGCCCCTGGCACATCAGCGCCATGATGACGGCGCGGCGGACGAGGTCGTCCCGCGTGAGCGCCAGGCCCCTCACCACCGGAAAGCGCCCCTGGGCGATCGCGTCCTGGTACTCCTCCATCGTCTTGGCGTTCTGGCTGTAGGTGGCGCCGATGCGTCCGATGGAGGACACGCCCAGCGCCACGAGGTCGCAGTCGGGTTGCGTGCTGTAGCCCTGGAAGTTGCGATGCAGGCGGCCTTGTCGCTTGGCCACGGCCAGGGCATCGCCCGGCAGCGCGAAGTGATCCATGCCGATGTAGACATAGCCACTGCCGACGAAGCCCGCAAGCGCGTCGCCGAGCATGCGCACGCGCTGTTCGCCGCGCGGCAGCTCGGCGGCGTGGATGCGGCGCTGCGGCTTGAAGCGTTCGGGCAGGTGCGCGTAGGCGTACAGCGCGATGCGCGACGGGCGCAGCCGGGCCACCTGCGCGATGGTGCGGCGGAACGACTCCGGCGTCTGCCTGGGCAGGCCGTAGATCAGGTCGGCGTTGATCGACTCGAAGCGCAGCGCCCGGGCCTCGGCCACCAGCTCCTGCACCATCTCGAAGCTCTGCACACGGTGCACGGCAGCCTGCACCTCGGGGTCGAAGTCCTGGATGCCGAAGCTGACCCGGTTGAAGCCCAGGGCCGCCAGGTTGCGCAGGCGCTGCGGCGTGGCCGTGCGGGGGTCGACCTCGATCGACAGCTCGGCCTGCGGCTGCAGCTTGAAGGCGCTGCGCAGCAGCGTCATCAGGCTGGCGAGTTCGTCGTCCGACAGAAACGTCGGCGAACCCCCGCCCAGGTGCAGCTGCGACACCGGCTGCGCGCTGCCGAGCTCGGCCCGGTGCAGCTCGACCTCGCGCTCGAGCCAGTGCAGGTACTCGGCGCCACGGCTCTTGTGTTTGGTGATGATCTTGTTGCAGGCGCAGTAGTAGCACACCGAGTCGCAGAACGGGATGTGCACGTACAGCGACAAGGGCGGCGCGCCGCCGACGCGCGCGCCCATCGCGCGCTGGCGCAGGGCCTGGCGGTACTGGTCGGAGCCGAAGGCCTCGACGAAGCGGTCGGCCGTGGGGTAGGAGGTGTAGCGCGGGCCAGGTACGTCGAGCTTGGCCAGCTGTTCATCGCTGAGGCTGACGGTCGCCGGTTGGGCTGCGTTGGGGGTGGCGACAGTAGACATGCGTTGCAATGTGCAGCAGCACCTCCTAAGCCCGCTTGATTTAACTCAACGGCCGGCCTCGAACTGCACTTTCGGGGCTGTCTGGAGTTTCGGTGATACTGCGGCACAGGAGCCGTGTCCCATGCAGTCCACCCCCTCCACCCTCCGCCTCGAGCCTTTCAAGGTTGCCTGCTCCAGTTGCAACCTGCGTGAGCTGTGCCTGCCCGTGGGCATGTCGAACCAGCAGCTCGAGAGGCTCGACGACATCGTGGCCACCCGCCGCACGGTGCCCCGCGGCGAGGCGCTGTTCCATGTGGGCGATGCCTTCACGGCGCTCTACGCCGTGCGCACGGGGTTCTTCAAGACCTGCGTGTCTTCTGAGGACGGCCGCGACCAGGTGACCGGCTTCCAGATGGCCGGCGAATTGCTCGGGCTCGACGGTATCGGTACCGACCGCCACACCTGCGATGCGCTGGCGCTCGAAGACTCGCAGGTCTGCATCATCCCTTTCCACCAGCTCGAGGAACTCTCGCGCGAGCTGTCGGATCTGCAGCGCCACTTCCACAAGATCATGAGCCGCGAGATCGTGCGCGACCACGGCGTGATGCTGTTGTTGGGCAGCATGCGGGCCGAAGAGCGGCTGGCTGCCTTCCTGCTGAACCTGACGCAGCGGCTGCGCACACGCGGCTTCTCGTCGAGCTCGCTGATCCTGCGCATGACGCGCGAGGAGATCGGCAGCTACCTGGGCCTGAAGCTCGAGACCGTGAGCCGCGCCTTCAGCCGCTTCCAGGACGAAGGCATCCTCACCGTCAAGCAGCGGCAGATCGAGGTGCTCGACCCCGACGCGCTGCAGCGCCTGGTCAACGGCACGCCCTGCTGAGCCGCGCGGCTGCGCGGCCGCGAAGCCGCCCGATGGACCCTCAGCCCGGTGTGGTGCCCTCGTTGAGATCCTCGGCGCTGCGCTCGAGCAGCACCGTCAGCGCGCAGGCCGTGCTGATGCAGGCCCAGAACACGAAGAACGCGATCGAGTAGACGGCGCTGCTTGAGAGCGCCAGGGCTTGGCCGGACGCCGTGTGCAGCGTCAGCGGGTCGACAAACGCGAACACCAGGATCTCCAGCACCGCTGCTACCAGGAAGGCCGGCCACAGGATGGCTGCTGAGCGGCGAGCGATGCGCTTCATGGGGCGGGTTCGGTGGCTGCCGGCTCTACTGCTGCGGCGTGGCCGCGTGGTTGCGGCCCTGCACGGCCGGCAGCTCGGCGTTGCTCTTGACTGACGGCAAGTTCGTCAAAGGGTCGGGGTTGGCTATCGCGATGGCCAGCGTGGCAAATCCTGCCACCACCACGGCGGCAGGCCCGCCGATGACCATCCAGACGATGGGCAGCTTGTACCAGGGGGGAGAGGCTTCTTCGCTCATGGGAATCTCCGTTCAGGGGCAGGCGCCGACATCAACGCGGCACCAGGAAAGTGGCTTTTTCGACGACCCGGTGTGCCGCCGTGCCCTCGGACGTCTGCAGCGTCACCAGGAATCGCAGCGGATGTGCGCCGCTGCCGGCATTGGTGGCCACCTCGGGTGGCACGCGGGCGGCCACGGCGATCCAGCGCGCCTCGGCCGGGGCCAGCGTCAGCGGCTCGCGGCGGTCTAGCAGCAGGCCGTTCAAGCCTTCGGCCGTGATTAGGTAGGTCTGCGAGCTCTCGGTCGCGTTCATGATCTGCAGGCGGTAGACGTTTTCGATCCAGCCGTCGTCGACCACGCGCCCGAGCGTACCGCGGTCGCGCACCACGTCCACCTTGAACGGCGAGCGCAGCAGCAAGGCCACCAGCAGCGCCGTGCAGATGAGCCCGAGCACGGCCGTGTACCCGAGCACGCGCGGCCGCATCACGCG
>JAIYDH010000289.1 GCA_027487585.1 Rubrivivax sp.
ATCCGCATGGCCGCCGTGTGCGCCGGCGGTGCGCTGTGCGGGCTGGCCGGGGCCTACATCTCGCTCGTGACGGCGCCGCTGTGGGTGGAGGGCCTGACCGCGGGCCGCGGCTGGATCGCACTGGCACTGACGGTGTTCGCCACGTGGCGCCCGGCACGCGCGCTGCTGGGGGCTTATCTCTTTGGCGGCGTGACGGTGCTGCAGCTCAACCTGCAGGCCCAAGGCGTGCAGATCTCGAGCCATCTGCTAACCATGTTGCCCTACGTGGCCACCATCGTGGTGCTGGCCCTGATCAGCCGCAACACGGCCTTCATCCGCCTGAACATGCCGGCTTCGCTAGGGAAACCGTTCAGGCCCGGCTCATAATTTCGCCACGATTGGCCTGTTTTCTGCCTCACCAACCCCTCCCCATACACCCCAGGAGAAGAAACTCGATGAACCCCATCCTCACCCGCCGCCTGTTCGCACTGGCCGGCATCACGGCAGCCGCCACGCTGGCCGGATGCGGCAAGAAGGAAGAGGCGCCGGCACCGGCCGCCGCAGCCCCGGCTGCCGCCTCGGCACCGAAGCCCGAGCCCCTGAAGGCGGCCTGGGTCTACATCGGCCCGGTGGGTGACGCCGGCTGGACGTTTGCGCACGACCAGGGCCGCAAGGCCGTGGAGGCCGCGCTTGGCGACAAGGTCAAGACCACCTTCGTCGAGAAGGTGCCCTACGCCGACGGCGAGCGCGTGATCCGCGACCTGGCCTCGCAAGGCAACAAGATCATCTTCGCCACCAGCTTCGGCTACATGGACGCCATGCTCAAGGTGGCGGCCGAGTTCCCCGACGTGAAGTTCGAGCACGCCACCGGCTACAAGACGGCCGTGAACATGAACGTGTACGACGCGCGCTTCTATCACGATGCCTACGTCAGCGGCGTCATCGCCGGCGGCATGACCAAGTCCAACACGCTGGGCTTCGTCGCCAGCTTCCCCATCCCTGAAGTGCTGCGCAACATCAACGCCTTCACCCTGGGCGCGCAGAGCGTGAACCCGAAGATCAAGACGCGCGTGGTCTGGATCAACAGCTGGTTCGACCCCGAGAAGGAAGGCGCGGCCGCACAGGAGCTCATCAACAAGGGCGCCGACGTGCTGCTGCAGAACACCGACTCCACCGCCGTGCTGCAGACGGCCGAGAAGAACGGCAAGTTCGCCTTCGGCTGGGACAGCGACATGAGCAGCTACGCGCCCAAGGCGCACCTGGCCAGCAACATGGTCTATTGGGGCCCGTACTACACGAAGACCATCAAGGCGCTGATGGACGGCACCTGGAAGGGCGAGCAGCGCACGATCTGGGGCAAGCCGGAAGGCGCCAACGACGTGATCAAGATCGCCGACTTCGTGCCGGCCGAGGTCAAGGCCAAGGCCGAGGCCGCCAACGCCGGCATCAAGGCCGGCACGCTGGAGGTCTTCACCGGCCCCATCGTCGGCAGCGACGGCAAGGAACGCCTGGCCAAGGACACCAAGGCCGACCAGGCCTGGAAGGACAAGGTCGACTTCTACGTCAAGGGCGTGGAAGGCAAGATCCCGAGCGGCAAGTAAGCCGACGGTCTTTTCCACCGCCAACAGGGCGCCTTCGGGCGCCCTTTTTCATGCCGCAAACGGCGCCCTTGGGTGAAGGTGCTGAAGTCGCCCAAGCTTCAGATCATCGTGTTGCGCACCAGCGAGTCCATGGCGATGGCGCGCAGTTGGCTGTCTTCGATGCTGGTGGCCAGGCCCGCGTCGCGCAGCTTCTGCAGCATGCGCTGCGTCAAGGAGTGCGAGCGACCGCCGTGGCGGCTTTGGAACATGAACAGCCGCTGCCCCGGGCCCACCCAGTGCAGCCGGGTCGTCATCCACTGACCCTGCAAGAAGAGTCGGCAGCAGGCGCCAGGCTGGAGAGCGGCCGTCCACTGGGACGAGGTGGCGCGAGGCTGGGCAGAGTCGGCGCCGTCGCCGTGCTGCAGCGCCAGAGGCACTGTCGGCAGCCCGGCATGCAGGTCCAGCGTGAATGGCACAGGAAAGGGAGCGATCGGCTCCTCTTCCCAGATCTCTTGCGGGTTCTCGGGATGAGGCGGCGGCTTGCGAAGAATGTCGGCCAGTTCCGCCAGCTCCGCATCGATGCGGGGCGCCGGCAGCGCTGCGCGCCTGAGTCCATCGCGCACTTGGCGCAGCAGCACGTGTCGCTGCGCCCTCGAGACGCGCTGACCCGGTTGTGCCGTGGCGCGGATGAGGTCGTCCACAACCAGGGCGGCAGCCGCGACCTCCGCGCTGTCCGGGCCCTTCTGCTGAGCCAAGGCCACCAGCGTGAGCACCCAGGGTCCGACCAGAAAGCGCTTCATGACGCCGCTTGTCGGCGTGCTGCGCAGCTGCTGCAGGATTTGGCCGCGGAACGTGGCCTCGAGTTCCTCTCGATCGGCCAGGCGCTGAATCGCGTCAACCTCGTCCGGGGGCGGTTCCGCAGCGTTCTCAAGCAGGCGCGCGGCCAGTGCCCGCAAGTCATCGGCCGCCGCCAGGCCGGCCGCGCCATCGATAGGTGGCTCGGCCTCCATCTGCTGGACCCAGCCACCCAGCGCCTGAAGAAGCACCTGCTGGTCTGCCGGCCGAAGGTCGTCGCGCATGGCTGCGATGGCGAGCAGCCTGTCCAGCAGCTCCCACCACGGGTGCTGCGGATCGCTCCACAGCGCCGGCTCGACCATGGCGACGCGCTGCGCCACCAGCTCCACGCGCTTGAGAAGTCCGCCCATCGCTGGCGAGGCATCGGCCTGGCGTCGCAGCTCGCCGAACAGCTGGCCCATCAGCTGCTCGGAGGCCGCGCGTGGCAGCGGTTCTTCGCCGCTTACCTTGCCAGACCCGAAGCGGATCGGCACGCCAAACAACCGCAGCTCGGCGTTGTCGACGGCGGGCGCGTCGTCCTTGAGCACCGCGGGACCGGGCGGCGACTCGGGGCTGACCTGGCGCGCCCAGTGCACCAGCTCGCGCATCGACTGCGCCGGCGGCCTCGGCAGCTGTCCGCCGGGCACGCCCGGCGCGGCCTCCAGGGCCTGCAAGGGTCCGGTGGGGCCGGTGTGGCCGACTTCACCCGGTGCAGCACGAACAAGGAACGCCGTCGGCCGCACGCCGTGGCGCCGCAACCATTCCACCTGCGCGGCGTAGACCTCCTTCATCTGCTCACCGATCGCCCAGCCGAGCACGCGCAGCAGCGCCGGACGCAGCGCCGCGTCCTGCGTGACCCGATGGATGCCCTCGCGAAGGGCAAACGCACAGGTCGAGGGCCGCAGCGGCACGACGGACGCGTCCACGACGGGGCGACGGAGCAGGCCGCTGCACAACCCGGCCAGATCCACCAACTCGGCTTCGCAGCCGGACTCGATGAGCTGCACGATCCGCGCCGTCTCGATCTCGGTGTCGATCTGCGACTCGGAGATCAGGGTCAGGTTCGGCGAGCGCACCGGGCGCTTCGCGGTAGCCGGGTTCGACCAGGCCGCCACGCGGTGGTCCTCGCCGGCGGCTTCGCTCAGGCTGGCCTGGGCATAGCCCGCGTCGGCGCCGTGCCGTTCGATCTGCTCGCGAAGGGCCGCACCAACCAGGCCCTCGAGTTCTTCGCGGCGGTTGCGCAGCAGTTGCAACACCATGGCCACCTGGCCATAACCCGCGTCGACGCGTTGCAGCTTGCTCGGTGCGTCGAGCTGCTCGACCGCCCGCTGGACAGTGGCAGCCAGCAGGGCCGCCACCGACAAGCCCACCTGCTGCATGTAGGCAGCGGGCAAAGGCACGGCCGTGTCTCGGCAGGTCTGGACAGAGCTCAAGATCCGATCCCGGTGGAATGCAGGTCGCTTGGTTTCGGCACCGCGGGCCCGAACTTGAGCCTCGCGGTCTGGCGCGCGGGGCGGCGGTGGGCTACCTCGCGGGGTTCACGCCCAGCGACCACGCCACCAGCGTGAAGCTGCCGAAGGCCAGCACCGTGCTCGTCATGATGATGCGCGCCACGCGGCCGTTGTCGGCGCCGAAGCGCTCGGCCAGCAGCGACACATTGCTGGCGCTGGGCAGCGCTGCGGCCAGCACGAGCACGAGGATCTGAAAGCCGGTGACGGGCGCACCGAATTCGCGCGCCGTCAGCGCCAGCAGCGCCACCAGCAGCGGGTGCACGACCAGCTTCACCAGCGCCACCGGCAGAAAGTCGATGGCCGGCGTGCGCCGGCCGGCGTGCTGCCCGGCGCGGTGCAGCACGGCGCCGATGGTGAACAGCGCCACTGGCGTGGCCGCGCCGGCCAGCAGATCGACCACGGCCTGGGCCGGCCCCTGCAGTTGCAGCCCGAACAAGCCGAAGGCCGCGCCGAGCGCAATCGACCATGGCAGCGGGTTCGACAGCGCGCCCTTCAGCGCCCGCTGCGCCGCCGCACGGGCGCCGCCCCGGCCATCGGGCCCCTCTTCGGCCGCCTGCGCCAATGCGATGCACAGCGAGCTGGTGATGAACAGATCCACCAGCAGCGTCACGACGATCGGCCCCACCGCCGCCGGCCCGAGCAGCGCCACCAGCAGCGGCACGCCCATGAAGCCGGTGTTGGGGAAGACGGCGACCAGCGCGCCGAAGGCGGCGTCCTTCAGGCCGACACGTTCGTTCAGGCTGGACGTGACCACCGCGAACACGATCAGCAGCGCCGCGATCAGGTAGACCAGCAGCAGCGTCGGGTTCAGCATCTCGACGATGGGCGTGCCAGCGCCGAAGCGGAACAGCATGCACGGCAGCGCGAAGTACAGGACGAAGGCGTTGAGGCCGGGAATCGCGCTTTCCGGCAGCACATGGCGGTGCGCGGCCAGGTAGCCGCAAAGCACAAGCGCGAAGAACGGAACCGTGACGGCAAGGATGGCCTGCATCGGGGTGGGAGTATCCCCGCGGCCTGACGCCACGTTGGCACGCCTTCCGTCGCCCCGAACAGGGCCTTGGTCGCAAGGCCCCGCTGGTCGGGCGCAACGCCGCCTAAGCTTGCGGCAATCCTGCAGACAGCCTTGTGGTGCCATGACGACGTCTCCTTCACTCCTTCGGCGCCTGGGCCAGGCACTCTTGCTGCTGTGGCGCGGGCTCGACCTGGCCCGGCGCACGCTGCTCAACCTGCTGCTACTGGTGATGCTGGTGGCCGTGCTGTGGTGGGCACTGCGGCCGGACGGCACCATCGAGCCGAAGAGCGCGCTCGTGCTCGGTCTGCAAGGCACGCTGGTCGAGCAGGCTTCGTCGGCCAGCCCGCGCCAGCGCGCAATGGGCGCCGTGCAGGGCCAGGGCGGTGGCTCGCAGACACGGGTTCGCGACGTCACCGCGGCACTCGACGCCGCCGCCAAAGACGAGCGCATCACCAGCGTGCTGCTGGTGCTCGACGACTTCGGCGGCGGCAGCCTGCCGGCGCTGCGCGAGGTGGCGCAAGCCCTTGTCCGCTTCAAGGCCGCAGGCAAGCCGGTGCTGGCCTGGGGCTCGGGCTACGGCCAGCACGACCTGTTCCTGGCCGCCCATGCCACCGAGGCCTGGCTGCACCCGCAAGGCGCTCTCTGGGTCGACGGCTACGGCCGCCGCCGCACGCACTGGCGTGGCCTGCTCGACCAGGTCGGCATCGAGGCCCACGTGCTGCGCGCCGGCCGCTACAAGAACGCGCTGGAGCCCTACTCGGCGCGCGAACCCAGCCCCGAGACCATCGAGTCCGAAGGCGCGGTCTGGCAGACGCTCTGGGCCAGCTACACCGGCGCGGTCGAAAAGGCCCGCGGCCTGGAGGCCGGCAGCGTGGCCCGCGCCATCGACTCGCTGCCGCAGAGCCTGCAGGCCGAAGGCGGCGACGCGGCGCGCTGGGCGCTGAAGCAGCGCTTCGTCGACCGCCTGCTCACGCGCGACGAGCTGCGCGCCGAGATGACGAAGCGCGGCGCCGCCGACGAAGAAGCCAAGACCTTCCGCCAGGTGAGCCTGGGCGCCTACTTGGCTCAGATCAAGCCGCCGGCCGCCGGTGCCGGGCGGGTGGGCATCGTCGTGGCCCAGGGCGCCATCCTCGACGGCCGCGCCGACCCGGGCACGGTGGGCGGCCTGTCGACGGCCGAGCTGGTGCGCCAGGCGCGCGAGGACGACAGCATCAAGGCGCTCGTGCTGCGCGTCGATTCCCCCGGCGGCAGCGCCTTTGGCAGCGAGCTCGTGCGGCGCGAGCTCGAGCTCACGCGCAAGGCCGGCAAGCCAGTGGTCGTGAGCATGGGGGGCCTGGCAGCCAGCGGCGGCTACTGGATCAGCATGGCCGCCGACGAGGTGATCGCCGACGAGGCCACCATCACCGGCAGCATTGGCGTGGTCGGCATGCTGCCCTCGGCGGCCACGCTGCTAGGCAAGCTCGACGTGAAGACCGAGGGCGTGACGACAACCTGGTTGCGCGGTGCCGCCGACCCGCGCCGTGCGCCCGACCCGCGCTTCACGGCGCTGATCCAGACGCTCATCGACGGCGGCTATCGCCAGTTCGTGGCCCTGGTCGCCCAGGCCCGCGGCAAGACGGTGGCGCAGATCGAGGCCGTGGCCCAGGGGCGCGTGTGGAGCGGGCGCGACGCGCTGGGCCTGGGCCTGGTCGACCGCCTGGGTGGCCTTGAAGACGCGGTGGCCGCCGCGGCCCAGCGCGCCAAGATCGAGGGCACCCCGGCACGCCGCTACATCGAGGCCCCGCGCGGCCGGCTGGACCGGTTGCTCGACCGCTTCGGGCTGGCCTCGGTGGCGGCGTCGATGCCGCTGCCCTTCAGCACGCCGGAGAGCACCGCGCTGCAGGCCTTGTCGCCCTGGCTCGGGCCGGTGGCCGGCGAGGCCGCGGCGCTGCAGGAATTGCTGGCCTTGTCACGCACGGCCGATGGCGCGCCGGCGGCGCTGGCGCATTGCCTGTGCGAGCCGGAGTGAACGGGCTCGCCGGCCCCGGGCCCTGGTTCAGCGCCGGGTGAGTGCCGGCGGCCGCGCCAGCTCGTCGAGGCTCAGGCCGCGTTCGGCGAGCAGCGCCTCCACCGCCGCCGTCAGCGGCCCCAGGCGTTCGGCCACCGCGTCGCGCACGGTGTCGACGAACACCTGCGTCGAGCGCTCGATCTCGATGTGCAGCGCATCGCCGACGGCCTTGTCGCCGAAGGTCGTCATGCGCAGCGTCTCGGGGATCAGCCAGACCTCGAACCAGCCGCTGCCATCGCGCTCGCGCCCGGCTTCGGCCACCGTGAGGCTGGCGCCGTTCACGGCGATGTAGCCCTTGGCGAAGACGTAGCGCATCCACGGCGCCGGCACCGCCAGGCGCAGCACGTGGTTGTTCTGAGGGCGACGCAGCTCGGACAGCGTGGCCATGAAGTCGATGTGGCCCGACAGCGGGTGGCCGCCGATCTCGGCGCCGTCCTTGGCGGCCCGCTCGACGTTGACGCGGCCGCCCTCACCCAGCCCGCCCAGCGTCGTGAGCGCCAGGCTCTGCTGCATGACATCGAACTCGGCCTGGTCGGGTGCCGGCCTCGCCGTGACGGTGAGGCAGACGCCGTCCACCGCCACGCTGGCGCCGATGGCCAGGCCCTCATCAAAGCCGGAAGGAAGCTGCAGCGTGAAGCTGCGCAGGCCGGGCCTGTCGGCCAGGCGGGCGACGCGGGCGACGCCCTGGACGATGCCGGTGAACATGGCCGGGGAGCTTACCCCAGCCGCCCGCGTGCGCTTCAGTGGGCGGTGGCCTCGGCGGCGTCATTCCCGCGCTGCGCCAGCGGGAACAGATCCTGGATCGCGCGCAGCGCATCGACGTGCATGTGCGGGAACAGCTCGGCCAGCGCACGCTGGGCCTCGGCCTCGCGCAACAAGGCCTCGCGCGGGCTGGCGACGCGGCCGGCACGAGAGCGGCGCGCGGCAGACGGAACGGCAGCTTGCGGCATCGGGCAACTCCTGACGGACGGGGTGCGCGCCTTGCTGGACGCGCGGCTGCAGTGTCATTGCGCGATGTTTCATCGCGATGGCAGCCCCGTTTCAGGCCCTGCGCCGACCCTCCCGGGCGGCCGCGGCCGAGACCAACTCAGCCGACTCAGCCTACTCGGGTGGCCACGGCCAGCGCGGCGACGCTGATGAGCAGCGCCAGTGCGAAGGCCAAAGGTTCCAGGCGACGGCGGGCCCACTTGGGCGCCACCTCGGGGTTGTCGGCGCGTGCCGACGGAACTTGAGCGCCAGCGGCGCTGGCCAGATCGCGTGCCGGCACGCTGGCCAGGTGGCGGCGGCCTTCCAGGGAGTAGGCGCTGGCAGCTTTGGCCGCCTTCGGGGCCGCCGCGGCCAGGGCATCGGGCTGATCCACCACGAGTGTCAGCTTCGGCTCGCGGGAGCGGGTCTGCGGCGGGGCCTTGGAAACCGAGAATCCTGCCATCGGCATCGGCCGATCATCGAAGGCTTGAGGCATCGTGTTCATGGGGCGAGATGCTGAGGCCACTGCGAGCTGCGCACACTGTCAAACATCACGATTCAGAGGTGCGATTCCTCTAAACCCGCCCCCTGTTCAGGGGGCCTAGCATCCGCTCCATGGACCGCACCGAGACCAATCCCCTGCGCGGGTTCTCGTTGGCACAGCCGCCCGAGGGCTTCGTCGACGACCCCTACCCGGTCTATGCGCGGCTGCGTGCCACGAGCCCGGTGCACGCGCTGGCGCCCGGCAGCTGGCTGCTGACGCGCCATGCCGACGTGCTGGCCGCCTACCGCCACCAGGCGCTGATGAGCGACAAGCAGGCCGAATTCGGGCCGCGGCTGGGCGTGGGCACGCCGATCTTCGAGCACCACACCACGAGCCTGGTGTTCAGCGACCCGCCACGCCACACGCGCGTGCGCCGCCTGCTGATGGGCGCACTCAACCAGCGTGCCATTGCGCGCATGGAGGCACCACTGGCGCGGCAGGTGCAGCAACTGCTCGACGGCCTGGCCGCGCAGGCGGCACCCGACCTGATCGAGCACTTCGCGGCGCAGATCCCGGTGGAGGTGATCGGCAACCTGCTGGCCATTCCGCAGGCCGAGCGCGCACCGCTGCGCGAGTGGTCGCTGGCCATCCTGTCGGCGCTGGAGCCGGCGCCATCGGCCGCGGTGCTGGCGCGCGCCAATGCCGCCGTCGACGAGTTCTGCGCCGCGCTGCGGCAGCTGGTGGCCGAGCGCCGCCGCCACCCTGGCGACCCCGAGGCCGACGTGCTGACACGGCTGATCCAGGGCGATGCTGAAGGCGAACTGACCGAGGCCGAGCTGCTGCACAACTGCATCTTCCTGCTCAACGCCGGCCACGAGACCACCACCAACCTCATCGGCAACGGCGTGCACGCGCTGCTGCAACACCGCCCGCAGTGGCAGCGGCTGGTGGCCGAACCGGCGCTCATCGGCACGGCCATCGAGGAGTTGCTGCGCTACGAGAGCCCGCTGCAGCTGAACAACCGGCAGGCGCGCGAGCCGCTGGAGCTGGGCGGGGTAGCGATGCCGGCCGGCAGCTTCGTCACCCTGGGCATCGCCGCAGCCAACCGCGACCCGGCGGTGTTCGAGCGGCCGGACGAGCTCGACATCGGCCGCGACCCCAACCGCCACCTCGCGTTCGGCCAGGGCGCACACGCCTGCTCGGGCATGAACGTGGCGCGGCTGGAGGGCCGGCTGGCCATCGGCGCGCTGGCCGCGCGCTACCCGCGGCTCGATCTGGCCGGCGCGCCCGAGCGCGATCGGCGCGTACGCTTTCGCGGCTTCAAGCGATTGCCGGTGACACTTGGCTGAGGCCGGACGCACAAACGTGCCTGCGCACGTTTGTGCGCCTCCCGAAGCGGCCGAACTCTGAGAGGGTGTGAACGAAATGTTCAGTTCGCTAGTCTCGTGGCGAGCATACGCGCTTGCGCGAGCCAGACCCAGGCCAGCGGCGCCCAGTCGGAGCGATCGTGATGGGCGATGAGACG
>JAIYDH010000178.1 GCA_027487585.1 Rubrivivax sp.
AAGACGGGCCAGTTTTCGGTGGCGGAGCCGCACCGCGGTGCCTTGCTGTCGTGGATGATGTTCGTGGCCTCGGGCATCGGCCCCTTCACCGGCCAGTGCGTGCACTTCAAGCACTACGCACCAGAGCCGCTGCCCTACGCCATCAAGCGCTACGAGTTCGAGGCCTGGCGGCACTGGAAGATCGTCGATGCCCATCTGGAGGGCAAGACGTGGATGCTGGGCGACACCTACAGCGTGCTGGACATGGCGGTCTGGGGCTGGGCGCGGGCCTTGGCCTTTGCGCTGGGCGCCGATGCCTGGGCGCAACTGCCGAACGTCAAGCGCCTGTTCGACGCCGTGAACGAGCGCCCCGCGGCGCAACGCGCCGTTTCGTTGAAGGACAGGCACGCCTTCAAGACCGAGATGGATGACGAGGCACGCCGGGCGATGTTCCCGCATCTCGCTGCCGGGCAGCGCTGACCAGAAAACCGAGGAGAACCGATGCGCTGGATGCGATGCACACACGAGGGGCGGGCGCGGCTCGGCCGGGTCGAGGGCGATGCCGTGCTGCTGCACGAGGGCGATCTGTTCGGCGCGCCGCAGGCCACCGGCGAGCAGCTGCCGCTGGCCGATGTGCGCTGGCTGCCGCCCTGCCAGCCGGGGCAGATCATCGGCCTGTGGAACAACTTCCGCGCCGCCGCCGCCAAGAACGGCTGGGCCGAGCCGACCGAGCCGCTGTACTTCTTGAAGTCGCCCGCCGCCGCCAGCGGCCACGGTGGCACCGTGCCCGCGGTGGCGCCGGAAGTCGGCCGCGTGGCGTATGAAGGCGAACTGGCCGTCGTCATCGGCCGCGCCGCCCACCGGCTGGCGCGCGACGAGGCAGCCGGCGCCATCTTCGGCTACACGGTGGCCAACGACTTCACGGCGATGGAGCTGCTGAACCGCGACGCCAGCTTCGCGCAGTGGGCGCGCGCCAAGAGCCTGCCGGCCTTTGCGGCCTTCGGCCCCTGGATCGACACCGCCTTCGACCCCGCCCCGGCCCTGCTGCGCACCCGCGTGGCCGGCCGCGAGCGGCAGAACTACGCGCTGGCCGACATGTTCTTCAGCCCCGAAGAACTGGTCTGGCGCCTGTCGCAAGATCTGCAGCTGCTGCCGGGCGACCTCATCCTCTGCGGCACCTCGCTGGGCGTGCTGCCGATGAAGCCGGGCAGCGAGGTCGAGGTCGAGATCGACGGCCTGGGCCTGCTGCGCAGCACCTACGGCTGAGCCGGGGCCGCGGCGTCCTCGGCCTTGAAGACCTCGCGCGCCACGCGAAAGCTGTCCATCGCCGCCGGCACGCCGCAGTAGATGGTGGTCTGCATCAGCACCTCGCGGATCTCGTCGCGCGTGATGCCGTTGCGCAGCGCGCCCTTGACGTGCAGGCGCAGCTCGTGCGGCCGGTTCAGCGCCGTCAGCATGGCCAGGTTGAGCAGGCTGCGGGTGCGCCTGTCCAGGCCCGGTCGGTTCCAGATGTCGCCCCAGGCGTACTGGGTGATGTGCTCCTGCAGCGGCCGCGTGAAGTCGTCGGCGGCAGCGAGGGCGGCGTCCACGTACTCGGCGCCGAGCACCTCGCGGCGGGTCTTCAGGCCTTGGTCGAAGAGGTCGTTGTTCATGGTCACTCGTGAAGGGTTGATCGCGGGTGCGGATGATGGCCGAGCCGCGGGTGCGCGCGGGTCCGCAGTCCTCGCCGCGGCACGTAGACTCGGCGGCGGAGGAGCCCGGCAGATCAGGATCGGGCCGGTACAGTGGCAATGAACGACCCCAGCGCAATCAAGCGGAAGGCGCGCCGCACGGCCGATGGCGGCGCAGCCAAGGTGACGCTCGAGATGGTGGCCACCAGTGCCGGCGTGTCGGCGGCCACGGTGTCGCGCATCCTCAATGGCACGGCCATCGTCAGCGACGACAAGCGCGCGGCCGTTGACGAGGCCATCGCCCGGCTGGGCTTCGTGCCCAACCCGGTGGCACGCGGCCTGGCAGGCGGGCGCACGCTGAGCGTGGGGGTGGTCACGCAGGCCATCGACAGCCCGTTCTATGGCGGCGCGCTGCGCGGCATCGAAGACACGCTCGGCGCCGCCGGCTACAGCCCGCTGTTCGTCAGCGGCCAGTGGAGCGCGGTGCACGAGGCGCGCTGCATCGACACGCTGCGCTCACGCCGCGTCGACGGCGTGATCGTGCTCACCGGCCGCCTGACCGACGCCGCGCTGGCCGCCACGGCGCGCGAACTGCCCGTGGTGGTGACGGGCCGCACGATGAAGGCGCCCAACCTGGTGGCGCTGGACTTCGACAACTTCGAAGGCGCGCGCCTGGCCACGCACCACCTGCTGAGCCTGGGCCACCGCCGCATCGCCTTCATCGCGGGCGACCTGAAGCACTCCGACGGCAAGGAGCGCCTGCGCGGCTACCGCTCGGCGCTCGAGGCCGCGGGCCTGCGCTACGAGCCGGGCCTGGTGATGCCGGGCAACTTCACCGAGGCCAGCGGCCTGGCGGCCGTGGAGCGGCTGATCGACAGCCGCGAGTCCTTCACCGCCATCTTCGCAGCCAACGACCAGATGGCCTTTGGCGCCGGTCTGGGCCTGCACCGGCGCAAGCTGCGCGTGCCGGCTGATGTGTCGCTGGTGGGCTTCGACGACCTGGCCTCGGCGGTGTATTCCATTCCGCCGCTGACCACCGTGCACCACCCGGTGGGCGAACTCGGCCAGCTGGCGGCACAGGCCATGCTGCAGCTGCTGGCCGGCGAGGCGCCGACGCTGGCGCTGCCCGCGCCCCGCCTCGTGGTGCGCGAGAGCACCCGCGAGCTGGGTGCGGCGCGCCGCCGCAGCACCGTTGACTGAGGTCAGCTCGGCTCCCGATCCAGGCGCTTCGCGATAACCCTCGATTGACAGGCGGGGGAGGCGCTTGCAAACTATGAAAGCGCTTTCATATCTGGCTCGACACCCGAGGCTGGATGCTGAGGGGGTGTTCATCGGGAGATCTCCCGCTCGCCCCGTTTCTTTCTGGCTTGCCCGACCGACCATGAACTCCCCGCACCCGCTGTACCCCCGCCACCGCTTCCCGGCCGACTTCGTGTGGGGCGTGGCGACGAGCTCGTTCCAGATCGAAGGGGCGGCGCGGGTCGACGGCAAGGGCGAGTCGATCTGGGACCGCTTCTGCCAACAGCCGGGCGCCATTGCCGATGCGTCCAACGGCGACACGGCCTGCGACCACTACCACCGGCTCGACGCCGATCTCGAGCTCATCGCCGGCCTGGGTGTCGACGCCTACCGCTTCTCGGTGAGCTGGCCGCGGGTGCAGCCCGACGGGCAGGGCGCCTTCAACGAGGCCGGCATCGCGTTCTACGAGCGGCTGGTCGATGGCCTCGTGGCGCGGGGCATCAAGCCCTACCTCACGCTCAACCACTGGGATCTGCCGCAAGCGCTGCAAGACACCGGCGGCTGGGCCCACCGCGACACGGTGCAGCGCTTCGTCGAGTACGCGCGCTTCGTGGCCGCGCGCCTGGGCGATCGCGTGGTGGCCATCACCACGCACAACGAGCCCTGGGTGATGGCGGTGCTGGGCCACGAGACGGGCCTGTTTGCACCGGGCATCCGCCACCGCGGCACGGCCATGCAGGTGGCGCACCACCTGCTGCTGAGCCACGGCTTGGCGCTGCAGGCGCTGCGTGCCGACGGCTGCAAAGCGCGGCTGGGGATCGTGCTCAACCTGTCGCCCATCGGCCCGGCCACCGACAGCGCCGAAGACGTGGCGGCCGCGCGGCTGGAAGACGGCCGTTCGGTGCGCTGGTACATGGATCCGCTGTTCAAGGGCGAGTACCCGGCCGACGTCTGGCAGCACCTGGGCGGCGACGTGCCGCACATCGAGCCCGGCGACCTGGCGGCCATCGCCACGCCGATGGACTTTCTCGGCATCAACTACTACACGCGCAGCGTCGTCAGCGCCAGCGGCGCCTGGAGCGCCAAGACCAGTGGCAAGCCGCTCACCGACATGGGCTGGGAGATCGTGCCCGAGGGCCTGACCGAGCTGCTGATGCGCCTGCACCGCGATTGGACGCTGCCGCCGCTGTACGTGAAGGAAAACGGCGCGGCCTTCCAGGACACCCTGGTGCCCACGCGAGAAGGCGGCCGCGTGCACGACGTCGAACGCAGCGACTACATCGCCAGCCACATCGCCGCCGTTGGCGACGCCATGGCGCAAGGCGTGCCGATGGCCGGCTACATGGTGTGGAGCCTGATGGACAACTTCGAGTGGGCCAGCGGTTACGCCAAGCGCTTCGGCATCGTGCATGTCGACTACGCCACGCTGCAGCGCACGCCCAAGGACAGCTACCTCTGGTATCGCGACTTCCTGCTGCAGCAGCAGCGCGCGCGCCAGCAGGCGCTGGCCGTCTGACGCAGCGCCGACCCGGCTCTTCCCCGCCACCCAGCCCGCATCCCATGCAAGACACCCAACGCCCCGGCTGGACGCTTGTCTGGCAAGACGAATTCGAAGGCGATGCCGTCGACCGCACCAAGTGGGACTTCGACATCGGCAACGGCTTCTACGACTACAAGAACCACGCCTGGGTGCCGGGCTGGGGCAACGAGGAACTGCAGTACTACACGCACGAGCCCGAGAACGTGCAGGTGCGCGACAGCTGCCTCTACATCCGCGCCGTGAAGGCGCCGCTGCACGGCTGCGGCTACACCTCGGCGCGGCTCAAGACCAAGGCGCGTGATGGCCGCGTGCTCTTCGGCAAGCAGTACGGCCGCGTCGAGTTCCGCGCCCGCGTGCCCTGGGGCAAGGGCCTGTGGCCGGCACTGTGGATGCTGCCGGTGGAAGACAAGTACGGCGGCTGGGCCGCCAGCGGCGAGATCGACCTGATGGAGATCGTCGGCGAGAAGCCCGAAGAAGTGCTCAACAGCATCCATTTCGGCTCCACCTACCCGCGCCGTTCGCTGATCACCAAGACCCACCCGCTGCCCGGCGGCAGCCTGGTGTCGGACTGGCACCTGTATGTGGTGGAGTGGGAGCCGGGCGAGATCCGCTTCTTCGTCGACGAGGTGCAGACCTGCACCTACCGGCATTGGTGGAGCTGCAGCAAGCTCGAAGGCGGGCAGGGCGCGGAGGCCGCGAACGAGGCCGAGCTCAACCCCTGGCCGGCGCCTTTTGATCAGCCCTTCTACCTGGTGATGAACGTGGCCGTGGGCGGCAACTTCCCCGGCGTGCCGAACCCGCAGACGAAGTTCCCGGCCGAGCTGGTGGTGGACTACGTGCGCGTGTACGACAAGGTGGGCGGTTATGGCCCGGTGGCGCCGCGCGGGCCCGGCGTGATGCCCTGGGAGCCCGGGCACGAGTCCGAGCGCCGGACCTGAGGCCGCAGCCTGCCAACGCCCACGCCCACGCCCAAGACTGAATCAGGAGACCCCGATGAGCACGACTCCTCCCAACGCCGACACCCGCCCTGCGGGCCACGGCGGTTCGCAGCCCTGGGCGCCGGCGTTTGCACCGGGGGGTTCGGCTCACAGCAGCGCGGCACACGGAACGGTGGCCCACGGCGCGGCCGCCGCCGGCAGCGGCGGGGCCTTCGTGCCTGGCCGTCCCCCTGCCGCCGTGGCGCCCCCGCCGCTGGCGCCGGCCGAGCGCCAGCGCCTCGACGAGGCCTTCCGCGCCACGCTGGCGCGCGGCATCCACGGCCTGTGCTTCAGCCCCTACCTCGAAGGGCAGGAGCCGGGTTCGCAGATCGGCGAGGCGCAGATCCGCGAGCGCCTGGCCATCGTGCAGCCGCACACGGGTTGGGTGCGCACTTTTTCGTGCACCGACGGCCACGAGCAGACGCCCCGTGTGGCCAAGCAGATGGGCCTGAAGACGCTGGTCGGCGCCTGGCTCGGCATCGACCGCGAGATCAACACGCGTGAGATCGCCGGCGCCATCGCGGTGGCGCGCGCCGGCGACGCCGACATCGTGGCCGTGGGCAACGAGGTGCTGCTGCGCGGCGACCTCACCGAAGACGAACTCATCGCCCATATCGAGCAGATCAAGGCGGCGCTGCCCGGGGTACCGGTGGGCTATGTCGACGCCTACTTCCTGTTCGAGAAGCACCCGCGTGTCACGGCCGCCTGCGACGTGGTCATGACCAACTGCTACCCCTTCTGGGAAGGCTGCCCGCGCGAGCAGGCGCTGCCCTACATGCAGAGCATGCTGGCGAAGACGCGTGCCGCCGCGCCGGGCAAGCGCATCCTCATCAGCGAGACCGGCTGGCCCGACCAGGGCAGCGCCTTCCACGGCGCGGTGCCTGGCACCGAGGCCGCGATGCAGTACTTCGTCGACACCGCCGCGTGGGCCGAAAGCGAAGGCATCGAGTGGTTCCACTTCGCCGCCTTCGACGAGGCCTGGAAGGTGGGCGCCGAAGGGGATGTGGGCGCCTTCTGGGGCCTGTGGGACAAGGAAGCCCGGCTCAAGTTCGGCTGAAATGAACACGACGCACGCGCCCGTCACGCTGCCGCAGGGCAGGGCGATCTGCTACTCGGGCTACCGCGAGGGCCAGAGCCCCGACAGCCGCACTTACCCCAGCGTGGCGCAGATCCGCGAAGACCTGCACCTGCTGGCCCGCCACTGGCCGCTGCTGCGGCTGTACGACTGCAGCCTGCATGCCGAGCGCGTGCTGCAGGTCATCCGCGACGACGGCCTGCCGCTGCGCGTGATGCTCGGCGCCTACCTCGGCGCCGAGATGAACAACTTCGGCTGCCCCTGGGGCGGCACCTACAGCGAGGAGCAGCTCGACGCGAGCCGGCGCGAGAACGCCGCCGAGCTGGAGCGCCTGGTGCGGCTGGCGCGCGAGCATCCGCACACCGTGTTCAGCGTGGCCGTGGGCAACGAGGCCACAGTGGACTGGAGCGACCACATCGTGCCGGTGCCGAAGATGATCGAGTACGTGCGCTGGGTGAAGGCCCGGCTGCCGCAGCCGGTGACCTTCTGCGAGAACTACGTGCCCTGGCAGCACAAGCTGCGCGACCTGGTGCCCGAGCTCGACTTCCTCTCGCTGCACACCTACCCGGTGTGGGAATACAAGCCCATCCACGAGGCGCTCGACTACACGAAGGACAACATCGCCAGCGTCGCGCGCCTGTACCCGGGCAAGACGATCGTCATCACCGAAGCCGGCTGGTGCACCAACAGCAACGGCCGCGGCATGAACGCCGAACACGCGGTTCAGGAGCTGCAGGCCCTGTACTACCGCGACCTGATGGCGTGGACGCAGGCCGAAGGCCTGCTGTGCTTTGTGTTCGAGGCCTTCGACGAACCCTGGAAGGGCTCGACCGACCCGCTGGAGCCCGAGAAGCACTGGGGCTTGTTCACGGTGGACCGCCGGCCCAAGCTGGTGATGAAGGACGTGTACGCCGAGCTGCAGCCGGCCGAAGGGTCGTGCCCATGAGCGATCCCGTGATGCACCCCGACCGCGCGCCCAAAGCGCTGCCCGCCGTGTTCGGTGCGATGGGGCTGCTGGCGCTGCTCGGCAGCCTGCGCGGCTGAACGCCCCGGCAGCGGCGGCCGTCAAGACAACAACAGGAGACACATGAACACCACCGCAGTACCTGCCGCCACCCACAAGGTGCCCTTCGGCCACAAGGTGGCCTTCGGCCTGGGCATGCTGGCCAACCAGATGTTCCCGGCCGCGCTGGGCATCTTCATGGTCGTGCTGGTGCAGGACATGGGCTTCCCGACGTGGATGTGGGGCATCCTGTTTTTCCTGCCGCGGGCCTACGACGCGGTGCTCGACCCCATCATGGGCTTCATCTCCGACAACACGCGCTCGCGCTGGGGCCGGCGGCGGCAGTACGTGTTCATCGGCGCCATCATGCTGGGTGTGGGCTTCATCGCGATGTGGCAGCTGTACCGCGACGACGGGCTGACCTACAACTTCCTGTACTTCCTGTTCTGGTCGCTGGTGTTCTTCACCGGGCTCACGATCTTCAGCATCCCCTACGTGGCCATGGGCTACGAGATGAGCGACGACTTCCACGAGCGCACCAGCATCATGGCCGTGGCGCAGTGGATCGGGCAGTGGGCCTGGGTGATCGCACCCTGGTTCTGGGTCGTGATGTACGACCCGACCTGGTTCCCCAATGCCGACACGGCCACGCGCACGCTGTCGGTCTGGGTCGGCGTGGCCTGCATGCTGCTGGCGATGGTGCCGGCCGTGTTTCTGCCGAGCCGCTCGACGCTGGACGACACCCACCTCGTGCCGCTCACGCTGGCCAACATCGGCCGCGGCTTCAGGGAGTTGATGGAAGGCTTCAAGGAGGCCTTCGCCTGCGTGCCCTTCCGCAAGCTGTGCTTCGCCACCTTCCTGATCTTCAACGCCTTCAACACGGTGGCGGCGTTTTCGTTCTTCATCGTCGTCTACCACCTGTTCAACGGCAACACGGCGGCTGCCGGCATCTGGCCCACGCTGTTCGGCAGCATCGGGGCGCTCGTCACCACCTTTGCCGTCATCCCGACGGTCGCCTGGATGTCGCGCCGCATGGGCAAGAAGCTGGCCTTCATGCTGTCGCAGGGCATTTCGCTGCTGGGCTACGTGCTGCTGTACTTCCTGATGGTGCCGGGCAAGCCCTGGATGTTCATGCTGGCGCTGCCCTTCTTCAGCTTCGGCATCGGCGGCCTGTTCACGATCATGATGAGCATGACGGCCGATGTGTGCGACCTCGATGAGCTCGCCACCGGCAAACGCCGTGAAGGCATCTTCGGCGCCATCTACTGGTGGATGGTGAAGCTGGGCTTCGCGGTGGCGGGGCTGCTCAGCGGCGCGATCATGGCCTTCGTGGCCTTCACGCCCGGCGCAGCGGTGCAGCCCGAGGGCGCGGTGGACGGCCTGCGCCTCTTCTACAGTGGCGTGCCCATCGTCGGCACGCTGCTGGCGATGTGGATCATGCGCAGCTACGACCTCGACGAGAAGCGCGCCCTCGAAGTGCACGCCGAACTCGAGCGCCGCAAGCAGCGCGCCAGCGAGGCGTCGTCGCAGGGCTCGGGCGCGCGCCCGTGGCTGGCCGACCATGGCCTGCTGCTGCCGGGCACTGAGCCCTCGTCGCTGGCGGGCAAGCCGGCGGATGAGATCCGCACGCTCTATGCCGAGCAGTTCGGCCGCGGCCTGTACGGCCTGTGCTTCAGCGCCTACACGCAGGGCCAGCGCGCTGGCGATGCGCTGTCGGAGGCGCAGGTGCGCCGCCGCATCGAGCTGGTCGCGCCGCACACGCGCTGGGTGCGCTCGTTCTCGTGCACCGAGGGCCACGAGTGGATTCCGCGGCTGGCGCGCGAGAAGGGCCTGAAGACGATGGTGGGCGCCTGGATCAGCACTGACCGCGCGCGCAACGAGCGCGAGATCGAGTCGCTCATCGCGCTGGCGCAGCAAGGCCTGGTGGACACCGCGGTGGTGGGCAACGAGGTGCTGCTGCGTGGCGACCTGGGCGAGGCCGAGCTGCTCGGTTACCTCGCCCGCGTGAAGGCCGCGCTGCCCGAAGACGTGCCCGTGGGCTGTGTCGACGCCTACTTCCAGTTCCTGGAGCGGCCCGCGCTGACGGCCGCCTGCGACGTGCTGCTGCCCAACTGCTACCCGTTCTGGGAGGGCGCGCACATCGACGTGGCGGCACAGTACCTGCGCCGCATGCACGCGCTGGTGAAGGCGGCCGGTGGCGACAAGCCGGTCGTGATCACCGAGACCGGCTGGCCCGGCCACGGCCAGGCGGTGGGCGGCGCCGTGCCCTCGGCCGAGCATGCGATGCGCTACTTCGTCGATGTGCAGCAGTGGGGCCGCCGCGAGGGCGTGAAGCTCTTCTACTTCGCGAGCTTCGACGAGCCTTGGAAGCTGGGCTCCGAAGGCGAGGTGGGCACGCAGTGGGGCCTGTGGGACAAGGACGAGCGGCCCAAGTACGGCCGCCCTGCGCCATGACCGCGCCATGACCGCGCCTGCAGCCCGGCTGATGGTGTTGCTGGGCCTGCTGCAGCTGGTGGCTTGTGGCGGTGGCGGCGACGACGCGCCCGGGGCAGCGGCGCCGCCAGTGGCCGCGCCTCCGCCCCCGGCCACCTCCGCACCGCCCGTTGCGGCGCCGCCCGCTCCAGCGCCCCCGGTGGCCAGCGGCCCGGCACCGGCGGGCTACACGCTGGTCTGGGCCGACGAGTTCGACACGCCGGGCCTGCCCGATGCCATGCGCTGGGGCTACGACACCGATCGCAACCGCCTGGGCTGGTACAACAACGAGCGCCAGTACTACTCAGCGGCACGGACGCAGAACAGCGTCGTCGAAGGCGGGCGTCTGCGCATCACCGCGCGCCGTGAGTCGCTGTCGTCCTTGCCCGACTGGGGGGGCCAGGCCTACAGCTCGGCGCGGCTAATCACACGCGGCAAGGCCGCCTGGACCTACGGCTTCTTCGAGATCCGCGCCAAGATGCCTTGTGGCACCGGCACGTGGCCGGCGGTCTGGATGCTCGGCACCGGTGGCGTGTGGCCCGACGATGGTGAGATCGACATCGTCGAGCACGTGGGCCGCAACCCCGGGGAGATCCTGGGCACTGTGCACAACCGATTCACGGTCAATACCGCCGGCGGCAGCGGTAGTGGCGCGCGAACGGCGCTGCCGCTGGCCTGTACCTCGTTCAACGATTTCCAGCTGCACTGGACCGCCGACGAGATCGCGATCGGCGTCAACGGCATCGTGTACTTCCGCTACCGCAACCCGCGCACCGGCCGTGCGGCCTGGCCCTACGATGCGCCGCAGTACCTGCTGCTGAACATCGCCGTGGGCGGCACGCTGGGTGGCGCGGTGGACGACAGCATCTTCCCGCGCACGATGGAGATCGAGCATGTGCGGGTGTGGCAGGCAGGGCGCTAGGGTGGTGTGCGTCGTGATGAGCGCCAAGTCTCTTCCCCACGCCTTCTCCCCCGTTCGGGTTGAGCCTGTCGAAGCCCACTCCCCCGTCCGGGCTGAGCCTGTCGTAGCCCTCTCTCCCGTTCGGGCTGAGCCTGTCGAAGCCTGGCGCCGCGCAAACACTCGCACTCGAAGCTTCGCAGCAGCAAAGGGCTGTGCGGGCGGGGGCTGCGGCGTGAGTTGAAGCGGCCGGCCCTGCGGGCCGGCTGCCCTGCGCTGCTCGACTTGAGGACGCACGGCAAAACTCGCTACGCGGGCTGCGCCCGCTGCGCTCGGACAGTTGCCGTGA
>JAIYDH010000132.1 GCA_027487585.1 Rubrivivax sp.
CGGATGGGCACGATCAGCCCGCCCTTGGCCCACTCGCCGACGCGGTCGTGCGGCCAGCACATGATGTCCGGGCCCTTGCCGGCGGCGGCCGCGGCCTGGAACTTGTCGGGCGCGCCTTCAGGGTGCTGCACCACCACCCGCACGCCACTCTTGGCGGTGAAGGCGTCGCCCACCTTCTGCAGGCCGTTGTAGCCCTTGTCGCCGTTGATCCACACGAGCAGGCGCGGATTGGCAACGGCGGGCAGGGCCAGCGTCGCCGCGAGCAGCAGCGCTGCGGCGCGCGAGCGCTTCGACAGGCTCAGCGCGAACGGTGAGTCACTCGTTCGGGCTGAGCCTGTCGAAGCCCCCCGCACAGCACGCTCCGCGTCAAGCCGCATGGGTGCGTTCGCCTGCACGCTCGGTCGGCGCCGCGGCCAGGCGGCGGAAGGCCAGGCCCTGGGCGTCGAACAGGTAGGCCTTCTCCGGCGGCACGGCCAGGCTCAGCGCGGTGTCGGCGGCCAGGCGCCGGTCGCCTTCGACGACGCAGGTGAGCACGTCCTCCACGGCCGGGTGGGTGCAGTAGGCGTAGGTCATGCCGCCCAGGCTTTCGACGAAGGTCACGCGCGTGGCCAGCGCATTGGCGCTGTCGCCGGCGCGCAGGTGCTCAGGGCGCACGCCCAGCTTCACGGCGTCGCCCACGCGGGCGTTGCGGGCGTCAACGAGGCATCGGATGGCTTCGTCGCTGCCCTTCACACGCACCAGGGCATGCTGGCCCGAGGCCTCGGCCACGGTGGCATCGAGCAGGTTCATGCCCGGGCTGCCGATGAAGCCGGCCACGAACAGGTTGCACGGGTGCTCGTACAGCTCCAGCGGCGCGCCCACCTGCTCGATGCGGCCGGCCTGCAGCACGACGATGCGGTCGGCCAGCGTCATGGCCTCGACCTGGTCGTGCGTGACGTAGACCATCGTCGTCTTGAACTGCTGGTGCAGCTTGGCGAACTCGTAGCGCATTTTCACGCGCAGCGCGGTGTCCAGGTTGGACAGCGGCTCGTCGAACAGAAAGACCTCGGGCTGGCGCACGATGGCGCGGCCAATGGCCACGCGCTGGCGCTGGCCGCCCGACAGCTCTTTCGGCTTGCGCTCGAGCAGGTGCTCGATGTGCAGCGTCTTCGCGGCCTTGGTGACCGCTTCCTTGATCTCCGCCTCAGGCACCTTGGCCAACTTCAGCCCGAAGGCCATGTTGTCGAACAGGTTCATGTGCGGGTACAGCGCGTAGCTCTGGAACACCATCGCGATGCCGCGCTCGGCCGGCGGCACGTCGTTCACGACGCGGCCGCCGATGGAGAGCGTGCCCTCGGTGATGTCTTCCAGGCCGGCGATGGTGCGCAGCAGCGTGCTCTTGCCGCAGCCGCTGGGCCCGACAAAGACCATGAACTCGCCATCGCGGATGTGCAGGTCGATCCCCTTGAGGATCTTCACGTCGCCGTAGGCCTTGCCGACCCCGGCCAGCTTGACTTCGGCCACTGCTTGTCTCCGGGCCGGGGCCCCTGCGTTTCTGTAATGAATATACAGCCCGATCGCCGGGCGGCTCAACCGATTCCAGTGCCGCTGCCGAGCTGGCAAACCGTTATGAATCAACAGCTTGGCGTGACACTGGGGAATCCACCATGTAGCATTACTACATGACGAAGCCCTTTGCCGCCACCTTGGCGCCCGGCCGGCGAGGCCCCTTCGGCGCGCACGCCGTGGCCGGCGGTGTGAACCTCGCGGTCTGGTCGGAGCATGCCACCGCCATCGACTGGTGCCTGTTCGACGCCGCCGGCGCGCAGGAACTCGCGCGCCACCGCCTGCACCGCGACGCCGACGGCGTGTTCCACGGCTTCCTCGCCGGCGCCGGGCCTGGCCTGGTTTACGGGCTGCGCGCCGACGGGCCGCACGCCCCGCGCGAGGGCCACCGCTTCAACCCCGCCAAGCTGCTGCTCGACCCCTGGGCGCGCGAGATCGTCGGCCGCTTCGAGTGGCGGCCCGAGCACCACGGCTACGTGCTCGGCGCCTCACCCTTCGACACGGTTGAAGCGAGCGACAACGGCGCGGCGGCGCTCAAGGCCCGCGTCGCGCCGGCGCGCGAGCCCGCGCGCCGCGACCGGGCGCCGCGCCACGCACCGGCCGCGCGCGTGCTGTACGAGCTGCACGTCAAGTCGTTCTCGATGCGCCACCCAGGCCTGACTCCTGAAGTGAGGGGCACCTACGCCGCGCTGGCCCACCCGGTGGCGCTGGCGCACTTCAGGCGCCTGGGCGTGACGACGCTGTCGCTGCTGCCGGTGCAGTACCGGCTCAGCGAGCCGATGATGGCGCCGGGGCTCGTCAACCACTGGGGCTACAACACGCTGGGCTTCTTCTGCCCCGACCCGCGCTTTGCGCGGCGGCCCGGCGACGCCACGGCCGTGGCCGACGAGTTCCGCGCCATGGTCGCGGCGCTGCACGAGGCCGGGCTCGAGGTGCTGATGGACGTGGTCTACAACCACACGCCCGAGGGCAACCACTTCGGGCCGACGCTCAGCTTCCGCGGCCTCGACCAGAAGAGCTGGTATCGCGTTGCCGACGATGGCTCGCTGGTCGACTTCACGCACTGCGGCAACACCGTGAACGTGGCGCATCCGCGAGTGGCTCGCTTCGTCGTCGACAGCCTGGCCTTCTGGGTGCGCGAGATGGGCGTCGACGGCTTCCGCTTCGATCTCGCCCCCGTGCTGGGCCGTGGCGTTGACGGCGCGTTCTCGCGCGACGCGGCCTTCTTCCAGATGCTGCAGGCCGAGCCCGCGCTGCTGGGCGTGGCGCTGATCGCCGAGGCCTGGGACGGCGGCCCGCGCGGCTACCGCGTTGGCGGTTTCCCGGCGCCCTGGCAGGAGTGGAACGACCGCTTCCGCGACGCCGCGCGCGGCTTCTGGCTCGGCAAGCCGGGGCCGCATGGCGCGATCACGCGGCGCGAGCTGCTGGCGCGCCTGGCGGGCTCGCCCGAGCTGTATGCGGGCGATGGCCGCCCGCCCACCAGCAGCGTGAACTTCATCGCCGTGCACGACGGCTACACGCTGGCCGATCTGGTGGCCTACGCGCGCAAGCACAACCACGCCAACGGCGAAGACAACCGCGACGGCCGCGACGACGAGCTCAGCGCGAACTTCGGCGTCGAGGGCCCGACGGCTGACATGACGATCCGCGCCACGCGCGCCGCCGTGCAGCGCGCGCTGCTGGCCACGCTGCTGCTGGCCCAGGGCACGCCGATGCTGCTGGCCGGCGACGAGTTCGGCCACAGCCAGCAGGGCAACAACAACGCCTGGAACCAGGACAACCCGCTCGGCTGGCTGGCCTGGGACGAGGCCGACGACGCGCTCACGGCCTTCGTGGCGCGCGTGCTGTCGCTGCGGGGCGAGGGTGCCCTCGGCGCACCGGCCACCTGGCACGAAGCGCCCTTGCGCGCCTTTGCGCTGGACGACGACGCGCCCGAGGCGCTGGCCGTGCGCACCGGCGGCTGGCTGCTGGCGCTGAACCCCGATGCCGCGCCACGGTCGATTCCGGCCGAGGCCCTGGAGGGCGCCGCCTGGGCCCTGGCGCTCGACACGGCGGCCGACACGCCCACCGATGTCACGAGCGCGCTCGCCCCGCGCAGCCTGCGCCTGTTGCGGCGGCTGGCCGCATCCTGAAAATCGCCCGATGCCTTTCGACTTCAGCACCCGCCGCTCCGGCGTCGTCCTGCACATCACCTCGCTGCCCGGGCCGCACGGCCTGGGCGACCTCGGCGACGAAGCGCGCCGCTTCGTCGACTGGCTGGCCGCCTGCGGCCAGAGCCTGTGGCAGGTGCTGCCGGTCAACCCCATCGGGCCGGGCCACTCGCCCTACCAATGCCCGTCGGCCTTTGCCGGCAGCCCGTGGATGCTGGCGCTGGCGCCGCTGGTGCGGGCCGGCTGGCTGCCGGCGCAGGCATTGCGCGACGCCCCGGCCTTCGACCCCAGCCGCGCCGACTACGAGCGCGCCGTGCCCTGGCGCTGGGCGCTGCTGCAACAGGCCGCGGCCGGTTTCTTTGCGCAAGCCACGCCCGGCGAGCGTGCCCGCTTCGAGGCCTGGTGCACGGTGGCCTCGAACTGGCTCGACGAGTGGTGCCTGTTCGCGGCGCTGAAAGACGCCCACGGTGGCCAGCCCTGGTGGGCCTGGGGCGAGCCGCTGGCGCGGCGCGATGCCGCCTCGCTGCGCCAGGCCCGCGCCGCGCACGCCGACGCGATGCGCGTGCACGCCTTCGTGCAGTGGCAGTTCGACGAGCAACTCGCCGCGCTGCGCGACTACGCCCACAGCCGCGGTGTCTTCCTGATGGGCGACGTGCCCATCTTCGTGGCCCACGACAGCGCCGATGTCTGGTCGCGGCCCGACCTTTACTTCATGGACGAGCGCCACGAGCTCACCGTGGTGGCCGGCGTGCCGCCCGACGGCTTCGGCCCCGACGGCCAGCGCTGGGGCAACCCGCTGTACCGCTGGGACCGCATGGCCGCCGAGGGCTACGCGTGGTGGGTGGCGCGGCTGAAGCGCTCGCTGGCGCAGGCCGACCTCGTGCGCATCGACCACTTCCGCGGCTTCGCCGGTTATTGGGAGGTGCCTGCCAGTTGCCCCACGGCGCGCGAAGGCCGCTGGGCGCCCGGCCCCGGCCCGGCGCTCTTCGAGGCCTTCCGCAACGCGCTGGGCGACGAGCTGCCCGTGGTGGCCGAAGACCTGGGCACGATCACGCCCGACGTCATCGCGCTGCGCGACGACTTCGGCCTGCCCGGCATGCGCATCGTGCAGGAGGCCTTCAACGGCTGGGGCAACGGCAGCGCCGCGGCCAACGCACAGCACCCCTTCCTGCCACACCACCACGTGCCGCACGCGCTGGCCTACAGCAGCACGCACGACAGCGACACCGCGCGCGGCTGGTGGAACAACGCGCGACCCGAGGTGCGCGCCTACGCCGCCGAGTACCTGGCCTGCAACGACGCCGAGCGTGTGCACTGGGCGCTGATCCGCGCCACCAGCCAGAGCGTGGCGAAGCTGGCGCTGTTTCCGCTGCAGGACGTGCTCGGCCTGGATGGGGCGCACCGCATGAACCTGCCCGGCACGGGTGCCGGCAACTGGTGCTGGCGCTTCGAGTGGCCGATGCTACATGCCGACGCGACCACCTGGCTGGGCCGCATCACGCGGGCGGCCGGCCGCGTGGGCTGAAGAGTCTTCTGCGCGGCACGGGCGCTTCGACAGGCTCAGCGCGAACGGAGTTTCTGCGCTTCGACAGGCTCAGCGCGAACGGAGTGTGTGCGCTTCGACAGGCCCAACGCGAATGGAGTGGGTGCGCGGGACACCCGCCGTTCGGGCTGAGCCTGTCGAAGCCCGGCCTCAGCGTGTCCGCTTCGCCCGTTCGGGCTGAGCCTGTCGAAGCCCCTGCCGACGCGTCGCACGCTTCTTCTTCGGTGCCGCGGTGCTGACCTCCAGCACGCGCACCGACAGCGGCGCCAACAGCAGCGTGGCCACGCCTTGCGCGTCGGCGCGTGTGGCGGTGGCGCCGCCGGCCGGGTGCAGCGACACCAGCCTTGCGTGCGGCGGCAGGCCGCTGATCTGCGCCGGCGCCGGCGCCGTGTCGTGGTTGACGATGGTCACCGTGTGCTCGCGCTCGCCGCCCTCTGCCAGACGCCGCTGCCACACCGCCACCAGGCCTTGCGCCGAGCCCTGTTCGAACGAGCCGCGCGCGATCGACGGGTGCGCGTTGCGCAGGCCGATCATCGCCTTGTAGAAGCTGCGCAGCGAGCCCGGGTCGCGGCGCTGCGCCTGGGCGTTGTGCGTGGCCACGTTCGGTGCCACCGGGCGGAACGGCGTGCCGGTGGTGAAGCCGCCGGTGCGCGCATCGGCCGTCCAGCTGCGCGGGCCGCGCAGCGGCGCGTCGCCGTCGAGGCCGTGCTCGGGGGCGTCTTTGGGGTCATGAAGGCCGGCCTGGCCGATCTCTTCGCCGTAGTAGATGAAGGGCGTGCCCGGCTGCAGCAGGTAAGTGGCGGCGGCCAGGCGCATGCGGCGCTCGTCGCCGGCGAGCTGGTCCCACAGGCGCCGGCCGGCAAAGCCGTCGTGGTTCGACAGGAAGGTGGCCATCGTCGGGCTCGCGCTGTGCCA
>JAIYDH010000240.1 GCA_027487585.1 Rubrivivax sp.
CCAGCGAACGCAGCGAGTTTTGCGGTGCCCCCTCAAGTCGAGCAGCGGAAGGCAGTCGGCCCAACGGGCCGACCGCCACACCTAGCGCCCGCACCGTGTACCGCCTGCCGCGACGCGCGATGCTGAGAAGAGGGCTTCGACAGGCTCAGCCCGAACGGAGGGCGGGAGCTTCGACAGGCTCAGCCCGAACGGCGGGGAGGGCTTCGACAGTCGAGTCCTAAGCCGGCGAAGGGCTCAGCCCGGACGCAGTCTGTTGCCCTGAACGCAAGCCCGGCCTCAGCCGGCCACCGCGTCCTTCACCTGCTGCAGGGCGCTGGGGTCTTCGATGGTGGTCAGGTCGCCCGGGTCGCGGCCTTCGCACACGGCCTGGATGGCGCGGCGCAGCAGCTTGCCGCTGCGCGTCTTGGGCAGCGTCGTCACGAAGCGCACGCGCGCCGGGCGCGCGACGGCGCCGAGCTGGTCGTCGACGCGCTTCATGACCTCGCCCTCAAGCCTGAGCGCGGCTTCTGGCGTTGCCACCAGCGAGGCGTCCTTCAGCACCGCGAAGGCCATCGCGACCTGGCCCTTGAGCTGATCGGCCACGCCGACCACGGCCACCTCGGCCACGGCCGGGTGGCTGGAGATGCTCTCCTCGATCTCGCGCGTGCCCAGGCGGTGACCGGCGACGTTGATGACGTCGTCGGTGCGGCCGAGGATGAAGTAGTAGCCGTCGGCATCGCGGATACCCCAGTCGAAGGTGCTGTAGACCAGGCGCTCCGGCACGCTCTTCCAGTAGGTGTTGACGAAGCGCGCATCGTCGCGCCACACCGTCTGCATGAAGCCCGGCGGCAGCGGCCCTTCGATCACCACCACGCCCTTCTGGTTGGGCTCGGTGATGTCCTGGCCGGTCTGCTCGTCGACGATCTTCACGTCGTAGCCCGGCATCGGGATGCCCGGGCTGCCGAACTTGCTGGGCTGGCGCTCGATGCCATTGGCCACGGTCAGGATCGGCCAGCCGCTTTCGGTCTGCCAGTAGTTGTCGATGATGGGAACGCCCAACGCATCGGAGATCCAGCGCGCGGTCGGCTCGTCCAGCGGCTCGCCGGCCAGGAACAGCGCGCGCAGGCTGGAGAGGTCGTGCTTCTTCAGCGCTGCGGGGTCCTGCTTCTTCAGCACGCGCACCGCGGTGGGCGCCGAGAACATCACCGTGACCTTGTACTTCTCGACCAGGCTCCACCACACGGCGGCGTCGGGGCGGATCGGCAGGCCCTCGTACAGGATGGTGGCCATGCCGTGCAGCAGCGGCCCGTAGACGATGTAGCTGTGGCCCACGACCCAGCCGATGTCGCTGGTGCAGAAGTAGGTCTCGCCGGGCCGGCCCGTGAAGATCTGGCCCATGCTGGCGGCCAGCGCCACGGTGTAGCCGCCGGTGTCGCGCTGCACGCCCTTGGGTCGGCCGGTGGTGCCGCTGGTGTAGATGGTGTAACTGATGGCGGTGCTGTCCAGCCAGACCACCGGCACCTCGGTGCCCAGGTGCTGCTGGCGCAGCAGCGCGTAGTCCAGGTCACGGCCGGGTTCCAGGTTCATCGGGCTCAGGCCGCGGTCGACCATCAGCACCTTGGGCACCTTGTGGGCCGACAGGCGCAGCGCCTCGTCGAGCAGGGGCTTGTAGGGGACGACCTTGCCGCCGCGGCTGCCGGCATCGGCACTCACCACCAGCGTCGGCTCGGCGTCTTCGATGCGGCTCGCCAGGCTGACGCTGGCGAAGCCGCCGAATACCACCGAGTGCACGGCGCCGATGCGCGTGCAGGCCAGCATCGCGAACACGGCCTCGGGGATCATGGGCATGTAGATCAGCACGCGGTCGCCCTGCTTCACGCCCTGCGACAGCAGCACCGCGGCCATCGCCTGCACTTCGGCGTGCAGTTCGCGGTAGCTGTAGACACGCTCCTGGCCCACCTCGGTGGAAACCCAGATCAGCGCCTTCTGCTCCGGGCGTGTGGCCAGGTGGCGGTCGACCGCGTTGTGGCACAGGTTGGTCGTGCCGCCCTCGAACCAGCGCGTGAACGGCGCCTGATCGTTGTTGCAGATGCGCTGCGGAGGGGTCTGCCAGTCGATCAGCTTGGCTTGCTCGGCCCAGTAGGCGTCGCGCTCGGTGATCGAGCGCTGGTGGACATCGGCATAGCTCGGGGCGGTGCTCATGGGGGCTGTCTCCTGACCTCGTTTTTCGTACGCGATTGTCGACTTCGGCCACTTGCACCGCGCTGACGCTGCGGCTCCAGCCACGCCGGCCGTGGCTGGTAAGCTCCGCCGCCCATGACCTGCCGGCCCCGACTCCTGAGCATCGCCTGCCTCGCCCTGGCTACCGCCGTGGCCAGTGCCGCTCCGGCCCCTGCGCCTGCGACGCCAGCGGCTGCGCCTGCCGATGCGGTGCTTGAGTTGCTCCAGCAACGCGGCTTGCTGCCCACCCGGGCGCACCAGGAGGCCAGCGACGTGGTGCGCCAGGTGCGCGAGACAGCATCCGAGCTCGTGATGCAGGCCATGAACTTCCTTGGCGTGCCGTACCAGCTGGGCGGCAGCAGTGCCGAGCAGGGCTTCGACTGCAGCGGCTTCACGCGCTACGTGTTCGAGCACAGCATCGGCCTCGTGCTGCCGCGCCGCGCCCATGAGCAGGCCACGCAGGCGGGCCTGGCGCCGGTGGCCCGCAACGAACTGAAGCCGGGCGATCTGGTGTTCTTCAACACCATGCGGCGCGCGTTTTCGCACGTCGGCATCTACATCGGCGACGGCCGCTTCATCCACGCCCCGGCCACCGGCGGCGAGGTGCGCGTCGAAGACATGCGCGCGGCCTACTGGACACGCCGCTTCAACGGCGCGCGCCGCGCCCCAGAGGTCGAGGCGGCCGCGTCGGCGGCCCCGGTACCGGCCCCGGCCCCAGCCCGACCCTGACGGCGCCCCCGCCGCAGGCCGCGCGGCACAATCCGCGCCCATGGGCGAATCCGTCATCCCGCTGGCCGACCTGCGCACGCTGGCGCGGCCGGCGCGCATCCCGGCGCAGCCGATCCCGGCCACCGGGCTGCTGTCTGACCGCCTGGGCCGGCCGCTGCGCGACCTGCGCATCTCGGTCACCGACCGGTGCAACTTCCGCTGCAGCTACTGCATGCCCAAGGAGGTGTTCGACCGCGACTACCGCTTCCTGCCGCAGGGCTCTCTGCTGAGCTTCGAGGAGATCACACGCGTAGCGGGCCTGTTCGTGGCCCATGGCGTGACCAAGCTGCGGCTGACGGGTGGCGAGCCGCTGCTGCGCAAGGGGCTGGAAGTGCTGGTGCAGCAGCTCTCGGCGCTGCGCACGCCGGCCGGCGACGCACTCGACATCACCCTCACGACCAACGGCACGTTGCTCGCGCGCAAGGCCGTGGCGCTGCGCGAGGCGGGCCTGAAGCGCGTGACGGTGAGCCTGGACGCGCTCGACGACGCGATCTTCCGGCGCATGAACGATGTCGACTTCCCGGTGGCCGACGTGCTGGCCGGCATCGACGCCGCGCTCGCCGCCGGGCTGGCGCCGATCAAGATCAACATGGTCGTCAAGCGCGGCACCAACGACCACGAGATCGTGCCGCTGGCGCGCCATGTGCGCGATCGCTTCGGGCCCGGGGTCGTGCTGCGTTTCATCGAGTACATGGACGTCGGCGCCACGAACGGCTGGCGGCTTGACGAGGTGCTGCCTTCGGCCGAGGTGCGGGCACGCCTGCACGCGGCCTTTGCACTGGAGAAGCTGCCGCCCTCGGCGGCCGGCGAAACCGCCGAGCGCTGGCGCTATGCCGACGGCGGCGGCGAGGTCGGCTTCATCAGCAGCGTGACGCAGGCCTTCTGCGGCGACTGCAACCGCGCGCGCCTGTCCACCGAAGGCAAGCTGTTCCTGTGCCTGTTTGCCACGCGCGGGCACGACCTGCGCTCACTGCTGCGCGGCGGCGCCAGCGACGCCGACATCGCCAGCGCCATCGGCCTGGCCTGGCAGGAACGCGACGACCGGTATTCCGAGTTGCGGGGCTCCGGAGTGGCCGATGCGGGTTCGGGCGAACGCCGCATCGAGATGCACTACATCGGAGGTTAGTCTCCGTCGTCAGTCGGCACGGCCCGCAGCGGGCTTCAGGTCGTCTTGAGCCGGGGTCGTGATCTCGCCCGGGATCGCATTGCGTGCGAACAGCGAGTAGACCGTCGGCACGACGAAGATGGTGAGCAACGTGCCCACCGTCATGCCGCCGACGATGACCCAGCCGATCTGCTGGCGGCTCTCAGCTCCAGCCCCGCTGGCCAGGGCCAGCGGCAGTGCGCCCAGCACCATGGCGCTGGTGGTCATCAAGATGGGGCGCAGGCGCAAGGCCGAGGCCTCCACCACCGCGTCCATCACCGACTTGCCCTGCTGGCGCAACTGGTTGCTGAACTCCACGATCAGGATGCCGTGCTTGGTGATGAGCCCGATCAGCGTGATCAGGCCGATCTGTGAATACACGTTCAGCGTGCCGCCGGTGAACTTCATCGCCAGCAGCGCGCCCAGCATCGACAAGGGCACGCTGAGCAGGATGACGAAAGGGTCGATGAAGCTCTCGAACTGCGCGCTCAGCACCAAGAAGATGAACAGCAGCGCCAGCACGAACACCACGCCCAGGGCGCCGCTGGAGGCCTTGAACTCGCGGCTCACGCCGTTGAGCTCGGTGGCGTAGCCCGGCGGCAGCACGCGGCCCGCGGTGGCGTCCATGAACTCCAGCGCCTCGCCCAGCGTGTAGTTCGGCTGCAGGTTGGCCGTGATGGTGACGCTGCGCCGCTGGTTGAAGTGGTTCAGCTCGCGCGGGCTCACGGCCTCGCGCACCGTGACGATGCTCGACAGCGGCACCATGGTTTCGTTGCGGCCGCGGACGAAGATCTTCTCGATGTCTTCCGGCGTGGCCCGCCCGCCGGCGCTGGTCTGCACGACCACGTCGTACTGCTCGGCATCGCGCTTGTAGCGCGTGACGACGCGGCCGCCGAGCATGGTCTCGACCGTGCGCGCCACGGTGTCGACGTTGACGCCGAGGTCGGCCGCACGCGCGCGGTCGACGTCCATGAAGACCTCGGGCTTGTTCAGCTGCAGGTCGATGTCGGGCTGCACGATGCCGGGGTTCTTCTGCATCTCGGCCAGCATCTGCTGGCCCACGCGGGCCATGTTCTCGTAGCTGTCGCCGCTGACGATCACCACCTCCAGCGGCCGCGAGCGGAAGCCCTGGCCCAGGCTGGGCGGCGTCACGGGAAAGGCGCTCACGCCGGGCAGCGCGCTCAGCATGGGCAAGAGTTCGCGCTGCAGCTGCTGCGTCGTCTTGGTCCGATCTTCCCAGTCGACCGTGCGGAACACGCCGAAGGCGCTGGACACCTGACCACCTCCCACAAACAGGAAACGACGGTCGAACTCCGGAAACTGCGCGCCGATGGCGTCGATGGCGTCGAGATAGCGCGCGGTGTACTCGAGCGTGGCGCCGTCGGGCGCGCGCACCGGCATGGCGATGACGCCGCGGTCCTCGTACGGCGCGAGCTCGCTCTTGGTCGTCGTGAACAGCCACCAGCTGCAACCGGCCGATGCGAGCATCACGCCCACCACCATCCAGCGCCGCTTCAGTGTCCAGGCGAGCACGCGGCCGTAGCCGGCCGACAGCGCCAGCAGCGCGCGCTCC
>JAIYDH010000266.1 GCA_027487585.1 Rubrivivax sp.
TACGCCGGCAAGGACTACGTCAACCCCGGCTCCGAGATCCTGAGCGCCGAGATGATGCTGCGCCACATGGGCTGGTTCGAAGCGGCCGACCTCATCATCAGCAGCATGGAGAAGTCCATTGCCAGCAAGAAGGTCACGTACGACTTCGCGCGTCTGATGGAAGGGGCCACGCAGGTGTCGTGCTCGGGCTTTGGTCAGGTGATGATCGACCACATGTGACAGGGTCACGGGCCGTCGCTTGACGTCCCGGATTGACGCTTGCGCAACCCCAGATCGTTCATTCGACTGGGGTTCCTTGTTTTCTGGCTTCCGGATTCAATGCGTAGCCCGTCCAGGGGCACAGATTCCAACGGCAAGGTCAATCACGGTCCTCGCGGCCAGGTGCTCGGCGATCGATGTCCAGGCGCAGCCTCCGCAGTATGCTGTCGGCCAAGCGCCGGAAGACTGGGCGCCAACTGACAGACAGGGGTGGCGCCACCGGACAGGACTCTGGTCCTGCCGCACGGGCACCTGCAAGCGCGACCTGCACCCGACCCGCACGATTTGGGCAAACCTCAGCCAACCGGAGACGGCTCTCTTGAAGACGACCCTTGCCCACCTTGCAGCCCTGGCCGTGGCCGTGTTGCTGGTCGCGTGCGGCAAGCCGAGCACCGACGACTTGCAGCGGCAGGCTGCCGATCTGGCGGCCAAGGGCGACCACGCAGCCGCGATCGCGGCTGCCAAGGCGGCTTTGGCGGAGGGGCGGGACTCGGCAGAACTTCGCTGGCGGCTGGGTTCCTCATTGCTGCAGGCGAGGGAAGGCGTGGCGGCGATCCAGGAGCTGCGCAAGGCGCTCGACCTCGGCCATGACCGCGACCAAGTGATCCCGGCCCTTGCGCGGGCCCACCTGCTGGCAGGGCAGCCAGTAGCCGTGACCAGAGGCCTGGCCAACCCGCCCCTGGAGAGCCCGAAAGCAGCAGCGGCGCTTGCGGCTGCCGTGGCCGAGGCGTGGTCGATCCTGCGGGACTACCCGAAGATGCAGCTGAGCCTGGAGCAGGCGCTGCAGCTCGATGCACAGCAACCCGATGCCCTGCGCCTGAAGGCTCGCTTACTCGGCATGAAGGGCGATGTCGCGGCGGCGCAGGCGATCGTTGATGAACTCGTCCTGCGCCAGCCGCGGGACGCGGAGGCCCTTCTGCTGCGTGGCGAGATCCAGCGCCTCAAGGGCGAGGGCAGGACGGCGACCGCGAGCTTCCTCCAGGCGCTCGAGGCCAACCCCTCCATGGTCGAGGCCCGCGTGCACCTGATCGGCCAACACCTGCTGAACAAGGACACGGCGGCTGCCCGGTTGGAACTTGACCGCATGCGGCTGACCCTGCCCGGGCATCCGATGACGGCGTACACGGAGGCTCAGGTTCTGCTCAGCGAGGGCCAACAGGAGGAGGCCCGCGGGCTGGCCCAGAAACTGTTGCGGGCGGCGCCCGACAGCGTCAACGTTTTGCATCTTGCGAGCGTCATCGAGGCGCAGTCGGGCGCGCTGCTGCTCGCCAGGTCCCACCTGCGCAGGGCCTCCCAGATCGAGCCCGAGAACGCGGCTGTCCGCCGCCACCTCGCCATGGTGCACCTGAGGCTGGGGCAGCCTCAGGCAGCGTCGGCGGCGCTCGCCGACCTGATCGCCCAACCCAAGGTCGACACCCTGACCTTGACGCTGGCGGGGCGCGCCGCAATGGCTCGCGATGACCTGCCCGCAGCCGAACGGCTGCTGGCGCGCGCGCTGGAACAAGCCCCTGGCGACCGTGACGCCCGCATGGTGCGCGCCCTGGCCACTCTGAGGACGCCCCAGGGCGCCGACCGCGGGCTCGCCGAATTGCAGGCGCTGTCGGACAGCGCCAGCGACACGGAGCCTGACCGGGTGCTCGTGGGCTTCCTGCTGGCGCGACGCCAGTGGGTGCCGGCCCTGGCGGCCATCGACAAGGCGCTCGCGAAGGCGCCGCGGGACCCGGCGCTGCACCAGATGAAGGGCCGCGTGCATGCCGCCCAGAAGAGCTACCCGCAGGCACGTCAAGCGCTTGAGCAGGCCCTCGAGCTGGACCGCCGGCATTTCGCAGCCATCGTCGTGCTCGCGCAGATTGACCTGTTGCAGAAGCAGCCCGACCGGGCGGTCGAGCGCGTGCGGGCTGCCGCCAAGGCCGACCCGCGCAACACAGCGGCAGCGCTGGCGCTGTACCGTCTGCTCGCCGCAACCGGTGCATCGGTCGAGGAGTTGATGGACACGCTCGCCGCTGCGATCCGGGCCAACCCCACCGACCCTGGGCTTCGGGGCGCCCTCGTCGACGCGCACCTCGCCGAAAAGCGCAGCCTCGAGGCGCTGGCGGCGGCGCAGGAGGCGACATCGGTCATGGCTGACGATTTGTCGCTGCTTGACGCCCTGGGCCGGGCCCAGCATGCCAACGGGGCCACCGAGCAGGCCCTGGCGATCTTCAAGCGCGCGGCGTCGCTCGACCCGTTGTCGGCCATGCCCCACAGCCGCCTGGCGGACATGGCGCTCGCCGAGCGCGACCCGAAACAGGCCGAGGGCCACCTTAAGCGCGCACTGGAGCTCGCGCCGGAACTGGGTGCCCTGCAGACACGCCTCGTGGCGGTCCTCGCCCGTAGCGGCCGCGCCGGTGAAGCGCTCAGCGTCGCCCGGCAACTGCAGCAGTCGAGCCCGAAGCGCGCCAACGGCTTCCTTCTGGAAGGCGCGCTGCACGAGCGCGAAGGAGCGATCGACAAGGCCTTGGTCGCCTACAGGGCGGCGGCCGAGCGAGAGCCGAGGCGAGCCGATGTCGTCGGCTCGTTGAACCGCGCCTTGGCGGCACTTCAGACCGGCGGGCGCGCTGTGGGCGGCGGCCGGCAGGCCGACGCGGTGCCGGACGCTGGCCTCTTGGCGCTGGTGTCTTCCCGCGCCAGGGACCTGCGCGTCGACACCCTCGTGATCGTCGCCACCAAGGGGGGCGTCACCCCCACGGAAGGCGCGGGCTGGACCCTGGGCCCTGCCATGGCGGGGAACGCCACTTTCGCCGTGGACGAGGAGAGCGGCGCCGCCGGCTCGGTCGCGGACACGACGTCGAGCCAGGCGAGCTGGTTCGTCAACGGAAGCCTGATCGGCACGCAGGACATCCTTGGGGTCGGCATCATCGTCGAGCCGATGGCGCTGAACGCGGCGCAGTTCGCGCTGCTGGACTCGGACGGCAAGCTGCTGCGCACGGAGTTCAATCTCCCTGCGCAACGCGTCCAAAGCGCCGAACTGCGGTCCCCGGCGGCGAAGCAGGCCCCGAACACCACGGCTCCCACCGCCACCACGGGAGGGGCCGGTTGCGAAGTCCTGACCAGCGAGACATGGTTGGACCGCGTCTGGGAGCGGTTGCGCGCTATCGCCTGCAAGGTGTGGGTGTGCAACCGAATCTGCCCGGGCTAGGCGGGTGGGCGGCAGAGGTGAAGAGCTTGCACGCTACGAAGGCGCGCGCAGGGCCGCTGAAGAGGCTCAGCGTCGCGACACGGATGGCTCGGGCCGGTGAGCCGGGCGGCGATCGGCGGTGGCGGGCATGGGTTCGTCGATGAGGCGGATGTTCTGCGCGAGATCGCCCTTGGGGCCTTGCGTGAGTTCATAACTGACGCGGCAGCCCTGCTTCAGAGTGCGGAAGCCATCCATCTGCACGGCAGAGAAATGTGCAAAGACGTCTGCTCCGCCGCCTTCGGGCTCGATGAAGCCGAAGCCTTTGGCATCGTTGAACCACTTGACTGTGCCGATTGCCATGCTGCCCCCTCAGAGCGCTTCAGAAACTGAGGGCCATTCTGGGTACCGGGTTGGGAAGTGTCAATCTAAATTAACACCTAGAATGCTAAAGACAGGTTGACACTTGGTGGATACCTGATCGCCGAAGCACGACGAGCGCCAACAAACCCGGGATCCGCCGTCAACTCCATGGGCTGGCCCGCGCCGAACCGAGAGAGCATGTCAGTCTGAGTTCGAACCCGATCCCACCCGCCCCCACGCGCGCAACGGGGAGGCCACTCGATAGAATGGGGCATGCCCGAGGAAATCCCACCAACCCCGAAGTCTCCAGCGGTAAGCCCGCGCGAGCCCGATGGCGTGGTGGTTGCCGAGCGCAAGGCGGCAAAGACCAAGCCGCCGGCGCTGTACCAAGTGGTGATGCTCAACGACGACTACACCCCGATGGAGTTCGTCGTCATGGTGTTGCAGCGGTATTTCCACCGCGACATCGACACCGCCACGCACATCATGCTGCTCATCCATCACGACGGCCGTGGTGTCTGTGGCGTGTATCCGAA